>CALHZT010000403.1 GCA_938040995.1 uncultured Pirellulaceae bacterium | reverse complement strand
CGGTACATCCAGAATCTCAAGAAGCGAATACCCGAGATTACGCCGTATCTCGAAATGCAATAAAATCCGGCAAAAGGCCTTGCGGAATACTCAGATGTCTCCTCACGCGACGCGTGGTATGCCCTGCTCATTCTTCGCATGACACCACTGCGTCGGAGGAGGGTTGCTTGGGGCAAGCGCCCGAGGTCAGGCAAGCGGCTGCAATAAATCTGGCGTGAGCACAAATGCCACGCAATATCGAATTTACAACACCCCACGCGGGGACCCACTCGAGGCGTATTACGCCCAATGTCTTTCCCTGCATCAAAAAGCCAATCCGATTCAATGGATTCCCGCCTGCGCGGGAAAGACGGAGGAAGATCAGGCAGTAATTTCTCGAACGATCCTTAATCGCGAAGCTTGCCAACCACAACCGACGCGTTGTGACCGCCAAAGCCAAAACTGTTGCTCATCGCCACGTTGATCTCCCGATCCTTTGGCGTGTTTGGCGTATAGTCCAGATCGCAATCCGGATCAGGCGTATCGAGATTGATCGTTGGCGGTACGATCGAGTTGAGAATGGCCTTGATTGATAGCACGAGTTCGATACCACCGCTGGCACCCAGCGAATGCCCCACCTGGCTTTTCGTACTCGACAAGCTGACCTTGTAGGCATGGTCTTCAAAGACACGTTTGACCGCTTGCGTTTCGGCTTTGTCTCCAAGCGGAGTACTCGTTCCGTGTGCGTTGATATAGTCGACTTGCTCAGGCGTCATCCCGGCATCAGCGAGTGCTTCGGACATCGCCCGAGCCGCACCGCTTCCCTGATCATCAGGCTGGGTGATGTGGCTGGCATCGGCACTGGCACCGAACCCGAAGACTTCGCAATAAATCTCGGCACCGCGACTTTTGGCATGCTCCAGTTCTTCAAGAACCAGCACACCGGCTCCTTCGCTAAGCACGAATCCATCACGATCGACGTCGAATGGGCGGCTGGCAGCAGGAGGATTGTCATTACGCGACGACAACGCACGCATATTTTGGAACCCGCTCAACCCCATCGGAGTCAAAGCGGCCTCCGTTCCACCCGTCAGCATAACATCGCAAGTGCCATCCTGAATGACCTTGAGGGCGTCGCCAATTGCGTTCGTTGCACTGGCACAAGCCGTCGCCACGGTGTAGTTGATGCCGCGCAGACCGTATTTGATCGACAGATTCCCGCCGGCAGCATTAAGCATGAGCTTGGGAATGGTGAGAGCAGATACTCGATCTGGTCCCTTGTTGAGCAGACGCCCAACCTGAGTTTCAATCTCGGTAAGACCGCCAATCCCGGAACCCAGAATGACTCCGCAACGGAATGGCTTTTCTTTCGTAAAGTCGATGCCCGAGTCGGTTACCGCATCGGTACCGGCAACGAGCGCGAATTGCGTAAAACGGTCAATCCGCTTCATCTCTTTCGCAGAGATGTATTCGATAGGGGCCCAATCATAGACATCACCGCCGAACTTCACTTTGAAGTCGGTGGTGTCAAACAGTTTGACGGGGTGAACCCCGCTTTCGCCGGCGAGCACCTTTTGCCAAAGTTCTTCAACCTTGCAACTTAGCGATGTTACGACGCCAAGTCCGGTCACGACAACGCGTCGCTTCATGCTGGGTGCTCACCAAGGGCCTAGATCACTGAAAAGTCGCCGGGAAAAGATCCCGGCGAATCAATACGTGACTAAGAGGACTGGGCCTTCTCAATAAAAGCGATGGCTTGACCCACCGTCTGAATCTTCTCCGCTGCATCGTCCGGAATGCTTACGTCGAACTCTTCTTCGAGTTCCATCACCAGTTCAACGGTGTCCAGGGAATCAGCCCCCAGATCATTCACGAAAGATGTGTCTGGAGAGACTTTGTCTTTATCGACACCCAATTGCTCCGCAACGATGTCTCGGACTCGCTCTTCAACAGCTGCCACCTTTACCATCCTCCTAAAACGTCACCCGCTCGCGGGTATTAAACTCTACCGACAACCAAAGCCGCCGGAATATAGGTTCCATAAGTAAAACCGCTGGACTGGATACCCAAAGTCCCTCTGCCTTACTTCTCACAAGATAGAGGAATTCTGTAAGGCTGGTCAATATGGAGTCGACTGAACACGAGCAGGAAAGACTGGAAGAATCCTGCAAAAGCGGGAATATCGGGGAAGTTTCCCAATGCACCCACCCTGATGCCATAACGACCAACCGAACGAGACTCTTCGGCAACCTGCTTCCATTCAACCAAAGCCTCGACCGCAGGGCTGATGTGAAGTTACGTCAGCCCGAATCAAGTCCGATGCGAGTTCGATGCCGTCAGGTTGAGTGGCAAGTCGCCAGGAAGCGATCTCGCTACCCAATCATGCCTCCATCCACCGTGATCACCTGACCCGTAATGTAAGAAGCCGCCGGGCTGGCAAGGAAAAGCACTGCCGCGCCAATATCCGCCGGATCACCCAACCGCTTGCATGGGATCCGCTCTTTGACTTTGTCAACAATCGAGTCACCAAGGATTGCGGTCATCTCGCTTTCAATAAAGCCAGGTGCGACAGCATTCACGGTTACCTTGCGGCCCGCCAATTCACGACTGAGGCTGCGAGTCATTCCAATCAGCCCTGCTTTGGATGCTGAGTAATTGGTTTGCCCGGCGTTCCCGATCAGGCCCGACACGCTCGAAATATTGATAATGCGACCGTAGCGGGCACGCATCATAATTCTCGACGCGGCACGAGTCATATAAAACGCGCCACTCAGGTTCGTCTGAATCACCGACTCCCACTCGTCATCGCTCATGCGAGGCAACAAGGTGTCACGGGTAATACCCGCGTTGTTCACGAGGATATCAAGCTTGTCAAACTTTTCATGGATCGCGTCGACGGCGTTCTCAACACTTTGTCGATCGCCAACATCGCCGGTAAACGCTTCGGCGTTTCCGCCGAATTCCCTGATCGCTTCAACCGTTGACTGAAGCTTTGATTCTGTCCGTGCCAAACAGGCGACGGTTGCATTATTCGCAGCCAACGCGAGCGCGATCGCTCGCCCCAACCCCTGGGAAGCGCCGGTTACAATGGCGACTTGACCAGAAAGGTCAGCCTTCAGGCCCATGGAATACTCAGTGGTCATTGCAGTAGATTCGCTCATCTAACATCCTGAAAAATCGGTGCGGCGATTGCTTTCGATTGTTGCTGTTGTCGCATTTCGTTACTCGAAAGAATGTCAATTCTTCGCAGCGAAATGGACCTTTCTTCGTTCGTGCCTATCTCACTCAACTTACCCGATTACGTTCTCACACGAAAGTTGTCGGTCAATGCGCCGCAGCAGTCCACGCAGCACGCGACCGGGCCCCAGCTCGTAAAACTGCGTGACTCCCCCGTCAATCATCTGACGCATCGACTCTTCCCAGCGAACCGGCCCAACAACCTGTTTGATCAGGATTTCCCGCAATTCCTGCGGATCTGAGTGTGGTCGGGCATCGACGTTCGAGATGACGGGAATCTTTGGCGGATGGATCTCCACGTCCGCCAATGCGGCCTGGAGCTTGTCGACAGCCGACCCCATAAGTGGCGTGTGAAAGGCGCCGGCCACGGTCAGCGGGATGACTTTCATCGCTCCGGCTTCTGTCGCCAGTTCGGCCAGTTTTTCGCAAGCCGGTATATGGCCAGACACAGCCGTGTTGCCGGGGCAAAGGTAATTCGCAATTTGCAGGACCTGCCCGTCGCCTCGCGCCTGATCACATAGTCCCGCGAGAACGTCGTTCTCCAGTCCCAACACGCTGGCCATGGTGCTCGGATTTTCATCAGCAGCGGCCTGCATGGCTTCGCCACGTGTTTTGACAACCTTCAGCCCCGATTCAAAATCGAGCGACCCGGCGAATACCATGGCGGTGTATTCGCCTAGACTCAAACCAGCCACCAATTCACAGCTTTCGATGACCTCAGGCGATTCGGCTCGTAGCGATTCAACGGCAGCAAGACTCGTAACAAACAGGGCCGGCTGACTATACGCGGTGCTGTTGAGTTTTTCGGCTGGGCCATTTGTGCAAACATCCAACAAGTCGTAGCCGAGAATATCGGCAGCATGGGCAAACAGTTCGGCTGCTGCCGGAGTCGATTCGGCCAGCTTGGCTCCCATACCAACCGCTTGCGCACCTTGACCGGGAAAAAGAAACGCCGTTTTACTCATATCTTGCTTTCATCAATGAAACGATTTTCAGGAGAGCCGGGTACGACCGAGTCGCAGGTTCCAGAACTGGGCAGAAGCCGACAGGCGAGATGCCTGCCGAAGGAAGCAGGTAGAAGAATGGCTGCGCTGCAGTTCGCGGGATCGGAGAATTTTGACCGGAGCACTGCCTGAACTGCGAATAATCTTACGAATAATCGAAAGAACTTCAGGCAGCTTTGGATAGATCCGCCAGCCACCGACAGGATTAAGATTCCTGCTTGGCCGACAGTACGTTTGCACGCCCCTGGTAGCTGCCGCAGTTTTCACAGACCGCGTGTGGCAATACCGACTGGCTGCAAGTTGGGCAGTAGCTGAACTGACGGATCGGCTTGGCATCGTGTGCGCGGCGCTTGCCAGTACGTGAGTTGGAGTGTTTTCGCTTTGGAACAGCCATCATACACCTCGAAAATTCTCAAATTTGGAACCCCTGATAGTAGAGGCCAAAAATCCGCCTGTCAACGCACGATAATCGTTCCATGGAACGGAAACCGTGGGGCTTGAACAGCCGCTAAAACAGCCTCGGATGATCATCATCCGGCGCGTCATCCCGCGGATCCACCAATCCCAAGTGCTCGTAAGCCTTGGCTGTCGCGACTCTTCCGCGCGGAGTCCGCACCACCAGGCCGCTTCTGAGCAGGAATGGTTCGACTTCATCCGACAACGTATCCGAGGCAATATTCATCGTATGTGCGATCGCTCCGACTCCAGCCGGACCTCCGCCGAACACATCAATTATCGTCTGAATGTACCGCCGGTCCTGTTTGCCTAACCCTAATTTGTCCACACCCTCCATTTCGAGAGCCGCCATCGTAATCTCGGGCGTGATGATGCCGTCCGCCCGGCTGGTCGCATAGTCGCGAATCCAGCGCAGTCGATTGTTGGCGATTCTTGGCGTCCCGCGGCTGCGCATCGCAATCTCGGTGCACGACGCGTCATCAATGGGCGCGTCGAGAATCTTCGCGTTGCGACGAATAATCAATTCGAGATCAGCGGGCGAGTAAAACTCGAGATGCTCGCGAACCTGAAAACGGTCGCGGAGCGGAGCCGACAGTAAGCCGGCTCGAGTCGTAGCCCCGATCAACGTGAATGGTTTCAGCCACAGGTTCAGCGTTCTCGCTGTCGTACCTTCGCCGTGCACAATGTCGACTCGAAAGTCTTCCATCGCCGTGTACAGATACTCTTCGACGGCTTTGGGCAGTCGGTGAATCTCATCAATGAAGATCACGGAACGATCTGACGCGTTCGTCAAATAAGGAATCAGATCCTTGGGAGCCGAAAGTGCGGCACCGCTCGTCAACTGTACATCGGAGCCCATCGCGCGTGGGATACACATCGCAAAAGTCGTCTTGCCGAGTCCCGGCGGTCCGTCGAGCAGGATGTGCCCGAGGGCTTCGCCACGTTTTGTCGCGGCATCGACCGCAATCTGCAATCGTTCGTAGACATCCCGCTGGCCAATCATGTCCTCCATCCGTTGAGGACGCAGGTCGCGATCTTCGTCGTTGTTCAGATCGTCAGGTTGAAAATCGGACATAGGTTTGGACGTCGGTTTTTCGTCGGCTTTGCTGTCAGAAACAGGCTTGAGCTTCTTCGAAGGTCTCGAAGCGCCTTTCTTCGAAATCGCTTTATCTTCGTTCGTTGTTTTCGATCCGGAGTTGGGACCGAGGATGGGTTCGCGAGCCATAATGTTTGATTCAGGTTAGCAGTGATTCTTTGTCAGTTTATAGCAGATGCGATTTGCATTCCCCAGCGTAAGATTGCCGGCGCAGCCCGTAGCCGGGCTGGCAACAGCTCGGGCGCAGCGCCAATCGATCTACAACTGCCCAAAACGGCTTCGAAGCATCACGAGCCCCGATGTATACAAGACACTGCCCCCGAAGTGTTGCCACTCCGGCTACCAGAAAACACCGTAGACCAGCTGTCCTCAGCTGTTCAAAAAGACGTCGCCGGAGGCGACGGAAACGGTTGAGACAACCGTTCTACAATCGATGCCCTTCGTGGCTCACTCCCGTACATCCGGAAAATACATCTGCACACTCCACGGAAACGGACTGAATCTCGGCGCGCAGATTCCCGCCGACTGGATCGCGTCGGCGACCCAGCAGTTACAAGTATTGAACGCGTGGTACGAACCGTTGGCTTCGTAAAAGGCATCGGTTGCCAAATAACTAAAATCAATTTTCAAGCGACCTGGATTCTGGCTACCCGACGATCGTGTCTTTAGCGAAGTCAAAACAAACTCCACAAGCTTCGCATACTGCTCCTCAGAGATTCGCACCCGACGTTGATTGTCGAGCACCATCGGCTCGTCCTGATATTGCACATGCAAAACCGTCGGACTTGGCACGAAGACCGCTTTCGCCAACGTGCTCACTTTAAGATCCTTCCATCTCGGCGTGTCCAGATAGAATCCCCAATCGCCCCAGCCGATTGCAATGTGGGAATAGTCACCAACACTCCCGACAAAGTCGCCAGGAGGAAAATGATCACGCCAATTCACGACTTGATTCTCGACTGGCATAATCAAGTCGCAATGTACAGGGCCGGCAAATACCGTTAGCGGCACGCCGCCACTGGTTTCACGAAAGTCACGATTGGCCGGAAGTAGTCCAACAAGGGCGCAAACCAGATAGCAAAACACGACGAGCAGGCTGTACTTCCCAATCCGCCAAGCCCACGAGATCAGCCGACGGATTACCGATACGTTTCGCCGATCAGCCGCAAGGTTTGGGGCATCGTTGACTTCGCTGGTGTCGCCGGCTTGCGAATTCACTATCATTTCCGAACGTGGACCAAGGAACAGCCGTCTGCGTCGAATCACAGTATAGCGCCATCCAACACCGCCCGGAACAGAACCATGAATGATGCGCAGTCCAATATTCAGACCGACGAACCGACGCCTTCCAACGGTGCGAATGCGACCAGTCGCTTTAAGCCACTACGCGTATCGCTACCGATCTTGTTCATCCTTGGCATGATCGTCTGCCGGTTCATTCCCAGCTTGATGGAGAACGGCCCGGCGCATATCTGGGCAGTTGCCGCCTTTGGGCCCGCCCTGTGTGCGATCGCCATTTTGCTTTGGTGGTTGCTGCTCAGCCGAGCCACCTGGCAGGAACGCATCGTCGGGCTGCTTGGAATTATCGCGATTGCGGCTGTGACCGTCGGCTTGCTCCACAAATCGATGCTGGGACCGGGCCTGATGATTCTGACCATCCCGATGGGGCTATCCGCATTCGCCCTCGGCACCGCCCTGCTCCGCAATACGCTTGGCTTCCGTCGAACGATAATCGGGCTGCTCCTCGCCTGCCTGGGATTCGGGTTTTCGACGCTGCTTACCAACGACGGCGTATGGGGAAATTACAAACCACAGTTTCACTGGCGATGGATGCCGACCCAGGAAGATCAACTCGTTGCCAGCCAGGATGCCCGCGCGTCGGTTGACATTGAATCGCTGGACCCGACTGCAATCGACGCATCACTTGCGAATCCCGAGTGGCCCGGTTTTCGTGGCAAGTCGCGTATGGGGATCCAGTCCGGTGTGCGGTTCTCAACCGACTGGGAAAATTCACCACCGAAAGAGCTTTGGCGCATCAAAGTTGGCCCGGCATGGTCGTCATTCGCAGTCGCCGGAAACCTGCTGTTCACGCAAGAACAGCGAGGCGATATCGAAACCGTCGTCTGCTACGACGCCGACTCGGGCAGCGAAGTCTGGAAGCAGGGAATCGAATCGCGGTTTTTCGATCCGCTTGGTGGCCCTGGCCCTCGCGCGACTCCGACGCTCGGGAACGGCATGCTGTTTGTTCAGGGTGCGGAGGGTTGGCTATTGCGACTGAACCCGAAAACCGGAGACATCATCTGGCAGCAGGATATTCGTGAGGTAGCCGCAGTCAAGAACGCGCCGATGTGGGGTTTTTCGGCGTCGCCTGTTGTGGTCAGCAATCAAGTCATCACGTATGGCGGCGGAGCCGGGACGAAAGGCACGTTGGCGTTCGATGTCGAATCTGGGCAACCCACATGGTCGGCGGAATCGGGCAAGATGTCTTACAGTTCGCCGCAGCGATGCACGGTTGGCGGTCAGGATTTAATCGCAATCCTGAGCAACCATGGAATGGAATTACTTGATCCGGCGACGGGTGAAGAGCGACTGGTTTACGAATGGGAGCACGAAGGCTATCGGGCATGCCAGCCTCAAATCATCGGGAACAGCATCCTCATACCGACCGGCAAAGGCACCGGTTCGCGGCTGATCGAAATTTCGAATGGTAGCGGCGGTCTGGAAGCCGAGGAGCTGTGGACTTCGCTTCGCGTAAAACCCGACTTCAACGATTTCGTCGTGCATGACGGGCACATTTACGGGTTCGATAACTCGGTACTGGTTTGCGTCAGTCTCGATTCAGGCGAGCGAATGTGGAAAGGCGGACGCTACGGCAATGGGCAGATTCTGTTACTTGCGGACAGCAACGCGATCCTGGTTGCGAGTGAATATGGCGATGTGGTGTTGGTAGCCACCAGCCCCGACAGTCACGAGGAGCTTACGAAGTTCAAGGCGATTGAGGGCAAGACCTGGAACCATCCCGTGGTTGTCGGTGATCGGCTGTATATCCGGAATGCCGAAGAAGCCGCCTGTTTCCAATTGAAGACCGAAGAATGACCGCGCGGCATTGCCTACTTTTGGGATTGCGCGTAGATCTCGTTGATCAAAGACTCCGCGTCCTTGTGTTTCTTCTTCGAGACCAAGGCGGTTTCGATTCGCTTGCGAGCGTCTGATTCGCTGTGACCAAGCGATTGCATGATGTCGAGGACTTCGGCGGCAATATCGCGCTCGATCTCGCCAGCGCCTTCGAATTGCTCGGTGATGAGCAGGGCAAACTTTGGAACCTTGCGGCGCAGCTTGGCGATGATGCGCTCGGCAGTGGCGGGGCCAATGCCTGGCAATGTCGAAAGGCCTTTGGGGTTCTGCTCCTCGATCATCGTGGCGACTTCCTGGACCGGCTTGATCATGGCGCGAAGCGCCTTTTTCGTGCCCACGCCGTCCACCGAACAAAAGAGTGCAAAGAACTCGCGCTCGACTTCGTTCAAAAAACCGACCAACCGCGGGCTCAGTCTCCCTTGCTGAGGATTACCATCCAGATACTGAATCGTGTGCAGACTGACTTTTTGGCCAATCTGGTTCTGCAGTTGGCGGCGGGCAAACTCGGGAATGAGGACTTCGTATTCAAACGCGTCGTGTTCCAGTGTGGCCGCGTCGGGTCGAACGCTAAGAAGTTTGCCGGTAATTTTGGTGATCATGAGATGTCAATTCGTGGTGAGTCATTGCCAAGTGGCCTGGTGAGCGGGCGCAGGCCAAGGCCTGAGCCCCAACTTCAGGACGCGGTGCGGTGCGATCTCTTCTTTCGACGTTTCGGTGCGGTCGGAGTCAACGAAACGTTTTTTGCGGTGTCACGAAGGTAGTAGTGGCACAAAGCGATTGCAAGCGCGTCGGCGACGTCCGCGGGAGCCGGAATTTCGTCCAGTCCGAATTCACGCTGGATGGAGGATTGCATTTGACTTTTGGGAGCGCGGCCGTTTCCAGTCAACATTTTCTTGATCCGGGTGGCGGCATAGTGCTTGACCGGAATTTTCGCGGTCGCGCCGGCAAGGATCAAAACGCCGCGAGCATGCCCCATCAGGATGGCCGTTCGAGGCCTCTCGTAATGCGAGTACAGCTCTTCGATCGCCATCGATGTTGGGTTGGTAGACTCGATGACTTCAACAATGCCCTGATGGATCTCGTGGACTCGAGCGGTGAGTGAGGTCTTCGGAGTCGAACGAATCACGCCGGCCTCGACGAGCGAGAATTTGCCGCGTGCACCACCGGTGATCTCAATGACTCCGTAGCCGGTGATGTTGAGACCAGGGTCGATGCCAAGGATTCGGTCTGGTTTTGATTGCGACATGGTTCCGTCCAGTTGTCGTTGATGTGATCAGTCGTAGCCGATGTCGCAAGACTTCAGGCGATTCGCCCGAACTGCTGCCAGTCCGGCTACGATTTGGGCCGGCATCATTCCTGTCGCCAAACGGTTTCGCCCTTCAAATCCTCAAGCGTGACACCAATGCTCCCCAGTTCGTCACG
The DNA here is from genome assembly GCA_938040995.1 of uncultured Pirellulaceae bacterium. Taxonomy (GTDB): domain Bacteria; phylum Planctomycetota; class Planctomycetia; order Pirellulales; family Pirellulaceae; genus CALHZT01. Next base: position 16,794 of record CALHZT010000403.1, on the reverse strand, counting down.
AACGAGATCGGCAGTTGCGAAATCTTTGGCATCGCGGGACGTGGAGCGAATCGCGATCAGAATTTTCATCAACTGATCCGTGAGCCCACCCGAGTCAGCACCGTCGCAGCGCCAAACCGTTTCGCCCTTGAGGTCTTCGAGTGTCACCTGCGCCTTGGTCAATTCGTCGCGTACGAGGTCGGCGGTTGCAAAGTCCTTGCTCTCGCGTGCAGACGCCCGAATGCGAATCAGAATCTGCATCGCACTGTCGGCAAGATCGTCGCCGCCGCCAGTTTTCGGCGCCTTTTGAAATACACCAAGGATAGCGGTCAGTTCTTTCAGCGTTTTGGCTCCAGTCGTAAAGGCCTGCTGGTCGGCTTCCTCCCAGCCACTCGCCTTTTCGTCGTCATGCGAGTCGATAAACTTGTTCAGCGAACGGACGAGTTCGAACAGCTCGCTCATCGCGCCGCCGGTATTGAAATCGTCATCCATCTTTTCGATAAAGCCGTCGCGGCGTGCCGCGACTCCGGCAAGAAGTCCATGACTTTTCTGCGCTTCGTCAAACTCGCCCGCTGCACGAGTCGCCGCCGCATCAAGACCAAAGAAGCTTTGCCCGGTGACTCGTTCGAATCGCTCGAAGAACCGCTGGAAGGTCTGCATTGCCGTGCCGGCTTCTTCAAGACCCTCATCACCGAACACAATCGTGCTGCGATAGTGAGTCCGCAGCAGGAAGAAGCGAATCCGCTCCCCGGTTTGCGCCTCGATGAGTTCGGCCAAACCGCCGGCTCCCTTGGAGCGACTGATTTTCGTATCAACAGTCGCCTGTTCTTCAGCGGCGTCTCCTTCGGCTCGATCTCCCCGACCACCGACTTTGCCAGTCGCCGAAGATGCTCGCATCAATCCATTGTGCATCCAGTATTTGGCCATCGGTTTGCCGTGGCACGATTCGCTTTGGGCGATTTCGTTTTCGTGGTGCGGGAACACGAGATCGAGGCCGCCGCCGTGAATGTCGAACGACTCGCCGAGGATCGCGCGGCTCATGGCGGAGCATTCAATATGCCAACCGGGTCGGCCTTCGCCCCACGGACTGGACCATGAGGGCTCGCCAGGCTTGCTGCTTTTCCAAAGTGCAAAATCGTTCGGCGAGCGTTTGCGGGATGCCATCTCGCCGCCTTCGCCCTGTGAGTCATCCACCGTGCGGTTCGTCAGCTTGCCATAATCGTCATCTTTGCTGACCTCAAAGTAGACGTCGCCTTCGGAAGCATAGGCAAAATCTTTTTCGATCAGCGCGGTGATAAAATCAATAATATCCTGCATATGATCGGTGGCTTTTGGGAACGAGTCGATTTGATCGACGCCCAACGAAGCGAGATTTACAAGGTAATCTTCCGTCATCTCTTCGGCGATTTTTGCCATCGGAAGATCGCGCTCAATCGACTGGGCAATCAGCTTGTCATCGACGTCGGTGATGTTCACGATAAAGTTGACGTCGAACCCGCAGTAAACGAGGTACCGCTTGATGCAGTCGAAGATCACCGGGCCAACCATGTGACCGATGTGCGACGGTTTGTAGACCGTTGGGCCGCAAAGATACATGCCGACTTTGCCAGGTTCGACGGTCTCGAACGGCTCCTTCTGTCTTGACAACGTGTTGTAGACGCGAAGGTTGTTGTAAAGCTTGTTGTTCATCTTGGGGGCGGCGGTGCCGCTGGTTTCGGGTATCGGGGGGGCGGGTTTCAGGGTGCAGGTATCGGGAAGTGTTCGTAATTCATTATTCGCGGCTCGTCACTCGCAACTCGTCACTCGCTACTCGTCACTCGCTTCCACCAGTGCGATGCACTCAGCCATCATGGCTTCACCGCGCCCAACAGGCCCGACTGCTTCGCCAGTTTTTGCTTTGACACTGACGACAGAAGCATCCACTTCGAGTATTTCGGCTATCCGTGTCCTCATCGCCAGCTTGTGCGGAGTCAGTTTTGGCTTTTGGGCAAAGACGATGCAATCAATGTTGACCAGTCGATATCCCGACCGTCGCACTTTCTCATATGCCAGCTTTAACATGACAGCAGAATCGCGATCCCGGTTCGCCTCGTCCGTGTTTGGAAATAGCTCCCCGATGTCGCCAGCAGCTGCGGCTCCGAGGATGGCATCAGTGATGGCATGCAGCAACACATCCGCGTCGCTATGTCCGACCAGTTGATGCTCAAACGGCACATCGATCCCGCCCAGCCGCAATGGACCGCCAGGTTCAAGGCGATGCGTGTCGTGGCCGAGGCCGATTCGAATTGAGAGAGGTGAACTGTTCAGTGTTCCGGTTTCGATCTTGGTAAGGTTCGGGACGGTGTGGCAGACCAGGAATTTTCTTAAGCGAGCTTGCCCACACCCAAATCCACGGCGCGTGGAGCAAGGCACTCTTCATGAAATGTATCGGTTCGCTCGCGGCATTTTAGAGAAACCGAGAAACCTGGACAAACCCGATCAGGCAGGTTGTTCACCAGCAGCATCGTCCATCGGCTGAATCGGCTCCCATAGAGGATCCGATTTCGCGACCCGAGCCAATACGCCCAGCACGATCAAGGCAAAGGAACCGAGGACTTCGAGTGTCACAATTCGAGTCAGATCTTCTTCCGCCACGAACAATAGTGGGCCGAGCACGAGCCCAAGAAGCATTCCAACCATGCCGCCTCGAAAAAAGCCTCGACGGCGACGCCAGGAGTGCAAGCCAACCAGAGCACCCACCATTCCCATTGCAAATCCAAAAGCAACAACGGACTGAACGCCTTCGACGGTTACCGTGTTCCAGTCGACATGCCCGAGTCCAACCGACAAGAGCAGCGCGCAGACTGCGATCACAATGAACAGAGTGACGATCGGGTACGATTGACGAATTGCCATGCGAGGCTATTTCACCTCCATCAGGTTCATCAGTTCACCATCCGCGCGATGGGCAAGTTGCTGGTAAATCTTTGGATCCATCCCATACTCGAGAAACGAAGTCGAACCGTTCGCAAACGCAAACAGGACTCCGCCAGGATGACGACTGCCAAATCCACCAACGAAAAGCGGATCAGCCGCAGCCTTCGCATCGGCGGCAGCGGCGGCAGAGCCATCGTCAAACGGGTCACCCGTGTTCCGCAACGTCGCACGAGTCCCTGACATCCAACCAAGCGTATCCTTCTCAAGGGACTTTTCGCCAAGCAACATGGTGTACTGCAATCCGTCTTTGATTTCGCTTCGCGTTGTGTGACTGTTGAGGTAAAGGATCCCCATATTCGACTGGTCAATCGGCCCGTTCATATCGTGATGCACGCCGGCGTAGTTTGTGCCAGGCGAGGCCGCATTGACTTCCGCGCCGGACGAAGCGCATCGAAGCGCACTCAACTCGAGCTCCCGTACTTCCTGATGTCGTTCATCGTAAACGCTGACGTTCGGATCAATTCGTTCTGCTGCGGCCGGTTCGTCCAGATAAGGCAACAACTGAACGATCCAGCTGTGATGCAGCACCCCAGAATCGGCAACGTTTTGAATTGGTCCGGGAGCTGCAGCTTCTCCGGACTCGGCAACTGCGATCGTTGTGCCGGACGGGAATGATCCGCTCGCCAATTCAAACTCCATCGCCGCCGCTGACAACTGGCCAATATTCTTGTCGCATTGCACGCGACGAGCTGACTCTCGTGATTGCTGAATCGCGGGCATCATCAGCGATACGAAGATCCCGATAATGGCAATGACGACGAGCAGCTCAACGAGAGTAAATCCGGAGACCGCACGTTTTCGCTGTGGATGCATGAAGTTACTTTTCATCGGAAGACTCTTTCTTCAACGTATATTCGTGTCTGGCAGTCACTTGCCGATCATTCCTTAACGTACAAACGGCTGTCGCGACGACAACGTCATCCCGGACGACAATCGTCACGCGCCCGCTCGCCGGCAAGTCGGACACATGCCAGACTTCCCCCGTGTATTCACGATCTTCATCCAGTCGCTTGAGAGCAAGTCGGACTCCTGCGTCCGCCAACCCGTTCGCCTGGACTTGCGGCTGCTTCAGCTGCGAGGCTTGCCTGGCCAACAGCAGTTGATTCGCCATCGACGCCAGAAGCGCGACGCAGACAAGAAAGCAAAGTGTGACTCCGACGGAGAGCACGCCCTTTCGTGGTGATTCTTTTCGTGGTGAATCTTTTCGCAGTGAATGACGGGTCATGGCTGACCTCCCATCGTTGCCACGATTTCCATATGACGTTCCGCCCGTTTGATCAGTCGAAATGAGGGAATCTTCAGCTGAACGGCCACCTGATCTGCGTCGGCGATAAACTCGGCGGACGAATGCTCGGCAGTCAGGAAGCCTTCCCGGCCCAGCAATTCGCCCTCAGGAGAATGGGAGGTTCGGCGTACAACGCCATCGACAAACTCGTACTCGATGCGAGCGTCGCTGGTTTCCATCTGCAGCTTGTCGGTGGAATCGACCGTTGCCTGATCGGCAAACCGTGCATCACGTCGCAATTGCAGCCCCAACTCGTGCACGCCTCGCTGCCAATTCAGTTCATGCTTCAATTGATTGTTGGCAACAAACAGCTTCGCAAGCAAAGGAACACAGACGGACGCCAGAATCGCCGCAACGATGAGCATACAGACGACTTCGGCCAGCGCAATGCCAGATTTTTGACCGCGTTCGATTCGATTCATTCTTGCCAGTCGCTTGCGCATCGTTACCTCCAGACCACGGTTTCAAAGTGTTTAAGTGGCAAGCCGGGATCATCGTCCCACGACAAACGAATGCGAACTCTTTCCAACATAACCGGTTGGTCAAAATCGGTTTCGCTTTGGAATTCACCAACGGTTTCATCGACAGACTCATAAGTCAACCTGGCCGCGGGCAACTGGGAAACGGCCCATTCTGGTAGCTCGCCACTCATGCTATCGAGCGTTTTTTGGGCTCCGACATTGCTCACCAGAAGTTCGGCTGCATTCATGACGACTTGCGAGGCAACCGTCTCCTGCAACATCGCCTTGCGCCCCCGGGCAACTTTGACGACGGATGTCGCAACGATGCCCAACAACAGGATCAGTAGCGCCGAAGCGCATATCGCATCGACGGTGAGGAAACCGCATCGTTGTCGGCGACTTGTGTTTTTTCGCTTCGCCATGTTTGTGGCTCGGGAATCCATGTTCAAAAAAGGGCAAGTAACGCCTACAGCATACTCATGATCATTTCGGGCAGCGGAGCAAAAAGTGCTATGGCAAAAAAGCCGACGGGCAACGACACCAGCAGGATGATCGCGACGCTCACCATTTGCATCACCGACTTGATCCGGAACGTCAGGAGCCTGATCAGGCTGCCCGACATTTCCCGCAATGCCCACGGCAAATTGCCGACCTTCTCTGCGGAATGTAAGACTCCAGCCGCAGAATCATTGATTAAATTTTGCGATCGCAACGCGTCGATCCAGTCACCACCGTCTGTCACTTCGTCCGCAACCGTCACCAGTCGATCACGCACGTAAGTCGTCGGGTAGGCGATGGCCAATTGCGGAATCGCATCGGCCAGCGTCTGGTTGCGTTCAATCGAAACAGCCAGCCCACGCAAAATGATGGCTCCGTGATACCGGGACGAAAGTCGTCGCAAGATGGGTGGCTCCCACCTCATCCACCCGATGTAGTAAATCAACGCGGGAATCGCCAACAGCACCGTTACGACAAGGATCCAGAATAGCGCAAGACAAAGGTACAGGAAGAAGTTATTCGCGCTGACGTTCATAAAGATTTGCGTGACCGCTGGCGGCGCGATTTCAAAGTCGGCCATAATTTGGCGATACGTCGGCAGGACTTTAATGTACGAAAATGACCAGGTCGTCGCACCAATACCACAGACCGTGGCAAGGTAGAGAAATTGGTGCAGCACGCCGGTCAAGTCGATGGGGCCAAACCGCCTGCCCCAGAGCGATCCAACGGCGACTTCGGGAAGTGTCATCTTTCCCAGTCCGCTTCGCACCGCCAGTGCAAGGTCCGCATTCACCGGCAGTCGCGCCGATTTGACAGCGGCCTCGAGAGTCGCGCCTTTCTCCAGCGAGTCGACCATTACCATCACGCGATGACCAAGTTCATCGGTTCTTTCGGCGGCAAAGGCTCGCGCCGCATCGATGACGGGCACCCCTTTGCGACTGGCAACACCAAGCTGCCACATTAGCGCGCGAGTCTCACCCAGCCGTAACCGGTTCGTCATCATCGCAGCGATCACGAGCATCAAAAATCCGGCAGGGACAGCAATCAGTGAACCGCCGATGGCAAAAGCCATGGCCAGTGTGCCCGTCATGACTAACAGGATCGCTGCGGTTTTCAGCGCGAAACTTACGAAGTGATCCGGACCACTACGATCACCGGCAAGAATCAGATGCAGCACGAACCAGAGACTTGTTCCTAACAGAAACAAGCCACACCATGCCGAGCCAGTCGTGATGTGCGTAAAATCCATTCGTCAGAACAACCTGAGAAGTTGGATCATGGGAATTAGCGTCGACAGGCAAAAGCCGACGGTCAGCGTGCCAATAAAGATGTAGGTGATGGGCGGCATCACGGTCCTGACGAGCTCATGCTTCAACTGCAACCGCCCTTCAAATATTTCGCAGGCGACATCCAGCGATTCGACCAGGGCGTTATTCGACTCGCCCCAATTTACAAGGCAAGTAAAGGTTTCCGGGACGCGCGTCGTTCCCTGCAGCTGCTGCCCCAACGTCCGTCCGCGGCCAACTCCGTGAGCCAGTCGCTGGCAGAGATCCCGAAGATTCGAGTCATTCGTTTCGGCAGAAATCACATTCAGTGCCCGGTCCAGCCGTGTATTGCGCTCCACAAGAATTTTCAACCGGACGGAAAACTCCCAAGCAGTGCTAACTTGTAACAGCGGCCCAAAAAAAGGCACTCCCCCAGCCAGCCAGCGCATCCTTGCCGCGCCAAGGAAACACCGCAGAACAACCAGAAGCACCACCAGCCCGATCAGACTGATCGAGATGTTAAAAGCAATGCTGCGCAGGAAGATGCTAATGTCATAATCTCTTCCGAAACCCCAAGTGCGTGCGAAATTCGCGACTGGCAATCTGGAGAACAAAACAAGCATGAACGTTACCATCCCCGCCAGCAAGAACGGATAGGTCATACTCATCCAGAATCGACGTCGCAGGAAATGACGTTTCGACTCAAACTCCGCAATGTCATGCAGCGTGGTGGCAAGATCGCGATTCGCAAGACCGGAAAGTACGGCGGTCGATGTAAAGTCGCCAGTCGGTGAATCTTCGTCGGACAAAATGTCTTCCAACGATTCGCCATTTTCAATCCGCTTTGCCAACTCGTTCAGTCGCCGACGGCTGCGTCCGAACCTGGCTTCCTTCGCTGCCGCGCGAAGCCCATCCGGCAGCGACGCACCGACAGCCGCAAGATCAGCAAGGTAGGCGTTGAATTCGTCAGTTGCGAGGTTCATCAAGTTTGCGATTTTAAGTGTTTCGAATTTTGATTTCTCAGATTGATCTTCCGACGACCGATTTTCAAATCTGCCCTACGTTGTTGACGATCCTCAACAGGAAGCTAAACCACGGCGCAAGAAACGAACCGCAGTAGATTACTGTCACGGATCCTGCAACGACAGCCGTAGCAATTGCGGGAAACACGGTTCGCAGCCAATGGGCCAATTCTTCGGCTCGACGATGATATGTCTGAGCCAGCCGTGAAAGCTGACTGGTCAGCCGGGAATCCGATTGTTGGCCGGCAAGCGTCCAAAGTAACAGTGGCGGGAGTCCCTTATCTAAATCTGACAAATCTGCTGAATCTGATTCCCATGCCGATGTGTCGCCACGCTCAATCCTCGCACAAAGTTGCTCTGCATCCTGAATAATGTCCTTCGCACCGGTGGCTTTTGCCGAAAGAGTCAAAGCTTCGCCAAGTGGAACGCGCTGTTGGACAAGCAACGCCAGCAAGTCGCTGAATGTGGCAATTTGCCCGCATCGCATCAATCGACTGGCCCACGGCAACCAGGAGTACATCCATCCAGTCGACGAATGACGAAGTGAAATCGCGTTTCCCGTTCGCCGCCACCAAAGGATCGCGAGCAAAACGAGAAGGAATGGAATCACAAGCAGGAACATGTTGGTTCGTGCAAAAAGGGAGATCGCCTGGTCCAGCAGCGGACTTTCCGGAATCGCAAACGACTGGATCGCAGATTCAAGAACTGGAAATACGCGGCGGAGGCAAAAGACAAAGAGTACCGACGCGAGGACAAAGACGGTAACCGGGTAGATCATCGCGAAACCGACGCTGCGGCGCACACTCGCGACTCGGCGAAGCGTTTGTGCCAGACCGTCCGTCGCAGCCGTCAGGTTTCCGCTTTTGATACCTGCCGCAACAACCGCCGCGTAGATTTCCGGAAAGTCGCCGGTCTCGTTGGCAAAAATGGAATCCAGCGACTCACCGGCCTCGATCCGTTCACCAACTGCCGAAGTAATTTTGCCTAACTGATTGGGTAAGTCGCCACCCAGTTGCGCCAATCCATAGCCGAGCGGTACGCCAGCACGGGAAAGCGCGGCGACTTCGTCATTGAACGCGATAAGGTGTTCGAGGTGCATGGGGGCGCTTCGCTTCCAGTGTCGAGTTGCGAGTGTCGAGTGTCGAGGATTCAGTGCATGGGGTTGGAAAAAGCAGTCATTCTTCTGATGATGTTGACGTTTGATGTTTCGTCATTCGTCACTCGCAACTCGCAACTCGCAACTCGCAACTCGAGCGCAGCGATTACAAAAACCCAAGCACTCTTCTCGCTTCGGCCGGACTGGTCTTTCCGGCGCGGATAGCAGTGACGGCTCGCTCGCGAACTGTCACCATGCCATTCGCGACTGCGAACTTCTCAATCTCACTTACCTCTGACCGAGAAATCAAATCTTGTCGAATACTCCCGTCATCCGGCACGAGCAATTCGGCAAGCAACATGCGGCCGCGATACCCGGTTCCCTGGCACGACTGGCAACCGACGCCTGTCGCGCTGGCGAATATGCCGTCTCTCGTTTCAATCTTCCATCCCGCCATGTCGCTCTCGCTTGCTATCGGCTGTTTGCAATCCTCGCACAACTTACGCACCAGTCGCTGATGCAAAATCCCGCGGATACAACTTCGCAAGACATACGGCTCGATGCCCATATCCGACAATCGGCTGATCGCCGCCGCGGCGCTGTTCGCGTGAAAAGTCGATAACGCCAACTGACCCGTCAGCGCGGCCTGAAACGTGATTCCGGCGGCTTGCGGGTCACGGACTTCGCCCACAAAAATCACTTCAGGATCCTGACGTAAAAGTGAGCGCAATCCAGTGACCATCGTAAAATCAGAATTCGCGTTGACCTGCGATTGGGCGACTCCTGCAACTTCGACTTCGATCGGATCTTCGATCGTCACAACGGATCGACCGCCATCGGTATCGTTCACAATCTGACGAATGCTCGCGTAAGCCGTCGTGGTTTTTCCGCTGCCAGCCGGACCGCAAACAATCAGCGCACCCGAAGTTTCCGCAATCCGGTGATGCCACGTATCGGAAATGTCAGCGGGCAGACCAAGGTCGTCCAGGAACCATGGTTGATCACTATTATTGAACAGCCGCACGACCGCCCGCTCACCGCGCAACGTTGGAAACGTGCTGACTCGCATTTCCACACCGCACATCGCGTCACCAAACCGGTCGTTCTGCAAACGGCCTTCCTGGGGCACATCCTGTCGATAAGTCAGCAGGCCCGCGAGCACCTTCAACCGCGTCACCGGATCCGTACTCTCACCGCGGGGGAACGTTCCAATCGACTGCAGCACACCATCCAGCCGCCATCGCACGTCGAGCCCGGCATCCGTCGGTTGCAGATGAAGGTCGCTTGCGGAAACCTCACGGCTGGCAACCAGCACGCAATCCACAAATCGCGTCGCATACCCTTCATCGGCTGGATCCAGCTCCTTGAGCGAATTGCAAAGTCGTAAAGTACATGAAGGAGAAGACATGCCAGGAGCATAATTGAAAGGAGCGCCCCGCGCCTAATGCGAACTGGATTGCGGCTGGATCTTTCTGTTCTTTGCCGCAATATGCTTCGAAGTCTAGAATGGGAATCATCCCAACCCGCTGCCAGGAACTGCAAGAAACAAAGAGGCAACTATGGCCCAAGCCGTCGTCGACCCGGACGAACTCCGTGAGTTTGCCCGCGCGCTCAAGAAATTCAATAACGACTTGCGCGAACGGACAAGTCGTTTGAACAATCATCTCAACGCACTTGGCACTTCATGGCGTGACCAGGAACACAAGAAATTTTCGGCTCAGTACGAAGAGCATGCCAAAATGATTGGCCGGTTCCTCGAAACCAGTGACCAGCACGTCCCTTACCTGATGCGCAAAGCCGATCAAATCGACGAATACCTCAACGGATAGAGGCCGTGATGAAGAAAGCGGCCAATGTCAAATCACTGGATGCTCTCCGCGCATTTCGGATGGAGCTGAAACGATACCTCGAAGCCACCATCGGCGCGCTGGAATCGTTGAAGGTCGAATCAAATAAGGCCATGACCTGGATCGAACAGGACCGGGTGCGATACTGGCCAAACGCCGCCAAGCGTGCCAGTGACGAACTCGTCGAAGCGCGCAATGCCCTGCTCCGCTGCAAGATGGCAGCGATGGAGGGTCAGTCGAAATCCTGCGTTGATGAGAAAAAGGCCGTGGAGCGGCTCACGGCGCGGCAGAGACATTGCGAGCAACAAATCAAAGTCACTCGCAGCTGGCGACACAAGATGCGGCACGCCACGGAAGAATTCGACGGCAAGGCAGCGAGGCTGAGTCACTACGTAGAAAACGACTTACCCAAAGCGATTGCAGCGATGGATCGCATGATCGCATCGCTGGAAAAGTACGCGGAAAAAGCGCCTCCAACCGCAGGCCCGATTGCCACAAGCTCCGGTCATTCGTCGAATTCGTCACAACCGGATGGAGAAACCGGTTTGGACGGAAGTGACGCGCCGTCAGGCGACCCAAGCGGTTGATGCAAACGATAATAGAATTGCGTGAAGAGTTGCGAGTGACGAGTAGCGAGTGCCAGTTCACACGATTTCAAGTTCGAGACTTCATACGTTCCCTACACACCTTCCCCGGCACCCGAAACCTGCACCCCGAAACCCAAATCCCATGCGACTTTGCGATTTCCAAACCGGCATCGGCCGACTTCAGCGTGAAACGAAGCGTCTCAAAGACAGTTGGCGTGAAACGAAGGTTCACTGGGACGACGGTGCCGCAAAAAAGTTTGAGGAAAAGTTCCTCGAACCACTGATCCCGAACATCAAACTCGCGCTCGCTGCGGTTCACGAACTCGCCGAAGTCGTCGATGACGCGGAAAGAGAGTGCGGCGACAAGAACCCGAATGCGGAGCATTTCTAGAAGGCGTTGCATTCCCGGAGCGACGCAGCAAAAGCAAACAGCCCCAAGATTTTCATGACCGACTTTGACGACAAAACCAACCGCATCTCGACGGAGTGTCAGGAAGAAATTCTGGCCAATGTTGCGAAGCTAATCAAATTTCGCGCCGAGCGGGAATCGCAGCTACGCGAGGCTCTCTCGGAATCGCAATCCGCGAGCGAGAAGAAGTACGACGTCGACTTTCAGATTCTCAAAGACGATTTCGAACGCGAGTCCAAAGAACTCGACGGTGCCTACGTGAAGGGTCTCGAGCGCGCAAGGCATCGTTACGAAGTCGACATTGACAGCATCAAGTCGGATTGCGGCAACCATTCAACAAAGGCAAACGAAAAGTATACCGAAGCAATCGAAGCCGCCGAGCTCAACTGGCGTCAGACCCGCGCCCTGTCGATCGAAAACTTCGACCATGAGAAGCAAGCCGCCGATGAGATTGGCGAACAGTCGCGAACGACGCTTGCCGGATACGAAGAGCAGTTCTCGTGGCTGGAACAGCGCGCCGACAAGATGCTCAAAAGTCGTGGAGTGAAAAGCGACGCACCGCCACCGGAAAAGATGATCGCAGGTGAATCGACGGCTCAACTGGTCAAGCAGTACTCGTCGGCGGCGAGCACCGCCCACCAGCAGCTGGAAGAAATCGCTTCGTGGAAACTGACGAAGTATCTCGACGAAGGCTGGTCGGTTCTCGTATTCTTCGCCGCCCTTGCTGCCGCCATTTATCCGTTCGGAAAAATGTTCGGATGGACCAACTGGCTGTGGGCCGCGGCGAGCGGCGGAGTCGCGACGGCTGTCGCTCTCGTTCTGCGGCAGGTCATTCACACGATCGTGCGCAGCAAATCACAGGAACCACTAACCGCGATGCGAGCCGCCGTCGCCGATGCCCGCAACGCGGTGACTCGAGCCAACGTCACCGTCGAGCGAGAGCATGAAGAGCGTCATAAGCGACTGGAGCGTCGCCATAAGCAACAGCTGAAGCAGGCGGACGATAGCTGGGAAAAAGCCTCGACCGATCTGAAGCGCGAGCTGACAGAGAGCTCGGAGAAAATTGCACATCGACTGGCGGCAGCAGAAAAGCAGCTGGAAACGCGATGGGATGAAGAGGCGCGACCGTTCCGCGAAGAGTTCCCGCCAAAGATCGAGGCACGAAAGAGCCAGTTCGAAGCGGACAGCGAAACGATTGCCAACCGGAAACAGTCGGAACTGGATCAAGCCCAAGCCACTTTCGATCGCGGCTGGACCGAACTCAGCGAATCGTACACCTCAGGTATGCAGACCGCTGCGGCTGAGATACAGGCGATGAATGAGTATTGCGACAAGGGCTTTCCGGCGATTGATTCAGTCGACTGGGCGCAGTGGAAACCGGGTACTGATGCCATCCCGGCACTGAAGCTCGGTTCGTTCAACGTCGATTTGAACGGCTTTGACGGAGGCCTGTCCGAAGAGGAAGGGCTTCGCGTCGAACAATCGCAATGGAACGTTCCCGCCGTCCTTTCGTTCCCCGAATCGCCTTCGCTGCTCGTCAAAGCCGTCGATGAAGGGCGAGACGAAGCTACCAAGGTCATCCGCAATGTCATGTTGCGACTGCTGACATCGTTCCCGGCCGGGAAGGTCCGCTTCACGATCATTGATCCCACCGGACTCGGCCAGAACTTCTCCGAGTTCATGCACCTCGCAGATTACGATGAGCGGCTGGTTGGCATTCGCATCTGGACCGAGCAGCAACACATCAACCAGCGACTGGCCGACCTCACGGAGCACATGGAAAATGTGATTCAGAAGTATCTGCGAAACGAGTTTGGTTCGATCCAGGAATATAACGCGGCGGCTGGCGAAGTCGCCGAGCCATTCCAGATTCTGGTGATCGCGAATTTCCCAGCCAACTTTCCGGAAGAGACAGCCCGGCGGCTGGTCAGTATCGCCAAGAGTGGCGCTCGCTGCGGTGTCTACACACTCATCTCTGCCGACATGAAAATGGGGCTGCCTCGCAATTTCGATCTCGCAGATCTCGAGGCACAAGCCAACACGCTTACCTGGGAAGACGGCAAGTTTCGCTGGCAACAGGATGCACTTCACAAGTTCCCGCTAACTCTCGACATGCCGGTCGAAGGCGATACGCTGACCGAAGTCGTTCGTGCTGCCGGCGAGCACGCGAAGGATGCGAACCGGGTCGAGGTACCGTTCGAGTCGGTGGTGCCGCCGGCCGATGACTGGTGGACGTGGGACAGTCGCAATGAGATCACCGTGCCGCTTGGGCGAGCCGGAGCCACCAAGTTACAGTCGATGAAACTTGGCAAGGGCACGTCGCAACATGTTCTCATTTCCGGAAAAACGGGTTCCGGAAAATCGACGCTCATGCACGCGATGATTACCAACCTCGCGATTCACTATAGCCCGCATGAGCTCGAGTTCTTCCTTGTTGACTTTAAGAAGGGCGTCGAATTTAAAACTTACGCGCAGTTCAATCTTCCGCACGCACGAGTCATCGCGATCGAAAGCGAACGAGAGTTCGGCATGAGCGTGCTCCAGCGACTGGACGATGAACTCAAGCGTCGAGGCGACATTTTCCGCGACGTGGGCGTCCAGGGACTTGCCGGTTTTCGCGATGCGCGACCCGAAGAACATATGCCGCGACAGTTACTGATCGTGGACGAATTCCAGGAGTTCTTTGTCAAAGATGACAAACTTGCCCAGGACGCGTCGCTCTTGCTTGACCGACTGGTACGTCAGGGTCGTGCGTTCGGAATCCACGTCCTGTTGGGTTCGCAAACACTCGCCGGTGCCTATTCACTTGCAAGAAGTACGCTCGGCCAAATGGCGGTGCGAATTGCATTGCAGTGTAGCGAAGCCGACGCGCACCTGATTTTGAGCGAAGACAACACGGCTGCCCGGTTACTCAGCCGGCCTGGTGAAGCCATCTACAACAACGCCAATGGTTTGTTCGAAGGCAATCATCCATTCCAGGTCGTCTGGTTACCCGACTCGCGGCGTGAGGATTTTCTCCGCGATGTGGAAACGCTGGCGAAGTCCCGCAATGTCGAATTGCCTCCCGCGATCGTGTTCGAAGGCAACGTCGCGGCCAGCCCCGCCACCAACCCGCAACTTTGTCGCTCACTCGAAACCGTGCCATCGAAGAACGTCTCGGCGGCTCCGCGAACCTGGTTTGGCTCCGCGATCGCGATCAAGGAACCGACGCATACGATCCTGCGTCGGCAAGGCGGAAACAACATCCTCATCGTCGGTCAGAAGGAAGACATGGCGGCTGGCATCATGTCGAGCGCGCTCATCAGCCTTGCCTCGCAACAGCCACCGCGACCCGACCAGTCGGGATCTCGCGATGCAAGAATCGTCGTCTTTGACGGTGGTGGATTCGAAGCCGAGGAAATCAACCTCGGAGCGAGGATGGCAAAGCGACTGCCACTGGAGATCGAGAATATTCCCACATCGGATGTTGAAGAGGTTGTTGCGGGAATTTCCAAAGAAGTCACCGAGCGAATAAGTTCGAAACAAACCGGGCAGCAACCGATCTACCTGGCAATTTACAACCTGGCGAGGTTCCGCCAGTTGCGAAAATCCGACGACGACTATGGACTTGGCAGCTTCGGCGATGACGACGAAAAATCGGCTTCGCAACATCTGGCGCATATTATTAGCGAAGGCCCAGCCGTTGGGGTTCACATGCTGATGTGGTGCGACACCTACAACAACGTGACGCGATGGTTTGAGCGAGCCACCATGCGAGATATCGCACACCGCGTGTTGTTCCAGATGAGCGCAACCGACTCGAGCAATCTAATGGACAGCGCCGCAGCCAGCCAGCTTGGCACCTACCGCGCCATCTACTACGACGACGAGCAGGGCGAATTCGAGCGATTCCGCCCCTACGGCGCCCCAACCAACGAGTGGTTCACTCAGGCAACCGAGCTACTCAAGTCGACTCCACCAGCAGCCGTCGAGCAAGACTCTGACGTCGCTTCGTAAAATGGCAGCTGAACAGTTGGCTGACGGCAAGTCGGCTGGCGGGAGGGCGAGGCTCCGTCCGAGCCGCTGAAGCTGGTGACGCGACAGATCGTTCACGACTCGGAACCTCCACGCTTCTCAAATCGTGATCGGCAAGCAACTTCGGTGCGCGATCTCTGAGCCATGACAATCCAGGGCCGAAGGCCCGACACAGCCCTTGCCGGCGGACTTGTCCGCCGGAACTAAATACAAACGAAACAACTGAGCACCGAAGGTGCGCCACAACTGGCCAGTATCCCACCGGCAAAGAAGTTCTTTGTTCAGAATACTACTTGTGCCGCACCTTCGGTGCTTTGGGATTTTTATGGCATTGCGACCGGTGCCTGACGGCAACGGCAGGGGTTGTACCAGGCCTTCGGCCCTCAGAACAAAACGCACGAAAGCAACTTGGCGATGTTGAAACTCCTGGCCAATCGAAATCCGGGGCAGATCGAAAGCCAGCGCCGATGGAAGGCCGATGAAACTCTCGGCCGTTGAGAATCCAGAACTGGCAAGACAAGGCCCGAAGGCATAAAAATCCAGGGCCGAAGGCCCGACACAGCCCTTGCCGGCGGACTTGTCCGCCGGAACACAATGCAAACGAAACAACTGAGCACCGGAGGTGCGCTACAACTGGCCAGCATCCCACCGGCAAAGAAGTTCTTTGTTCAGAATACTACTTGTGCCGCACCTTCGGTGCTTTGGGATTTTTATGGCATTGCGACCGGTGCCTGACGGCAACGGCAGGGGTTATACCAGGCCTTCGGCCCTAAGAACAAAGTGCACAAAAGCAAATTGGCGATGTTGGAGCACTTGGCCAATCGAAAACCAGGGCCGGTGGAAGGCCGTTTGAAACTCTCGGCCAATGAGAATCCAGAACTGGCAAGACAAGGCCCGAAGGCATAAAAATCCAGGGCCGAAGGCCCGACACAGCCCTTGCCGGCGGACTTGTCCGCCGGAACACAATGCAAACGAAACAATTGAGCACCGGAGGTGCGCCACAACTGGCCAGCATCTGAACGGCAAAGAAGTTCTTGCGCAGACTACTACTTGTGCCGCACCTTCGGTGCTGTGGGATTTTTATGGCATTGCGACCGGTGCCTGACGGCAACGGCAGGGGTTATACCAGGCCTTCGGCCCTAAGAACAAAGTGCACAAAAGCAAATTGGCAAAGTTGAAATTCCCGGATCGTTCACGGCTCGGGCGGAGCCTCGCCCTGGCCTGTCAAAAATGTTTTTGTGCGTATTTTATAGTGTTACGTTTGGGTCGCTTGTTTGCATTCATCGTAAGCTTGGTTCTTTTTTGACTGCAGTGTTTTTCCGAGCTGTTTGCTTTCCCATTCCTTCATTCGTTTT
>CALHZT010000402.1 GCA_938040995.1 uncultured Pirellulaceae bacterium | reverse complement strand
GAAAAAACAATCGCTTCAACATTCCCTCGAAGACAAGCATCCAATCATTCGCTGCTAGCCAGCAGCGAGTCCAGCCCAATCACGATGAACCGCGAACGAAGCGCCAGCCTGGCAACGGACTTGTGTGGTACGATGAGCCCGCGAACGCAGGGACCCACTCGAAGCTCATTAACGCTCAATGTCTTTCCCTGCATCAAAAAGCCTGAGGAAACGTCAATTTCCGAGAGCGGTTACCATTCGGTATACCTTCGCTTGTTAGTCAATCTTCGTTGGTTCGCGCCTCTTTCTCCTTCAGTATCCGCGTTCATTCGCGTCCATCCGCGGTTCTCGTTTCTTGGTTGCCGGTCGTGCATGTTTCTGACGGACGTGGTGAACCGCAAAAGACGCGAAAGAAACGAAATCAAGAAACGCCTGCTCTTCAGCAGGCGTTTCCTTTTGAACTTTTTGTCGTAGCAACAGCATCTTGCCGCTGAACTTCTTTTCATGTCCGGAGGCTGGATGCCACCGTACGAAAAGCGTTCCCTTAGCTCTTCTGAGGTGGAGCTTTGGGAGCGGGTCGAGCCGAAGCCTGCACGCGCTTTTGAACGTCCGTTTCAAGCACACCAAAGGCGGCTTCGTGACGTTGGACTGACATGCTCAACGCGCCGAGCAGTCGCTTTGCGGTGAAGAAATTCACGATGATTCGCTGCGAAATCGGAATCGACTCCGTAGGAACTCCCATCGGCTGGTTGTTTAAACCAAAATCAATAATGAGTTCCTCAGGCGTACCTGTTACCCGACAAAAATTCGCATAGCACGCGATTGTCTTCGAGTCATCAAAAGTTACCTCGGGACGTGCCGGAGCATCCTTCTTCGCTTCTGCTTTTTCTTCTTTTGCCATGATCTCACCTTTCTTGGATATCGTTTGCACAGCCGCGATCATTCACGGCGTGCTGCCATTTCCTGTGCTTCCTGCGTGATTCTCAGGTTGGCTCCATGATATCGGAATCCGGCGAATGCAGGCAAGGTGCCTGGACAGACTGAACCCGGAGAACTGTGCGAAATGCACTACATCTCAAAGTGGAATGTTCGCATTAGGTAGGTTTTCAGGCGTGCAAACAGCGTTTGGGTACCTGCCTTGATCCGGGCACTACCCCGAAATCCGTTCTTAAATGCCAGCGATTCCTCATCCAACTGGACGATCGCGTTGTAAGTCGCACTCGCCGGACGCTCATTGCCCTCTGCATCCATTCGAGTCGCGAGGCTCCCACCTCCCTGATTTCCAAGCGACGACGGAACATACTGCATCTCTTCTGGTGCGATCTCCTTGATTGCGCCCTTGAACGACCGAAACGTGACGGCGTCGAGAACCATTTCGACTTCATCACCGATTTCAACGTAGTTGATATCTGTTTGATCGACATTGAGAATGGCGTCGAACTTTCCGGCTTCGCCAATCTGGCAAAGAATCTCCTTGGTATCGAGGTAGATCCCCAGATTTCGAGGATCTGTGGGGGCGCCACTCCAACGCGCGAGTTGCCCATCCATCGGCGGTTTGTCCGGACGCAACGGGGCCGCAAAGACAACTCCGCCAATGGGTGATTTGATCGAACTTAGCTTGTCGTATTCTCGCTGTTTCTGCGCCCGAATTTCACGCTGAGTCCGCAGAGTGCTCTCCAGCTCGGGAATCTGATCTTTGAAGTGATCAAGTCGTCTGTTTCGTTGCGCAAGCTCGAGCTTCTCTTCTAACCGCTTGATCTCATTTTCGACCTGCATTTTCTGAAGCTTGAGATCGTCGTTTTCCAGTGAAAACAGTGGCTGGCCCTCCTGCACCGTCTGACCAGGTTTCGCAGCGACGTTTGTCAGCTGGCCCGGGGTTTCCACGTAAACCGTTCGAACGTCTCGCGGCTGCAACTCAAACGAGCAGTTAACATTCTTTGGTACTGGCAGGCACAGGATGCCAACGATAACCGCTGCCACCACCGCCGCACTGATGTAAACACGATGCCATTTCACCTGATCCATCCTCCCGGGAACATGCAGGAATTTACCAAGATCCCATACTGGCTTAACAAGCAGGCCGTAGAGACCTGCGAGGGCAATACACTGCCCGATGACTTTTAGACCGTACGGTTCGAATACCGAATTAAGGAAGAACATGATGGACGCAAACACGAACCAGCGGTACGCAACCGCTGCCACGGTATAGAGCCCAAACATGAACTGGTTGCTCTGCGGAAGAAACGGATCCTCCGGCATCTCGAGTCCCATGCAGACTTCGCCAGCCTTGTTCTGCAGAATTTTCGTGGCCTTTTGCCGCAGGTTGGGAATCTCAATCAGGTCAGCCAGGATGTAATACCCGTCGAATCGCAACAGTGGATTCCCGTTGAACAGCACGGTACTGATCGAGCAGATAAACATCACGCGCAACGCCAGGTGATTTAACAGGCCCGGCTCGCTAAACCACCACACAAACGTGGCGATCGTGGCCATTACCAACTCGAAATAGATTCCACCTGCACCAATAAAGGCGCGTTGCCACTTGCTGGGCAACATCCAGCTATCCGACACATTGCAATAAAGGCAAGGCGTCAGGACAAGCAGCATGAACCCCATTTCGTGACATTCGCCGCCATAGTGGTGACACAGCAAGCCATGACCAAACTCGTGAATCACCTTGGTGACGCACAAGACGGTCATCAACATTAACCAGTTGCTGGGACCAAAGAACGCGTTGAATTCGGGTAATCGACTTCGAAAAACGTCGAATTGAACGCCGATCAGCAGCAGAGCCGCTATGCCGAGCATCGCAAAGAACGTGATTGCCGCGGTACCGAACATCCAACGCGTGAACGGGTAGAGAAATCTCAGCAGTCGTTCCGGATCAATCCCTTTCCATCGCACAGCAAGAATGTTGCTGAACTTGCCCATCAGCTCTTTGCGTTCGCGCTCGTCGCGACGACGTTTGAGCTGGGGGCCCTGCCCCGGCGCATCGGAAATGACCAGACCGCTGCGGTGCAGCGTCCCGATGAACTGCTGAAGATCCTGATAGGTAATCTTGTGCGGAGCGAATTCGTCCTCAAACCGGTCTTTAATGTCTTCGAGGCTGACCACGTCCTTCATCATGTTGAGGACGGCAAACTCCTCATCCTGAAAACGAAAGTACTTCAGACCAATCGGCTCTTTGACGACCCAGTAGCTGCGGCCTTGATACGTTTGCCTTCGAGCCGACAGGTCGGCGCGCATCTTCAACCCGAGTGGGCGAGATGAACTGGCAATAAGGCTTTCAGCGAGGGACATGTTAAATTTCGCAAATGGTGAAGTGCCGGGGTCTGGCTGACTCTCGTAGCTGGACTAGTTCAATTCGAACTCCATGGTGACTTTGAATTGACCTGGAGTAATCGAACCGTCGGCGTTGTCGATCTCTGCCCAGACTTCCAGGGTTCCATCGGTCGAGTTAATCTCCGTACCGACATGTACGATTTCCGCGTTGACTGTTCGCATCTGATCGGTGCCCAAAACTGGGATCGTGATTTTGACGGGGTTTCCGAGTAACGCTTTTCGGTTACACTTCTCAGCCTTTAACTCACCGACAACGCGTAGTCGATCCGTCTGGGTCACCTGGGCGATAACATCGCCGGGCCGCACCCATTCGCCGACATACTTGAGCGGCGCGTTCACACTCGATGGTGTCTGTACGATTCCTGTTACCGGCGAAGTGATTTTGTGCATCTTCATCACCGCCTCGGCGTACTCGACTTCTCGCAATTTGACGAGTGCACCTGCTTTGAGAATCTCGAGGTCATTCGTGGATTTTTCGACTCGCAAAATGCCGGCTTCGACTTCGAATTTTCGCTTCCTTAGTTCGTTCGGACTGACTGCATTCCGGACCTTTCGGTTTGCATCGGCCGCGTCGTCGTAGGAAGCCTTGGCAACCTTTACCTGAGCTGCAGCGTATCGTTTTTCGATGTCGCTCTCACACTTCCTGCGTTCTGCCTCGTACTCTTTTACCTTCACTCTCAGCTGCATTTGAGCGAGGCTGGTATCGGTTTCTGCAACGACGGCGCCGGCCTCGACAAGGTCGCCTTCTTTTGGTGCGACAATCAATCGGCCAGATTCTGCCGCATGAAGCAAAGGACGGCTGATGTATACCATCGAGCAATCCGTCAGGTACGCCTTGTCGTCGATACCACCCGGCTCGTTTCCTCCGAGGTCGCTTTGCTGAAAGTCCTGCGCGACCGCGGTCGTCACAACCATCAACAGAATGGTGAGGAAACCAAACGCTCGCATGCCTGTTTGACTAATCATTTCTCTTTTCCTTTTTGCGTTTGCCCGCAGAATCTGTCGCCGCCTGCCGGTTACATGTAGAGGAAGAATTTCTGGCGAAGGAACCCGAACAGTTCGTGGAACCAGACATAACCGATGGGCTTCTTGCCGCAGTACACCTTCACGGTAATTTCCGTTCCCGATTTCGGCTGATGAAATTCACGAAGCTTCTCTTCATCGATCTCAACCAACATGCGAACGGCGTGCCCATGCTCTTCATACGTTTGAGCACGGTCGCCAATGTCCTTCAGATTCAACAGACCTTCGAGCTTGTTTTCCGGATCTGATTTCAGGATGTACTCGACTTGCATGTTGCCCGTGTCATCGACGTGGTCTTCCGCAGCATCAATCAGATTGCCCAGGCGGTCCTCTTCCATCTTGACATCGAGTTCCCACTCGCCGTCAGGATTCGCGATCCTGAACACCTGGTCGCCCCGATTTAGAGGGCGATCCTGAAGCAACTCTTTGGCTTTGAAGTCGAGAATAACGCCATCAATCGGGCTAAGAACTTCGAGCTTTGACTTTTGCCGCTCCAACTCGTCGCGTTCCAGCGTCTTGAGCTTGATGTCCATCTCATGCGACACCGCATCGACTCGGGCGCGCGTCTTTGTTTGCGGGTCGAGATTTCGATTATTTTTTTGGCGATTGGCGATTTCGAGTAGTTGCTTCAACTTGCTAATTTCGCCATTGATGCCAATGATCTTTTCGTTGAGTTCGATATTCTCCAGCGTCAGCAGTTTCTCATTGGCTTTGACCGCGTCGCCCGTATCCTTGTGTACTTCGACGACATCACCGGGAACACCAACAATGACGGCTCGCTGCTCTTTCGGTTCCAGCTTGCCATCCGCCGTCATGTAAAAATCTTTCGGGAAGAAGATCGTAAACAGGATAAATCCAATGACAGCGGCCGCAATGGCGAGCGTCTTGGGTAGCGTGCGAGCCTGTAGAACCCATGCCATGTTTCCGATGGATCGCCAAACCGGCATCAGGAACAACCGGTTATGCGTCATCGCATTGGCCATCGCGCTGCAACTGTGTTGACAGACGAGATCGACCGTTTGCGTGAATTCTTCCGGCGCGCGATTGTCCTCGATCTGCTCAACGATAAGCGTCCCGATGACTTCCTCTTTTTCTTCCTGCAAACGCTTGGCTTCGTCACCATCGGGGACATAATCTGATGGCTTCATCAGAGGTAGCACGATGACTGTTTTCGTATGCGTCTCATCAACGTAGTTGTGAATCGCGTCCTCAATCTGTGGCGGCAGCTCGGAATCATCACCGGTGTACCAGAGCGGTTCGCCGCTGCGCATCACCGCTGTTGCGAGTTTCGACAACAACATGACCGAGTTGGCTCGCGTATCCATCGAGTCCTGACCGCTGACGGCTTCGACCTGGCACTTGCGTCCTTTTCGAATCGCGACGCTCACACGGTCGCAACCGATCAGCCGGCGACCTTCATTCGCAATCGTATAAGCCGTCGTTCGGGGATCGAGGCTCCCGTGGACTCCACGCGCAAAATGTTCGACTTCCGAATACATCGTCTGCCAGTCGGAAAGCTCGCGCAGCCGATGGGCTCTGAGGTAATCGCCGGCCTTCTGCGACATCTCGACAAGAAATTTGAGATAACCCCGCTGAGACGCCGGGCCGGCCGATGGGCGTTGAAAGATCTCGATGACGCCTTGCGTTTCACCGTTCTGCATGATCGGAGCCAACACGAGCAGGTAACTCGTCGGATTTCCCGCGTCATCGTCGCCTTCGGCTCCGGAAAACGGTGGCACGAGCAGCTGTTCGCCATTTCGCAAACATCGATACAGAAGTTTCGAGTGCCGTTGCTGATCTTCGTCCGTCGCGTCCGGAAACATGTTCCGAATATTGATCTGGTACGCAAGCTCGAGGCCGGCGCCTTTTTTGACTGTCCAGACGGCGCCGCCAACCGCGGCCAGTGCGGTGATGACTCGCTGGAGAAACTCACCGTAGAACGCGGCCGGCTCGACTTCTTGACGGGAAAGTTCTTCGATCTCGGAGACCAGCGTTCGAATCTGACGCTTCGTCTCTTCGACCGCCTGGGGATTCACTGGGTTGTCGTCACCCCGGTTGTGACCGGCGGGTGGTTGTTGCGTGCTCATGGCAGTCGTTCCAGTTGATAGTGAAAGAGCGGAACCTTCGTTCGGGTGCGATCGCGATGCGCCCAGTCCCAACCTCCAGCTTACCAATTTGCACGGGTGAATAGCCAGCAGAACAGCCGCAAGTGACTGTTCTCTGTGACCTTCGACGACGGGCAATATCGGTTAAGCCGACTTTTATTATTGATCCGGCATGTCGAGATAAGGATCCTGCCCCATTTCGACGTGCATCTTTTTGCGGTGCTTTTCGTGGTAAAGGAGGACTTTACGACCGCGGAAGTGCCTCTTCTCGACGATCTTCTGTGCCTTCCGGAACAGCTTGGACGATACGTTGACCTGGCCATCGGCAGCGGGTTTTACGTTCGCCGCCATTTTTTCAGCTTTTTCAGGACTGAATGCAATTTCAAGGATCTCGTCATCCATGGCCAAAAACTGCTGGAACGAACCAGGATCTCCCTGACGTCCACTTCGGCCTGCCAACTGACGATCAATTCTTGCTGAGTCGTGAACCTCGGTACCAATCACGCAGAGCCCACCAAGCTCGGTCATGCCTTCCTCGAGTTTAATATCCGTTCCACGACCGGCCATGTTGGTCGCCACGGTGACTTTTCCACGATGACCAGCCGCCGCCACAATTTCCGCTTCGCGGGCAATGTGCCGGGCGTTCAGGATCTCGTGCTCGATCCCCGCCTCGGCGAGGAACTCGGCAAGTCGCTCTGATTTGTCAATCGAACGCGTACCGACAAGTACCGGCCGACCATTCGCATGTTGTTTTTTAATTTCTTCGGTGATTGCACGCCACTTGTCGTCGGCGGTGGCGAATACCAGGTCCGGCAGAATCTCTCTTGCCACCGGTTTGTTGGTTGGTACCCGAACGACGCCCGTTTTGTAGATCTTTTTCAATTCTCCCGCAGACGTACGCGCGGTACCAGTCATGCCGCAAAGATGCTTGTAACGCCGAAACAGATCCTGCACCGTTACGCGAGCCGCATGTCCCGTCTCGACCGAGATCTCGACGTCTTCTTTGGCTTCGACCGATTGGTGAATACCGGCACTCCACTTTCGACCTTCCGCGATACGTCCGGTGAACTCGTCAACGATCACAATCTCGCCATCCTTGACGACATACTGGCGATGATTGTGAAATTCGCGGCCAACCTTTACGGCTCGCTCGATGTACTGATAAATATCAACCAGTCCAACGGGGCCCATTTCTTCGGGCTTGGGAATCATTCGCGCCAGTTGGCGACCCTCGAATGTTAACTCACAGGTCTTCTTTTCGTGATCGTACTCGTAGTGCTCTTCGTCTTCGAACTTGTCAGCGTTATCGGCAGCCCAACGGTAACAGGCGACCGCACGCATCTGCGCCTCCCCTGGAATCGCACTGATGATGAGCGGGGTGCGCGCCTCGTCGATCAAAATACTGTCAGCTTCGTCAACCAGGCAGAAATGCAAGCCGCGTTGAACCGGCTTTTCTCCTGTCTCTTCCGTGTTGGCACGACCACCCATCATCGTGGCCGCTTCGCCCGTTCTGCGAATCAACAGCCGGTCACGCAAAAAGTCAAAGCCAAATTCTTTCGACGTTCCATAAGTGATGTCGCTACCGTAGGCTTTGCGGCGCTGATCCTGATTCATTCCCGTCTGGATCGCGTCACACGAAAGCCCAAGGATTTCGTAGATGGGCCTCATGATGTCAACATCGCGTTGGGCAAGGTAATCGTTGACCGTTGCGAGATGAGAACCGCGCCCCTCAAGAGCCCGTAGATACATCGGGAGCGTTGCGGTCAGCGTTTTACCTTCGCCCGTTTCCATCTCGGCGATGGCACCTTTGAAGATCGCGATTCCACCAAGAATCTGCACGTCGTAGTGACGCATGTTTTTGGTGCGACGGCCGGCTTCGCGAACGAGCGCGTAAGCTTCCCCCAACAAACGGTCGAGGCTTTCACCGCTGCGAACCCGGTAGCGAAGCGACAAACTCTGCTTTTTTAGTTTGAAATCATCAAGCGCTTTGAGGCTTTCTTCCCAAGCCGCAATTTCGGGAAGTCGCCGGCGATATCGCGAAAGCTTGGGCCCGATGGGGACCGCATTCAGCATGTTGCTTGCACGAACCGGTGGTTTGACGGTGCCGGAAAACTTTTCCGGTTTGGCCGTTTCCGCTGGCACTGGTGGCGCAGGATCGTCCGTAGGTTGGGCAGTCTGACTCATAGGTCATCATTATACGAATTTATGAATCCAAGACAGCATTCGACGCTGACTTGCAGTAGCGGCAACAAATATTCAACCAATCGTGGATCGGAAAACTCCGAAAAAAACGGTTGGCGAGCCGGGCAAACGAGTTTATCACGCCCGCCCGGACGCAGGATGTTGCATTCCGCTGGTGAATGGAAGGCCAATAGGGGACAATTAGTGAATCACAGGAGTCTACCGGTGAAAGAAATCAAGGACACAGTCCGATCGCGCGTCCGCATCGCGTTCGACGGTTCGGTACACAAGACGTTCCACGGCACGAATGCCGAGGAGCGGTACCAAACCGAGCTGCGCGTCCTCGACTACCTTCAAGCCAAAGGTTGCGACTTTGTTCCAGTCGTAATTGACAATGACGATGCCACTCTCACGCTCGTGACTTCCAATTGTGGCCAGCCGGTAACCAAGCTTAGTTCAGAGAAAGTAAAGCTGATTTTCGGCGAGCTGCTCGAGTACGGAGTGAAGCACGGCGATGAGTTCGAGCGGAATATCACTTACGATTCGCGTCGCGGCCGGTTCTGCGTGATCGATTTTGAGTTGGCGGAAATTCTGGAAGAGGAAGAAGAGCTTCAAGATGACGGGCGGGAGGACTAGGCTCCGCCCGAATCGTAATCGCGATTGAGGCCGTGCCACCGTAGCCGGGCTGGCAACAGCTCGGGCAGCGGCGTCTGCAGGCCAGATTCTGATGTCGGTGTCTGCACCGCTTCGCCCGAAGTGTTGCCACTCCGGCTACGGGCAATTTGTTTACAAAAGGTCGTGCGAAGATTCGAATCACTGCCGTTCGAATAGCGCCTTGCGAAGCTCCTGCTCGAACGAGTCGCTGGTGGAAAGCGCGGCCTGGAACTCTTCCTTGTCGAGTGCATAAAGCACCGTATCCTGCTTCGTGACGACCGTCGCATTTCGCGGATCACCTGTCATCAACGCGGCTTCACCAAAAAAGTCACCAGTCACCAACTCGGCGACTTTCTTCTGGCTACCGTCAACTACCTGCGATACATCCACCGATCCATCACGAATGAGATAGAAATTGTCGCCCGCTTCGCCTTGCGTAATCACCGTCTGCCCAGCCGGTATCACAACTTTTTCCATTTGATCCGCGACTGCCGTCAATGTTCGCGGCGTCAAGTCGCCGAATGCTGCGCAACGCTTGAGGAATTCGCAAATCACCGACGACTCTTCGACCACAACATCGGATCGAACGTATCCGTCAACCATGTTTACGATGCGATCCGCAACATCAAGAATCCGGTTGTCATGAGTCACCATGAGGATGGAGCATCCCTGCTCTTTCGCCATCTCCTGGAAGATCGTGACGACTTCGCGGCCGGAATCCTTGTCGAGCGCTGCCGTCGGTTCGTCGGCCAGAATCAGTTTCGGCGAATGAGCCAGCCCGCGGGCGATCGCGACTCGCTGCTTTTGACCGCCGGATAGCGAGTCGGGTTTGTAGTGGATTCGATCCCCAAGCCCCAACCTTGTCAGAATGCTGGTGATTCGTTCATGCATCTCCGCTTTGGAAAAATCAAACAACTCCATCGCCATTTTGACGTTCTGATACGCCGTCAGCGATTCAAAAAGGTTGTGCGCCTGAAAGATAAATCCAAGCTCGCGCCGCAGCTTAAGCAACTGCCGGTTCGAAGCCCCTCGCAGCTCCTGACCAACCACTTTCACGCTTCCCTCCTGAACGCGTCGTAATGTGCCGATCAACGTCAACAAAGTCGTTTTTCCTGAACCAGACGGCCCAGTCATAATGACGATCTCACCGGGATGTACCGTCAGGCAGTTGTCGAACAGGACCTGCTTCTTCAGCTCGCCCTCGCCGTACGCATGGTCAAGATTCTGGACATCAATCAGCGGCGATGAACCGGCATCATGATCGCGCGAGCGACTGGCGGGAGCGGTGGCAAATTGGCGATTGTCAGTCATGATTCTAAAAAAGTTCCGCGGGGTCCATCGAAACGACTTTACGAATGGCGAGGCAGCCGGATGCGATGCACATCGTCAACGTCAGGATAAATACAAACACGGATCGGGCAACGGTCATCCTCAACAGCAGTCCAGTCCAACCAGCAAGCAACGCAAACACACCCCAACTCACGAGCAAGCCAGGCAGAAAACCAAGGATGGAAAGATAAAGAGCCTCTCGTATGACGAAGCGGACAAAGTAACGGCCGCCGTACCCCATGGCTTTGAGAGTGGCGAGCTCGGACATGTGATCCTCAATATCGGAATAGATAATCTGGTAACAGATGATCATGCCAACAATGAATCCCATGATCATCCCCACCGTAAAGATGTAACCCACCGGAGTCGCATGGTTCCAGAAATCGCGTTCCCGCTGCATAAACTCTTCGCGGGTGAACACCTCGACATCGCCAGGCAGAGTCGCGTTGAGCTCGTCGCGAACTCGCATTGCCAAGCCTTCTTCGGCATCCCGATCGTGATCATCTTCGGTATGTTCGTGCAGGTGGATGACACCAAGGTCGACTTGACTAAGTGGGTCGGCTCCTTCCGCTGCATACGGAAAATACTTCGCGTAGTTTATGGAACTCATCAACACGTTTCCGTCGATGGCAAAGTCGGTTCCCAGTTGAAAAGCCCCCACCAGCTGCAATCGACGATTCGAAAGTTCAACGGGGTAACGAAGTAGCTCGTCCGGATCATTACCGGTCAATCCGTACTTGCGTTTACTCTTCACGTCGATAATCCCCGTCGATGGTGCCGTGAGTGCTTCACGATATTGACCGAGCACGGTTTGCTCGAAGACCGGGTCATTCAGATCAACGGCGAGCACGCGAATTGGATACCCGTTTTCATTGATCTTTTTGATGACGGCAAAGACGTTTTCAATATAGATCGGGTAAGCGCCAAGAACTTCGGGGTGACTGCGGGCCTGGAGCAGTCGTTGCCGCGGCATTCTCTGCCGCGATGGTAGTGCGTAGCGGGCACCACTTACCACAATCAAATCGCCGTGCATTACGTTGACGACTTCGACCGTGCTGTCGATCAGCGCGTGCTTGAATCCCATTTCGATGAACATCAGGAATACCGCAAAGCCAACACCTGCCACAGCGACGGCAAGCCGTCGTTTATTGTGAGTCAGGTTTTTCCAGGCGAGTGGTACAGACATGAATGATCGAGAAGGACAACGAGGTGTGCTTGGCCACCCTCCGCTTGCGGGAGGAGCGAAGCCTTAGCGACGAGGAGAGGCCGCGTTAGCGGATTGACGACGAAGACTAGAATTATGATTCCGATCATTGATACTCGCAACTCAATAATGGCAAACGATTTAGCGTTCGCGGAGGGGTGCGGCTGCACAAGTGGTTGCCCAAGCGACTGTCGCCAACTGGCATTGATGGCAATTTGTCGCGACAACTCCCCAGAGAGATTCGATCATCCATTGAATCGATCGCTTCAGGCGCGGCGCAGAAGCAAACCAACAGAGCTTCGATCTAGTAAGAAGGTCACTATTCCGCCGAAGATGAAGTAGCCAGACTGGCTCCAGTTCTCTGGCCAATCAGGACCATACCGAGTTGGTCATCGCCATGAAGGGCGCAGTTCGTGGCGCGAGCAAATTGACTCTTCGACACACAATCTACTCACTCTGCCTACCTCCAACGCCGAATAAAGATCCGTGCCGAGGGGTGGCCACTCGTTGCCCGTCGTGGGCAAGATTTCGCCTCTTGTCACGTTCTGTGACTAAATGGAGAACGCGAGAGCTGGACGGCGACTCTGGGAAATTATCAACTAGCCCCGGCTGAGAGCGACTTTCAAGATTCAGCTGCAAAATTGGCAAGTTTGGTACGCATCGTGCCTAAGCAGAGGCGACAACAAGCAGCTGTGTCGGGCTTCCCAGGTTGCTCAGGGGCGACCGCAGTAAAGCCGACTGCGATTTGGAGGATATCAAATGATCAAGGCCGTTAACTCAACCCAGATCGAGTCGATCCGCTCCGCACTGATGGAGCGGCGAAGCTCATTGATTAAGACCCTGCGTGGCGACATGGACCGGATGGCATCATCGCGACTGAACGACGTTGGTGACTCGGGGGACGGTGCCATGGAAGCAGAGTACCAGAATATTAGTTCAAGGCTCAGCGCGAGCGAATCTCGCGAACTTGAAAAAATCAACCATGCGCTGGACCGCATTGACGATGGTACTTATGGGACGTGTGATGAATGTGAACAACCCATTCCTGCAGAGCGACTGGAAGCGCTGCCGTTCGCGACCTTGTGTGTTCGGTGTCAGCAACTGGATGACACCGGACGGCTGTAGCAGCATAGGGGCTAGTCGCGGTCGCGTTCGATTTCGGCGTCGAGATTCTCCTGCTCGACGAGTTCGACTTCGTGAGCTTTGACAGCTTTGTCATGAGCATCGTCGCCAACACGGCCGCGACCGCGCTGATCCAGCTCGGCGATACGATCATTCGGTCCGTATAGTGTTAGAAGATCGCCTGCATGGATGACCATTTCTGCCGTTGGGTTTCCAAAGTAGATGCCACTGTTGCGACGAATTCCGAGAACCAGAACGCCTTCAGTAGGAAGCCGCAGCTCCATCAACGACTTTTCGGCAATCCAGTCGTTTGTTTCTACGGCCAGTTCGCTCACCGAATAGCCGGCCTCCAACTGGAGAATTGCCGCATAATCTCGCGCCTTGAAACTACCGAACTTGAGTAGTGACCAGGCGATAATTCGATTCGTCTGCTGTTCAACGAACTTGCTGCGAGCCAACATCCAGAATCCAAGAATTCCAATCGCTGCCGTGCAAAAACCAGTCAGCGTTGTGGCTTGTGGCAGCGACAACATCAACGTAGCCACGACTGCACCAACACCGAGATTGCTTAACAACATCAAGTGCATCAGGATTCGGCGACGGACCGGGTGATTGAGAATGTCCTCCGACTCAAGCGTCGTGAACCCGACGCCGGTGAAGGCCGATCTTGACTGGAATTCGGCCGCTTCACTCGACATGCCCGTCAGCCGCAATGCAGTAGCGCCAACCCGAGTCACCAGAAGCGAAATGACCAAAACACCCAAAAGAGATAAGACTGCTGCCATCGCGGGTGCTCTTCGCAATTCTCAACGTTATCGGAAGTGATTTTCCGTGCGCACTGCCAATCCGTCATTGGCGACTACAGGATACACAATCTGTTTCTTCAGCAAGTCAGCTTTCGCGTCGCAGCCAGGCAGTCTGCGGAATCCCGTGTCGGACCTCGCCACTGTCGCTCGCGGAACGGTGGTCGTTGCGGGAGGCGGTTCGACTTTGCGGGCGACGGATGTAAGTTGTTTCGGGCTCATATTCGGTGCTCATTAGACCGTGTTATCTCTCATGCGGTAGCACGTTACGTGCCGTGTCGATTCCATCGCAAATCGACTTCACTCGACCACCAACTGCCCTTTACGGCGATCAAAACTTGCCCATCAAAGCCAAGTTTTGCCCTCTACCTCCGGTGTCTCGAACGAGCCGGACCAATCCCCAAGATATTCTACTGCCAAATTATCGTAACGACCTTTGTAGGAAACTCGCGAATGGCGCGTGAATGTAGAACCGACAACGTTCTTCCTGGCGGCTCTCCGAGTACGAATCGTCTGTTTGGCACGGTGCTTGCCATTGTTTGTAACCGAGAATCAACCACTCGTTCCTTCACATCCACTCGAGTCAACCATGGAAAATCGAATCAACGGTCACGCGACATTCAAGAGCCCTGTTGATTGGGAGCCTGGAGAGGATACCCGAGCAATCCTTCGGCACACCAAAGTCGAATATGCCACTGTGGATCTCGCAGACGAAGCCTTGCAGGTAGTCCTCGACTGGAAAACAGAAGGGGACACATTCTCGCGCAAGCTGTCGGGGTTACGTCACGCTTTTCGCGTCTACAGCGAACAGCTCGTCCGGACCTTCGCTATTGAAGAGCACGATGGCATGGCTGAGGTTTTGGAGGAACATCCGCAATACGCCAGTCGCGTCGAAGGACTGCTGCAGGAGCATGACGTCATCCGCGACGCACTCGATGTGATCGCGATGCGTCTTGAGCGTTGCTTGCCAACGGACATGGCAACGTTCGAAGACGCGCAGGACGATATTCGTACTGTAATGGTCCAGGTACGCCGACACATGCACCGCGAGTGCAACCTGATTATGGATGCTTTCAATACAGACCTTGGCTGCGGGGATTGATGTCAAGTCGCGGGGCCTCACGAAAACGATGAACAACAAGCGCCGAAACAACAAAGTATGGGTGCCGACTCCGGACGAAATTCGGAAAGCTTGCCTGAAGATCCAGGCCGCATGGACGGAGACGGAGTTGCGAAAGCGTCGAGGAGAAGTCAACACACCTGTCTCCGTTGTCACTGTCAATCTGGACGCGTGGCAGCACGTTCGAAAACCAGCCGTATTTGATTAGAAGCTATTTCAGAACTGTTCGTAGTACCGGCTTTAGCCGGAATTGAGTACGGACTTTCCGCCTAAAGGCGGTACGACAAACTTCCGGGCTCAGGTTTTGAAGTAGCTTCCTGAATTTTACGTTAGCAAGAGATGATTTTATGGCAACCATTCGATTTAGCGGGTCATTTGACGATCTCGATCGTTTTCTGGAAATGATGGATCGCCACGATGGCGAAGAACTGACAGTTACGTTCTCGAAGGTAAATGGAATTGAGGCACGGTCCACTGGCGATAGAGCTTTCGATTCCGACCGGGACGACGACGAGCCAGTAGAAGCAGGCGACGAGGATGACGAATGGGATGCCGAAGACGAGGACTGGGATGGCGAAGATGAGGGCTGGGACGACGAAGATGGTGACTGGGATGACTCGGACTACGAAGAAAATGATGTGTATGTCATTCCCAGCAAGTCGCCGCCCAAAAGTCGCTTTGACGATGCAGAAGGTTACGGGGACGAACAGTATCGCGAAGATCAAAAGCGGGCACGCGAGAAAGAAGCTGAACGCCGCCGAAATGATTCTCGCAATCGTTATGAAGACGAGGAGTAAACACTGACCGCATTCGTTCGGCTCGGGGCAGATCCCGAGTCTCAATAGGCTCTCAATGGCCATTAGGGCTGGGTATTCTTGCTCTGTCGCTGTGTCGATACTTGCGATTCTTCGCAAGCCGAAATTTCGATTGCAGCTCTCGGTTAGCTCCAGAATTTGAAAAAGATTCTCGTGCAACACTGGATGTGATTCAAAGGAACTTTTGTCGAACTTCAAGCACAGTGATTGAATACTCTCGACGATCGACTGAGGAAAAGGGCCTTCGTCGGTATAGTCGGTTCCTGGCCCAATGCCTTTGAACAAGCAATACACAGAGCATGTAGCTAGGAGCTCTGCCGGATCATGCTTTCCAAGAGCTGCCAGCAGATCGGTTAGATTCTTGTCGTATTCTGTTTCGAGAGACTCACCCAACTGTTTAGCAAACTCTTTGCGTCGTTCCGGCGTCAAGCCGAAAAAAGGGTTCTCGAAACTGAAGTTTTGAATGATGGGGGTCGAATGGCCCTCGATGATTCGTGTTTCGTCGCTATTGTTCCGACGCCTACGCGACGATCTTTGTTGCCGCTGACGCTCAGTGCGCGCCTTCCGCTTGTCGGCACGAGCCTTTCTGTGCCGCTTGTTTCTTTGCTTCTGTGATTTGCGACCCATCGTAAACTCGCCTGGTTGTCATCGCTGATAGTGACAGGAAGCATAGCCTTTTGGTTCGGTTTCGATCAGTCGCCCAAGCGTTATTCGTCACCCACGACTTTCTCCACAACCATGCCGAGCTTTCGGAGTTTGGTACGGAGTGTGGTGCGTGTGATGCCAAGGCGTGTAGCGGCGTCGGCCTGGTTGCCGCCAGTTGCTTTGAGGACTTCGGTGAAGATGGTGCGCTCGAGAAGTTCGAGGGCTTCGTCATAGACGGCTTTGGATTCGTCGGCTAATCTTGTTTGCACCCAATGACGAAGCAAGTCGGTGGGGGAAGTCGCTGGGTCAAACGTCTGCGTCTTAGCCGAATCGGATGAGGTGACGACTTGAGGTAAAGCCTCAGGAAAGAGGATCGGTCCGCTGGTGTCGAGGACGGCTTGGCGGACGACGCCTTGTAGCTCACGGATGTTTCCCGGCCAGGGATAAGATCGCAGTAGCATCATCGCTTCGGGCGAGACGCCGCGAATTTGTTTGCTGTAGTCCGTGTTGGCGGCTGCAAGAAAGTGTTCGATCAAAAGTAAGATGTCGTCGTGCCGCTCGCGAAGGGGTGGCAGGTAAATGGTGTAGCCGTTTAAGCGGTAGTAGAGATCGCCACGGAACTGGTTGTCCGCGACCATCTGTTCCATGTTGCGATTGGTCGCGGCAATGACGCGAACGTTGGTTTCGATGGTTTCTTTGCCGCCGACGCGTTCGAAACGCTGTTCCTGAAGAATGCGGAGCAGCTTGCTCTGAAGGAGCGGCTGCATGTCGCCAATTTCGTCAAGGAATAGCGTGCCGCCATTGCATTGTTCGAACTTGCCGATGTGTTGACGGTCGGCTCCGGTAAATGCGCCTTTCTCGTGCCCAAACAGTTCGCTTTCCAGCAACGTGTCGGGAATGGCGGCGCAATTGACGGCGAGAAATGGTTTGTCGCGCCGGTCACTATGTTGATACAGCGCACGGGCAATCAGCTCTTTCCCGGTACCGCTTTCGCCTCGGATCAGAACGGTGACGTTCTGATTGGCGACTCGTCCAATCGCCTTGTAGACGACTTGCATTTGCGGACAGCGACCAATCATGGCTTCGCCGGGGGCCACTTCCGACGGCTCGTTGGGGTCGATGTTCAACGATTCCGACATCAGCCGCCGATTGCGGACCGCTTTTTCAATCGTGCGGCGGACTTCGCCAAAGTCGATTGGTTTGGTCAGGCAGTCGAGCGCGCCCTGTTGCATCGCTTCGATTGCTGTGCCGCTGCTGCCTCCACCCGTAATGAAGACGACCGGCAGGTGCGGATCGACGTCCTTTATATCCGCGAACAATTCCAAGCCCGACTGGTCCGGCAGCATGACGTCGATGACGGCGACATCGGGGTGGTGTTCTTGGATCGCGGCCAAACCGTCAGCGGCGGTTGCGGCGGTGATGACTTGGTTGGATTCGTCCTTTTCCAATGCGCGTTCAAAGGCGCGAAGGATGGCTCGTTCGTCGTCGATGACCAGGATTTTGTTCATGAGTTGTGTTCCCCCGTGGAGGGATTGGTTTCACAGTTCCTTCCGCCTAAAGGCGGTACTACGAACTTTCCTATCCGTCGATCTCGCCTGTCCCCAAATCAACCAACCGTGCATCCGGCAGCGAATTGAATCGCGTTCGCGTCGCCGCGGTGTAGGCGCCCATCTCGTGGCCGATGACCAGATCGTCTACTTCCAGCTCCGGGAGTTCGATTCCCTCCGCGATGACGTCGATCGAATCACAAGTCGGTCCTGCGAGTACGCTCGGAAACGACTCGCCCGTGCGCAACACTTGTAAAGGATAGCAGGCGTGGTCGTAAATCTGCCCGGAGTAGGACCCGTAAACGCCGTCATCGAGGTAGTACCACCGCACGTTGTCTCGGATCGACTTGCCGACAACGGTCGTGATACTCGTGACCGCGGATGCGACAAGGTATCGTCCGGGTTCTGCCAGGATGTCCCAGTCATCGGGTAGCTGCTCCAGAGCTGCCCGAATCGGTGCGCAGAACTTGTGGATATCGACGCCCTGCCGGTTATAGTCTGCTGGAAATCCACCGCCGATATCCATGACATTCATCGGGGTTCCGCCGTGTTCGTTCATGCGCTGCATAAGTTCGCAGCAGGTCTCGATGCCTTCCACGTGTTTTGACGCGTCCGCACACTGCGAGCCCACATGAAAACTGACCCCCTTGATGTGAACGTCAAGTTCGCGTGCGCGGGCGATGATTTCCGGCGCTTCGGTGAGCGAACATCCGAACTTTCTGGACAAATCGACGGCGGCGCCGAGGTTGCGAAAACTCAAACGCAGCAATACGCCGACTCGACCACGATACGGAATGAGTTTTTCCAGCTCGTAGAGACTGTCTACGACGAACGTGGTGACTCCGTAGCGCAAAGCCGTCCTGATCTCGGCGTCCTTTTTGATCGGGTGCGTGTGAATGGTGCGGCGACCAAATACCTTGAGCTGCAATAGCAAATCCGTTTCACCACCGGACGCAACGTCGAATCCGCCTCCCAGCTGCTCGATGACGCGCACGATAAAGGCGTGAGGATGCGCCTTTACCGCGTAGAACAACTGAACGCCGGGCAGTGCTTCCACAAGCTCTTGGTAATTGCGGCGGAGGACCTTCGCATCGAAAACGAGAAGTGGCGACCCATATTGCGATGCCAGTTGCCGCCAATGCGTTTGCATTTCGTCAGAGCTGCCGATCGTAACATGAGGCGAGGTCATCAAGTGTCCCCATCCAGCATGTCGAGCATGTACTGTGGCAAGGCAAATGAAGCGGAGTGAATGGGCGGATTGTAGTAGCGACATTTGATGTTCAGTGCATCGAATCGCTCACGAATCGTATCCACCGAAGTCCGTCTGAGTTCGCTGTTATCAGTTGCCCAACCAAAGCTCATAAATCCGCCGTAGTAAGTCGGAATCGGGGCGCAGTAAAAGTTCGCGTCGGCAAAGTGATTGCCAAGTCGCCGATGGGTGGTCTGAAGTTCATCCGGCTGAAAAAACGGCACTCCATTTTGAGTCACAATAACGCCTCCATCGTTCAGGCAAGTTTTCGCTTGCCCATAGAAGTCATCGGTAAACAAAACTTCGCCGGGCCCAATCGGGTCGGTGCTATCCACAATAACAATGTCAAACTTGTCTGTTGATTCGCGAACGAAATTCATGCCATCATCAATGATGATATGACACCGCTCGTCGTCGTAGGCGCCGGCCGAATGGTTGGGTAGATGCTCCTTCGCCATGTCGATCACCGCCGAGTCAATTTCGACTTGCGTGGCATGATTGACTGGGTGTCGCAGGACTTCCCTCAAGATGCCGCCATCACCGCCGCCGATGATGAGAACGCGTTTCGCGTTGCCGTGGGCAATCATCGGCACATGCGTCATCATCTCGTGGTATACGAATTCGTCGGCTTCCGTGGTTTGGACGACTCCATCGAGCGTCATCACGCGTCCGAGTTGCGCGTTATGGAAGATCATCAAGTGCTGATGATCGGTCTTGTTCTCGAAATACAGTTTGTCGATGCGAAATTGCTGACAAACGGCGTCGTATAAGGTCTCTTCAAAATGTCGCATCGTCAGACTTTGGTTTGGAGGTCGTTCGTAGTACCGCCTTTAGGCGGAATGAAGTGTTGTCCGAATTGCGAGGTCTTCCGGCTAAAGCCGGTACTACAAACAATCTAGGACCAGGACCACAAACATGGTCAGTAAAACTATGTTCCTGACGGCTCGGCAACAAGGCCGCGGCGAACCGTGTTGTAATTGATGCGCCCTGCCGTGAAGGCGTTCTCAAAAATTGGGACCGCCAACTCAGGTTTCGCATCGCCACACATAAAAACATCAAACGCCGCGAAGCCACGTTCCGGCCAGGTGTGGACACTAATATGCGACTCGGCGAGCACGGCGACTCCCGAAATGCCGGTGGGAGTGAAGTGGTGCAAGTGAAAATGCAGAAGCGTCGCGCCGCAAGTGTTGATGGCTCGGCGCAGCACCGACTCCATATACGGCAAGTCATCCAGGCGGGAAGCTTCCCACAGGTCGATCAGAACATGAGTCCCGGCAAACTCGACGCCATCGCAACGGACAAAGTGGTCAGGAGGTTGGTCTGCTTGGAGAACGGGAGCGGCACTGCCACTCGACAGAATCTGCGCCATCGGCGATTACCTTTCAATCAACAGTTAGCTAACGCGCTGTTCTGTTGTTGACTCGGCAAACAACGCGCGATTAGCGGGTATTCATAAATTCCTCGAAGATGATTCGATTGTTCGAGCCAAGAAAGTACGTAAAACTTGCTCTTCTGCCAATAGCTCCCTTGGGAATTCGCTCGATTTTTTTATTGGCCCGTGTTGTCTTTAAGCCAGAAGATAGTTGTCAGCGGAGGAGTGATCGTGTTCGCAGGTGAAAGGGTATTCTTCCCGACTGAAAACCGTATCACGAATTCGCTGCAGGGTTCACCGACGGTATGCAACTTGCATACCATCCGGCCCTCGTTTGACAGCGACGGTGGCTGGTCGAAAATCGCTCCTATGTGAGTCGACCCAATGCTGCCGGTTCCTTGCCACGAAATTGCGCTGGCCAGCCAGTGCCCTCCGTGGTTAATGATTGCTCAGCGAGTGTGACAAATTGGTTCATGAGGCACATTTCGCCTTGCTCCAAGAATTCAAGATTTGATCGAACAGAATATCAGCACGGCGACGATTCGCCTGAAACGCGATCTAAATTGGGCCCGCCGCCAGGTGAGGCTGCTGGGGTCGCTGTCTGGTTTTGCGACTGCGACCAATCGAGATTTGGCCCAGTCAACGTTTGCTATCTTGCAAGCCAGTCGCTTGCTGGGCTCCCCAGTGAATCTTGAGTTCATCCTGCTTCATGACGAATCGGGTTCGAAGGGCCAAACTCTGCGAATTGCCATGACGCAGGTTCTTGAAGAGTCGCCAAAGCACGATTCCTTAGTGGCTTATCACGCAGCAATCGACGAAGCTCTGGAGAAAGGATTCGCAGTCGAGTCGCTGCTGCCTGGTTCATCCAGTGACGAAGCAGTCATAAAAACGGACCTTTCGATTCCGTTGACCGTCGACTCCATTGCACCCGAAGTTGCTTCGAACTGGAACACGATACTTGCCTCGGGCAGTACCGATTCGGCGTTGGCCAACAGCCAACAGAGCATGGGCCAGTTGGCACGCAGTTTGGCGGAAGCCAACGCGCGAGGCGCCGACCTCGAACAGGAACTTTCCAGTCTCAAGAAGCTGAATGAGACGCTGGAGTTGCTTTCGCTGGTTGCGAGCAAGACGGATAACGGCGTCGTAATTGCCAATCGCCAGGGTGAAATCGACTGGGCCAATCACAGCTTTGAGCGACTTGTCGAGTTGTCGCTGCAAGATCTCGTTGGATCGAATCTTGTTCAGCTCGTCGAGCGGTACATCAAACAGGATGATGAGGAATCGAAATCGTCCGTCGATGAGCTAAGTGGTGCCATCCAACTGGGAATTGCTTTCCACGCGACGCTACCGTTCAACAACGTGGACGCAACATCGTTTGTAGTACCGCTTTTAGGTGGAATAGACCCAGGTAGCGCTTCGATTCCGGCTAAAGCCGGTACTACGAGCTCTTCACAAGTCCGCTGGGTATCACTCAATGTGACTCCGGTATTTGATGATCGCGGCACGGTGACGCGGTGGATTGCCATGGCCAGCGATGTCAGTCAGCAACGCCAACAACAGCAAATGCTGGAGCTTGCTCGCGAGCGAGCGGAACAG
Organism: uncultured Pirellulaceae bacterium; assembly: GCA_938040995.1. Taxonomy (GTDB): domain Bacteria; phylum Planctomycetota; class Planctomycetia; order Pirellulales; family Pirellulaceae; genus CALHZT01. The sequence continues at coordinate 4,372 of CALHZT010000402.1, read as the reverse complement.
GCCAGTAAGCTCAAAGGCGATTTCATGGCAAACATCAGCCATGAGATTCGCACGCCCATGAATGCGATTGTTGGCATGACCGAGTTGCTGCTCGACACTCAGCTCGACCAGAACCAGCAGGAATACGCCGCAATCGTTCACGATTCCAGTGCCAGCCTTCTGCAGCTACTTAATGACGTTTTGGATTTATCCAAAATCGAAGCCGGTCAATTGGCAATTCACGATGCGGATTTCTCGTTGCAAAAGACCGTCCGATCTGTGGCGGCGACGTTCAGCCTGCAGGCCGAGCGAGCCGGTATCACCCTTGATTGTGATGTGGCCAAAGGCGTTCCAGACCTACTCACCGGCGATCCGGTTCGACTGCGTCAGATTCTCATGAATCTCGTTGGCAATGCTGTGAAGTTTACGGCGTCAGGTGGCGTCACGGTTAAGGTTGAACGCGCAGAGCTGGGTAAGCCGAACAGCGAATCCGTTCGGCTGCGTTTTCAGGTCTCCGACACGGGTATCGGAATCACGGATGAAGCGATGCAGCGCATCTTTGAGCCGTTCATGCAAGCCGAACGCGATACGGCGCACGTGTTCGGCGGCACTGGACTTGGCCTCGCGATCTGTATCGAATTGACTCGTCTGATGAACGGCAAGATGTGGGCAGAAAGCGAATCGGAGGTTGGCAGTCATTTCTACTTCGAGTGCGATTTCAAGATCTCCGAGGCCGCGACGCTGGACAGCGATTCTCACTCGCTCACCAGCGCAGAAGTGGAAACGATTGCCGACAATGCCAACGCACTTCGAATCCTGGTTGCGGATGACCAGGCACCCAATCGACTTCTTCTCCGCCGCATTCTCGAAAAGTGTAATCACTTCGTCGAGGAAGCTGTCGACGGGGCCGAGGCCATTGCAATGGTTCAGGCTAACGCGTACGACCTTTTGCTCCTGGATATTCGCATGCCAAATGTCGATGGCATCGAAGCCGCCAGGCAAATTCTTGCGATACGAGACTCGCTGCCGAAGCTACCGAAGATCGTTGCGGTCACTGCGAACGTTCGACCCGAGGATCGCCAAAGTTATTTGGATGCAGGCATGGACGATTTTCTTCCCAAACCGATTTCCGCTCGTGATCTGTTGGCGATGGTAGAGACAACGGTCGCGGAAGTCGTCGATTCGGCAAACGACGATGCAATTCGGGCGAAAGCAGGGACTGCCATCGACGACCGTTTCGCCAAGCCGCTGGAGCGTATGGAAAACGATATCGAGATGCTACGCGAGCAGATGCAATTCTTTATCGAAGATGTTCCCGCCGTCATTTTAGAACTTGAATCATCTTTGCAAGCCGCGGACTCGCGGACGACTGAATTGCTGGCTCACCGACTCAAAGGAATGGCGTTATCGTTCGACGCAGCTGACCTCGCTGAAACTGCGGCTGAGCTTGAACGGAACCCGGAAATCGAAAATGCAAGTGAATTGCGAACGTGTATTGCAAAACTAAGAGACTCGTACGCGGGTATCGCCGCCGAGATACGACGATATCTCCACAACTAAGAATGAAGAAATCATGAACACTAATCCCGTCACGATCACGCCTGGCAACTTCGCCGAGGAAGACCACTTCTATCCTCGGGTGCTTAACGCTCACCTGCATCCGCTCGTGCGGCATCTGATGGAAATGGGAAATGATCGGATCATTTGTCGCTACTGCCATCTTCATCCGGAGGCAGATCAATCTGCGGTTCGACAATTATTGACGACTCCACCACGGTATTTCCGTTGGGGTGGCTCCGACCTTATTCACGTGACGACGGAAGAAGGACTGCGCCGGGTCGTCATCATCGAAACGAATTCGTGTCCGTCCGGTCAAAAATCCATGCCGCGTTCTTCCGAGTCGGAGGAAGAAGCCGGCTATCAAACCGTCATGGAAAAATCTTTCCTGCCGGCGCTCAAGCGACGCAAGAAGGCCCCCAAAGGCGGACTGGCGATTCTCTATGACAAGAATCACATGGAGAACTCGGGCTACGCAGCGACTCTGGCCACGCTCGCCAACGAACCTGTGCATCTTGTCCCTTTGATGAACGGAGCCGAAGAATCGCTCGCTCGCTTCAACAAGGAACGCATTCTGGAAGTGTTTGTAAACGATGAATGGGTTCCCATCCGTGCCGCATTCCGATACGTCACGCAAAAGCCATGGAATCGCATTCCGCCGTTATCGCGAACATTGATCTACAATCCAGTTCTCGTTTGCCTGGCTGGTGGCCGCAACAAGATGATGGCGGCGAAAGCATATGATTTTTTCAATGCGCGTAATCAGAGCGAGGGACTTCAGATTGCCACTCCCGAAACCATCTGGGACGTGTCGCGGGAAGAAGTGCCCATCTGGGTCGAACGAATGGGCGGCGTTGCCGTAATCAAGGTCCCCTACTCCAATGCGGGGCAAGGTGTCTACACCGTCGTGAACCAAGACGAACTCGATGCGTTCATGGAGCTGGATCATCAGTACGACAAATTCATTGTGCAGGCGCTGATTGGCAACTCGAAGTGGAGTTCGCAAAGTCGCGATGGTCGACTATTTCATGTTGGCACGATGCCGGACAAGAAAATGAATCTCTATGTGGCAGATATCCGGTTCATGGTCGCTACGAACGAGAACGGCTTTTTTCCGGTTGCGATTTACTCACGTCGCGCACGCCAACCGCTGCAGTCGACGTTGACGGCCGGCGCGTCTTCGTGGGACATGCTTGGAACCAATCTGTCTATAAAGCAGGAAGATGGCTCATTCTCGACCGAGCCGTCGAGGCTACTGCTCGTTGACAGCCGCGACTTTAATCGACTGGGACTGGGAATGGACGACATGATCGAAAGCTACGTGCAAACCGTCATGTCAATCGCCGCCATCGATCAAATGTCGCAGGAGCTCGTGAACTCCAAGGGACGCTTCCGCCGAAAGCTGTTTCTGTCCATGAATCCGGACCAGCGACTGGCCGATGAAATCATTAAGCAACCAGTAGTGGCTGCGCCCGTTACGTGATTGGAAACGCAACTAGTTGGTTGTTCCGGCTCCAATCGCGATAGCCAAATGAACAACGATTCCGCCTTGAGTGCACCACAAACGACAAAGAGGTCATACGTGTCGGAAGCAAACAAAGCCGCCTTTGTGAGCGGATATGAGAACGTCAAAAGCGTGCAAAGAGTCGATGCGCTCGAGATCGAGAATCTGCCACGAGGTGAGTTCTCGCGACTGTTCATTGAACTTGTCGAAAACGGAATCGGGCGACCTATTCAGGCGCCTGTTGTGGTGGCCCGCGGGAAAAAAGACGGCCCCATCTTTGGTATCACTGCGGCGCTGCATGGTAATGAGCTCAACGGCATCCCCGTGATCCACCAACTGCTGAAGAAGATCAACCTCAAAGCGCTCAGCGGTTCGGTCGTCTGTGTGGTGGCTGCCAACATGCCGGGCTTGTTGGCTCAGCAAAGAGAATTCACGGATGGCGTTGATCTTAATCACATCATGCCGGGCAAGCCGTACGGCAAGCTTTCCGACGTGTACGCGAACCGGTTGGTAGATCGCATCACCAGCAACTTCGACTATCTCGTCGACCTTCACACGGCAAGTCAGGGCCGCGTCAACTCGCTCTACGTTCGTGCTGACCTCAGTCAACCGATGACCGCGCAGATGGCCTTTTTGCTGCGACCGCAAATCATCGTTCACAATCCGCCCTCGGACTATACACTTCGCGGCTCGGTAGCTGAAAATGGCAAACCCGCCATCACGGTAGAAGTCTGCGATCCGGCGCGGTTTCAACGTGATCCCATCAAACGGACGCTGCAAGGCATTCGGCGAATTCTCAATCACGTTGGCATGACGAAAGGGCGTCCGCAAACGTCGAGGGCGCCCAAGCCGCCGGTTCTGTGTAGCAAGTCATACTGGGTTCTCTCCGAGCGGGGCGGCATGATTCAGGTCTTGCCCAGGGCCGCCGACTACATCACGAAAGATCAAGCGATTGCATCGCAGGTCAATATCTTCGGCGACGTCGTGCACGAGTATGTCGCCCCAGAAGACGGCATCGTCATTGGCCACGCCACCAATCCAGTCGGGCAAACAGGCGAGCGAATTCTGCATCTTGGTCGACTGATGACTGCGGAACAAAAGATCAAGTTCGAAAAAGTCAGTGGCTGTTCACTTGAAGGCATCGCCAAGGATCAGCCAGGCGATCAGGATGTTCCTTCCCTCAAGCCCGTCTGAGTATGCAAGAAAGTTCGAAGCATAAGGAACGCCGCCATTACCGTCTTCGTTATCGTCAACCGATTCGCCGAGATTACTTATCGGCAAACCACCGCCCTGCTTGCCGCCAGTGCCCGGCGGCTTGGCGAGTCAGTCGTC
>CALHZT010000401.1 GCA_938040995.1 uncultured Pirellulaceae bacterium | reverse complement strand
TCCGCCTACGTCAGCGCCGCACGAAGGGCTGTGGAACCAGACGAGCGAGCCTCACAATGATGTTCAAGCTCGGACTGTCGGCTCAAAGAAGATGGCGGCGACTAAACGGCCACCAGAGAATTACCGCGATCATCGAAGGGACGAATTTCGTTAACGGAGAACTGCAGGAAACCGCCGCCTAGAAATCCTCAAAACACAACATTTGACAATATCTCTGCGTCGCAGCATTCCGTCCGGGTGTGTCCCCCAATCACGTGCGAGGTGACAGATACCCCAAATATTACTGACGGTTTTTCGGTCAACGTGATCATCACCGGAGAATGTCAGCGCAATTGCTTTGAGACACGCGACGACTTCGTGAAACGCATCGTGGTTCAACGTTCCGCGATACGGTCGCAGGGATCCCAGAAATCCGTTCTCCACTCTTGGATCTTTTAGATCGTCGTGCGTAAAGCTGTGCTTTGCCAACAATTCGCGCGCCTCATCAACGTCCAGCGTCGGCAGATTGTCGTATGCGTTTCCCATGCCCTGCAAAGTTACAACTTAGGCCGAGTGATTGGTTGCCGGATAACGTCCGGTTCACCGGGCCGCGGCAAACTCGCTAAACATTCAAACCCGCGCGACCCGCGGCTTGTTATCTGGCATACCACCGTTTCGAGCGATCGGCCGATGAATCCGGCCACCCAAACGCAGCGAATCGATATGCTTCGGGCTGGGTTCAAACTAACCTGCGACGCCTCAAGCATAATACCAGGCAGGTGGATAATGCGAACACAATCTTACCGGATGGCTCTGGAACAGCGCGAATTGACTTGATGGTCACTTGGCACTGGGAGCACCCTGAGCTCGGGTTGTCTATGAAGAATCTTCCTCCACCAGCGGTTGCTTGTGAAAGGTCAGGCACCTCAGCAAGGGAGTCGCTGGTCAGCATCCCGGCAGCCGCACCATTTGCTTGCAGATCAATTTGGAAGAAATTGAGGCTTAGCCCGCCTGGCAGTCCATTATTCGGAAATGAATTCAGGGTCGCAATGTAACGATCGCCGAACGACGTGTCATTTCCGACTGCAATGCCGCCAAAAGTTCCAACGACGGTAAATGGCGCAATCAGGCTTGAGTCAACGTTCAGCGTCCACTCTGTCCCTGGGATTGGCGTTATACTTGGGGGGGACGAAAGCGAGGCTATCGCTGTGGCCTGTACGTTTAACGATGAATCTGAATGTGGCGTCGTGGGCGTTGTAGTTTCCAAAGTATAGGAACCAAAAAATGTATCCCCTGCATTGAAAAGAAGGCTAGTCGAATTGAAACGACCTTCATACTCGATGGTAAGAAGTTCGGCATGGGAAAAAGCGGTTAGGAGTAATAACAGGCATAAAGAACCTACCGCGCGTTTAGGAATTGTCATTTGCGTTCCTGTGGCTATGGATTCAAAAAAGACCACTGTTCAAACTAAATCGCTTCTGAGCGCCCACCGTCTCCGTGCTGTTGCCATCCAACGGTCAATCTTTCGCTTTTCCGGCTTGGTCGTTAGCGCTTCAGACCAAAGTAACCAACCACTATGTCTTCGCAAACCTGCGGGCCGAAAAAACGCTCCGATTGGGTCATTTTGTCCCAACCGCTTCTGATCTAAGACAGTGAAACCGCCTTGGTCGACCAAGATCATGGCAGACGCTTCGGCGTGAAACACCGCTGAGACTTGGGAACGACATCGGCCGATGAATCCGAGCGGTCGATCGGTTCTCGATCCCGAAAACACGGCCTGGCTCCGACGAAGTCCCTCTCGCGTTCATGCTCTTCTTGTCTTGCACTCTCGCCGTGGTTGGAACTCGATGCGTCTGCAATGTCCACCTTTAAAAACAACCATGGAAATCATGCAAGTTGTTTTCCAATAAAACGTTACGGCGAACCCCAAAATTTCGTTTAATGCGTTTATTTCGTTTGATGCCATAGTTTATGTGACTGAGTACCGTTTTCGAATCCGGAGAATCAAAATGGCCACATTGGTAGACGAACGAACGTTCACACCTTCTGCTGATGATGTCGCAATGGCCAAGGATTCTAGCCGAACTATCACTCGAATCCTCGGAAAAAAGTCGGGGGGATATCGGCTTCTTGTAACGGCGAATGATGAAGCCGAAGAAGCTATCGAGCTGCCAACTTCGGCATTGCGATTGTTGGCAGATATTCTGGTCCAGATGGCTCAAGGGCGTGCTTTCACGTTGATCCCGGTACATGCGGAGTTGACGTCGCAACAGGCCGCTGACGTATTGAACGTGTCTCGCCCCTACCTGATTGGCTTGCTTGAGGAAGGGAAGATACCTTTTCACAAAGTCGGTACACATCGCCGGATCAGGTTTCGCGATTTGATGGAGTACAAGCAGTCGACTGACAAACAGCGGTTAGACGTCTTGAAACAGCTTACTCAGGAAGCAGAAGAGTTAGACATGGGATACTAACGTGAGCAGTTTCACTGTCGTATACGACGCCTGCGTTCTTTATCCAGCGCCGCAGCACTGGATGAAGAATTCCAATGCCGCACGTATACTTGGTGCATGATCAACATTCAGAAATTGAAGAGCCCAATTCTCGCCGCAGCCCTACTTATGGCGACTTCCTGCTCATTGCTGGCTCAGGATAGAAGCGACTGGACAAGGTTTCGTGGTCCCAACGGAACGGGAGTCGCCGAACATCTGTCGCTGCCTTCCGATCCCATAACCGCAGTCGCATGGCGAGCTTCATTGCCCGGAAAGGGGCATTCGTCTCCAGTCGTCTGGAAGGACCGTCTTTATGTCGAAAGTGGTGACAGCCAAATCGGGCAGCAAACGTTGCACTGCATCCATGCGACAACTGGCAAAGAGTTATGGAAGCGATCCAACGAGTTTGAAGAATACCGCATCCACAATCGCAACTCACACGGTTCGTCAACGCCGACGGTCGACGAAACGGGAGTCTACATCGCATGGGGTTCCGCGGGACAAAACAGGCTCTCCAAGTTCCGACACGATGGTGAACCTGTCTGGCAAAAGAACATTGGCGGTTACCAGTGCAATCACGGCTCCGCCTTTACCCTCGTGGTTGTTGACGACCTCGTGATCTGTCCCATGCTCGAAGAACCGCCACGTGACGGAAAACCTGCGTGGGAGATTCAGGCCCGCGTACTCGCGATTGATCGTATGACTGGCGATGAGAAGTGGACTGTCAAACGGGGAGATGGCAAGGCGTCATTCTGTACGCCTTGCGTCTATGGCAAAGCTGGCGATCGCGAACTGGTCTTCTGCAATACAAATGACGGCATGTTCAGTCTCAACCCAGACGACGGCAGTGAGAACTGGTCGCTCCCCGTTTTCCAACTGCGAACGGTTTCTTCGACGGTCCTTGCCGGCGACCTGTTGATTGGAACCTGCGGCTCGGGTGGTGGCGGAAATTATCTCGTCGCGGTTCGACCGGGCTCCGAACCGGAAGAAGTTTTCCGCGTGCGTCAGCAGGCTCCCTATGTGCCGACTCCCGTTTTCAAGAATGGCCTGCTCTTCCTCTGGGGAGATCGCGGAGTCGCTTCGTGCATCTCGGCGGAAACTGGCGAGCTCCACTGGCGGGAACGAATCGGCGATTCGGCTTCATCGTCTCCAATCTGTGTCGGCAATCACTTTGTTGGTATCACCGATGGCGGAGAAGTCCACATGATTGACGCCAGCAAAGAGTACAATCTCGCGCACAAGTTTTCACTCGGCACGACGACTCGAGCCACGCCCGCGGTCGCAAACGGCCACGTTTACTTCCGCACAGAGAACGAGCTGATTGCGATCAAGGGCCAGCCAACAAGCAACTAGATACTCGCCGCTCAGTCGACAAGCTCGAGGCAAATTTTGATGTCCGGGCGAGGCTGGCACTGGGCCAATTGCCAAGTCGCCGGTTCCTCCATCACGGCGACTCGCGGGTACCCACCGGTCGTGGGACCGTCACGCATCAGCACCATCAACTGACCTTGATGATTAAGTTGAACGACTCCAGGGAAGACGCCGGACGACTTCATTTCCTGCGACTGCAGCGAAGTTTTATGAATCATTCCGCCAAGCAACGTCGCAATGCGACTGCTACTCGACAACGCATGGGAATCAACGCATAGATGTTTCGTGACGCCATCCACAATATCAAATTCAGGTCCGCGGCGCACGGGTAACGTGATGGTATCGCCGGCTTGCGGTATCTCAATCGCGTATAGTTCGCTTTCCGACGCGGGCACGGCAACCGGCGAAACGGACGAAGCAGAATCGTCCGTTGCAAAATGAAGCTCGTCACCATCCGCAAGTGCTCGCCCCTCGACGCCACCAAGCCCGGCAGCCGTCAAAGTCGCAACACTCCCCAGCGTGCTGGTCAATGCGAGCGGCCGACTAAACGCGAGGTAGGAGAACACGCCAGTTCTGGCTCCGGACATCGAAAGTGTATCGCCCGAATTCACTTCGATGGGCACGTCGTGCGAAAGCGGCTGACCATTAAGCTGGGGATTCATGTCGGCTCCGCTGATCGCCACATACATCGGCGATTCAAACCGGAGCGACGGCCCGACAAGTGCATTCTCCAGCCACAATTCTGGAACACTATCCTGCCCCACGGACTCCAGCGCCTGCCGCGCAAGCGATGCATGAAACAAATCCATCGGCCCCGACGGTGGAATACCCAAATGAGCCACGCCGGATCGACCTCGATCCTGGAACGTCGACATGACGCCTCGTTTTGTCACCGTGAACGCGAGCAAATCTGAATTCCTTGCACTGACTTTAAGATCTACGCAATCCACGTGGCGCGAAAAAGGTTCTAACCGGCGACGAATCTGACGCGATCACCGAAACGAACACTCTCCAGCAGGTCTTCGATACTCAGGTGAGATTCAAAACTCGCCTGCCCCAAAATTTGCCAGCCTCCCGGACTTGGCAACCGATAGATACCGCATTGCCCGCCACCGATGGCGACGGAACCTGCCCCAACAGCCCGTCGCGGACTTGCCCGACGAGGAAGATGCAGCGTGCCCGGCAATCCGTCCAGATAAACGAACCCTGGCAGAAACCCGAGCATTGCGACGGAATACTCTTCGCCGCAAAGCGTCTCTACAAACGCGTCGCGATCCAACCCCGACTCCGATTCGGCCAGATCCCAATCCAGCCCAGTCGAAAAATCGACGGCGATCTCATGCAACTTGCCAGAAACAACTGTGGCGTCGCCCAACGACTGAACGAGCCGTTTGACGCGAGCCACTACGGACGGCATGTCGGCTGGTCTGGCAAACTTCAGCACCAGCGAATCGTACGCCGGTATGGATTCAGACAAACATCCCGCTCCAAATTCGGACCGGCACGATTCGGCCAATCGCATGAACACTTCTGTCGCAACCGGTTGGCGATTCCTGATCAGCAGACCGCACTTGCCCATCGCGAACAATTGCCATTCGTCACTGACCGGGAGTATTTCAGTCCCGCCCATTGCGAATCCCCATTTGCGTAAGCCGGTCACTTACGGCGTTCGCCAAATGCAACGCCTTTGGCGTATCAGAATGGATGCACAACGTATCGCATTGCACGATGGCGACTCCCGTCGACGTGGCAACTTTGCCCTCGAGCAACATCGCGACTTGCTCGACGGCTTCATCAGCCGACAGCAATGCGTAAATACCAGTTGAACGTGGCACCAATTGTGTTCCCGAATCGTAACGACGATCGGCAAACGCTTCGCGAAGGCACGGATGCTCCAGCTCACGACAAACTTCGGACAATCGACTGCCCGCCATCGCAATCACCGGCATGTGACGTGACACCGCTTCGCCGCCCTCGCCTCCAGCCGTTGTTGCAAACTGCCCTCGCAAGACTTCGACAAAGCGACGAGCCAACGTTTCATCGCTACCAACATCGTGATACAGCGCGCCGTGCAGTTTGACGTGATCGACCGAAACCGCCTTATCGAGCGAAGCACAAACATCAATCAGACGATCGACCTGGCTGATCACAAGTCGTTCAAACTCGCCATCCGGGAGCGACATGGTGACTCGACCAAAATTCTTGCGGTCAGCGTAGGAAACATGGGCTCCGACGTGCACCCGATGTTCCACCGCCAGACGCACGACGCTTTCCATTACGGCTTTGTTGCCAGCGTGCTCGCCACACGCGACGTTGCACGACGACACGAGTGGCATCAGGTTATGTTCGATCGAGGCTTCCGTGATTGCATCACACTCGCCAAGGTCGCAATTGATGTCGATTGAATCGCGCATCGCGCTACCTCGCTACCTGAAAGTCGCCACCGCGATTCGCAGCGAGCACAATCATGGCCAGGCCGCCGAGCATCAATCCAGCTGCCGTCAGATAGGGCAATGACATCCCTGATTTGAAAAGCGGAATGGCGATTCCGGATCCTACAATTCTCGCGAGGGAGTTAACACTCTGCCCCACGCCAAGGATGCGGCCTTGCCTGGCAGGATCTGTCCGCCGACTGATCAGCGAATTTAGCGATGGGCTCAGCAGCGCAAACCCGGACGTCACGCAAGTCAGCGAAACGAACAGCATCGGCACACTCGCGGAACGTATTCCAAGAATGACCAATCCGAATCCCACAATTTGCAACACAGCACCAATCGTCGCCAGATGCTTCTCTGACACTTTGCCCGCCAGACGCCGGACGATCATCCCCTGCACAATAGCAAGGACCAAACCGATAAACGCGTACGTCAGGAAGACCTGTCCAAAATCGAATTCAAATGGTGCTCCGGCCTTTCCTTTGACCAACAAAGACAACGTTGTTTCAAAATTCGCAAACGAAAATACACAGACGAAACTTGTCAGCAATAGTGGCACAATCGATGCCGTCCCGAGGGCTTCGCGGAAACCTTCAAAGTCGAA
>CALHZT010000400.1 GCA_938040995.1 uncultured Pirellulaceae bacterium | reverse complement strand
CAAACTCGCAAGCTCGTTTTTGCTCTGCCCCAGGCTGACATGTCGTGCCCCTTCGGGGCGGCAGTCGCAACACCCGCAACCAACCGCGTGCCCCTTCGGGGCGTCGGTCGCGACACCCGCAATTAACCGCGTTCATCTTCGAGGCGGCGGTCGCAATACCCGCAATCAATCGCGTTCATCTTCGGGGCGGAAGACAATCGCTTCCTCGCCCCGAAGGGGCATGACATATTAGCCTGGGGCAAACACGGCGAGCCCAGGCGAGTCGTGTGTCGCCCCAGGTTTCTGAAACCTCGAAGTCAGGGCGATCGAGCAATGTGTTTGAAACTTTTGAGATGATCCGAGATCGCAAGCGATAAGGTTGACCACCTCAATTTCGGTCTCGGTTGCGATGACGATGTATTGGGCGTTTTGGCTCGACCAATAACTATTGTGGTATCCGGATTCCTGGGGCGGCGCTCAAACTCGCAAGCTCGTTTTTGCTCTGCCCCAGGCTGACATGTCGTGCCCCTTCGGGGCGGCGGTCGCGACACTCGCAATCAACCGCGTTCATCTTCGGGGCGGCGCTCAAACTCGCAAGCTCGTTTTTACTCTGCCCCAGGCTAACATGTCGTGCCCCTTCGGGGCGGCAATCGCGACACCCGCAATTAGCCGCGTTCATCTTCGGGGCGGCAGCGCGTTGGTCGATATGTGTCTAACGCCTCGACACAACCATCGACCGCTACAACAGATCCGCGGCCAACCGTCCCATCGCCCGAAAACGATCGACATAGATTTTCTTCAACTCATCGGGCCACTTTTGAATTGCGGCGTTTCTCGCCTTGGCTCGCTGCTCGGCCGTCAACTGTTTTCGCGGTTTTCGTGGGCGCGGTTTTCGCTTTGGCACCGGTACAATCTTTGTCGAACCGGCAATCTGAATTCTGCCATCCAGCATCGCCACGTCTTCGATCATGATCTTCTTGCCCTTCGCGTCGAACAAATGCCGAGGTAACGTGATCACGGCTGATGGAGTGCTGCTTTCGCGATCTTTCCATTTGATCATCATGCGACCGCGACGAGTCGCCCAATGAACCTGCGTAGCGGCTTGATGAATCATGCCAGGAACCGCACCAATCCGGGAATTGCTCAGCCGGATGCCGATCTCATTCGGCTTACTCGTCAAAAATGGCTCGGCACTCATCGAAAGGACAAGCGCCACATTGCCTTTCCGGTACTCACCGGCCAACCGGCAAACACCATCCTCAATGGCGACTCGCGGATCACGGATATAACCTGGCACAGCACGTGGAAGCGTCTTGGGCAGATCCGTATCAATCCACTTGTTGATATGATCTTCGGACAGCGTAAACTCCCACTCGCCTTCCGACTCCATCGCCGCAGACAACTCGTCGATCTGATTCTCGACGACTTCGTAATCGACGTGCGCCACGTCGATGGACGGCAGATAAAAAGTCGGTTGCCACCGCGCCGCAAAGTAGAGAGCTCCCATCGCCAGGGCACCGCCCACAACACTGAGAGCAATCAGCTTCTTTAGCCGACGCTTCACGGTAGGATGCTCGCGCAACCATGATTCAAGCGTGCAAAAGGCGGGTAGCAAATTCAGATTCATGGACGGAAGCTTGACATGGATAGATCACGCGACTGCCACATCTTATCAGCGAAACTTGAGCAACGCGTATTTTTTCTTGCCAGAACGTAGCACCATCACGGTCTCGCTAGCAAGGTCTTCGGAGGTCAGTCGCCGGTCGATGTCTTCACATCGTCGGTTATTGATATACGCACCACCCTGTTGGACCGTTCGCCGGGCCTCTCCCTTACTCTTGGACAGGCCGGATTTCACAAATGCATCGAGGATCGGCAAACCTTCGCCGTCGAGGTCCGCCCGCGCGACTTCTTCGCTGGGCACGTCGCCCAGAATCGCGGAAAGCTGATCGTCCGTCGCATCTGCGATCTCACCGCCAAAGAATATATCTTTGGCTCGTTCCGCGATCGCCAGCCCTTCTTCACCGTGAACCAGTCGAGTCAGATTTTCAGCGAGCGCTTTCTGACTGGCTCGGGCCTGCGCGTCTGCTTCTCGCTCAGCGTCGAGCGCTTCGATCTCGTCTTTGGTCAGGTCGGTCAGGAATCGCAAGCACTTGCCCGCGTCCTCATCGTCGACTCGAAACCAGTACTGGTAAAACTCGTAAGGGCTCGTACGTTCCGGAGCCAACCAGACGGCGCCTGATTCCGTCTTGCCCATTTTCGAACCATCCGACTTCGTCAACAACGGACTCGTGATTCCGAAAAGCTGAACGCTGTGCATGCGGCGACCAAGATCGATGCCGGCGGTAATGTTGCCCCATTGATCGCTGCCGCCAACCTGCAACTCGCAACCATGCGACTGATTCAGATGCACAAAGTCGTAAGCCTGTAGCAACATGTAGCTAAATTCGGTGTAGCTAATGCCCGCGTCACTGTTCAGTCGGCTTTTGACGCTGTCCTTGGACATCATCACGTTGACGGGAAAGTTCTTACCGACGTCGCGGAGGAATTCGAGGTATCCAAACTTTCCCATCCAGTCGTAATTGTTCACCAGCTGGACCGGATTGTCCCCGTCAAAGTCGAGGAACTGGGTCATCTGCTTGCGAAGCCCGTCCACGTTCTTTTGAAGTGCTTCTTCGTTGAGCAGTTGCCGTTCGTCGCTCTTCCCGCTGGGGTCGCCGATCATTCCCGTCGCGCCGCCAATCAAAGCCAGCGTTTTATGACCGGCTTGTTGAAAGCGGCGCAATGTCATCAGCTGAAGCATGCTGCCAACGTGCAAACTGTCGGCGGTAGGATCAAATCCGATGTAGATGGTCCGCTGACCGTCGTTCAGCCACTTCTGCAGATTGTCATCGTCCGTCGTTTGATGGATGAGTCCACGCCATGTCAGCTCGGCAAAAATATCAGTCATGATTTTAAGGTCGTTGGTTTGAGTAATGTCGTGGTAGCCAGTTCGGCGAGTCTGCTGCCGCAGTTACCTGCAACCCTCCTCCGGCAACGCGATGGCGGACGAGGAACGAGTCAGTCATATCGCTTGTCGCGAGAGGAGGGTCGGAGCCCAAGCGACGGGGAGGAGCGGCCCATTTGATTGAATCTGGAAAAACGTTGATCGACTTGGGAATCGACGTAGGAATTGAATAGGGCAAAAGAGAGGCCGGGACTGATTTGCGATTCCAACCGCACCCCTCCCCGGCATCACTCGTGACCTCGCGAAGGGGAGGGTCGCTTGTACGTGCTGCAGTCACCTGCAACCCTCC
>CALHZT010000399.1 GCA_938040995.1 uncultured Pirellulaceae bacterium | reverse complement strand
AGGAATGGGTAAGCAAACAGCTCGGAAAAACACTGCAGTCAAAAAAGAACCAAGCTTACGATGAATGCAAACAAGCGACCCAAACGTAACACTATAAAATACGCACAAAAACATTTTTGACAGGCCAGCCTCGCCCTCCCGTCGGCCGCCGAACATTTAACGCCCAACCAATTAGCGTCCAACCTTCGCTCAAGGTAAGACGATGTCCTTGATCTCGTACTTCACGGGCACGTTGAGTACCGACGACGGCGACTTGTAGACAAACTTGTAGCCTTTGAGATCGCCTGGGATATCGTACTTGTAGGACAATCCGATTTCGTTCTGATTCTCGCGAAAATTCTCGAGCCCCGCATACTCGACTTGTTCGCCATCCGGATCCAACAGATAAGCTTCATTACTGTACACCCAACCTCGCTGCATCCGCATCTCTTCCGATGCCTCGCCAAAGCGGAGTAGCAATCTCAAGTCGTAAAGCCCCTGGGACTTTCGGGCTCGCAGCAGTATGACTGAGAGGGCACCGCCGCCCTTTGTCGTTTCACGCGCGTTATCGAGATCGTCGAATTCGAGCGTCATATTTCCGGCGGGTACCACCGCATTCAGCTCGCCCGCCAAAGACACTTTTTGAATTTCGCGTTTTGGTAACTCGAATGGCAACTCCAGTTCCACCGACTGGATCCCCGCCTGCACCGACAGGTTCGTGATCCCGCGATTGGCGAGCGGTTTCAGTTCGTTCCCTTTTTCATCTTTTACGGAAAGGCC
The DNA here is from genome assembly GCA_938040995.1 of uncultured Pirellulaceae bacterium. Taxonomy (GTDB): domain Bacteria; phylum Planctomycetota; class Planctomycetia; order Pirellulales; family Pirellulaceae; genus CALHZT01. The sequence continues at coordinate 2,901 of CALHZT010000399.1, read as the reverse complement.
CGCCAGCGATTGCGAGATGCTGATCGGAGTCAGACGTGGTTCCCAGGTGACCTCGACCGTCATCACGAGCCCCTGATTCTGTTCATCACGCAAATCGCGGATCGCCTGCAGCCGAATAACTTCCATCCGGAAGAGTTCTGTCGCAGCCGCCTGGCCGGCTTCCGTCAGTTCGCCCGACCTCGCAACATAGCCAAGTGTGTTCGGTTCGTTTGTGTAAGCGTAAAGCTGCAAGCCGGCTTGTTCGAGAACGGTATTGAGCGCGTTCCAGTACGGCACATCGTCCAGCTCCAGCTTGAGAGCCGGATCGAGTTGCGGCTGGCTAAACTGATCGCGAAAATCGAGAAGCTTGTTTTCGGTTTGCTTTTCCAGTTCGGCAAGCGCTTCGGACAGTTTCATCTCGCCAGAAATGGTGACTCGGGATCCAACCAGAATTGACTCGGCAGCCGCCTTTTCAAGTTTCTTTCGCACGCGATTCAGTCGGGCTCGCATCTCCTCCGCAGTATCAACCGTCACCGTCGGAAGCTGGCCCAGAGCCGCAGACCCGATCTCGACCAATTCCGCCTCAGCCTTGTCTCGCTCGGCTTCGTCTCGCGACTCGAGTAGCTTCAGGAGTTCGGCGACTTTTGCTTTGACCTCCGATTCGCTCATCTTCGGTGGAGCGGATTCCGCCTCGGAATCTTCGGCCGCGTCAGCATCCGCATCTGCATCTTTTTGCTCGGCGACTTCTTCAGTCGATTCTTCTGCAGCAGATTCTTCTGATGTCTGTGAATCCTCCACCGCTGCCGCTTCGTCATCGGCGACTTGGGCAAACACTGGCGACCATCCGGCACCGCAGATCAGGCTGCAGAGGACCAAATTGACGAAAAAGTGGCAGAACGAGTTCGAGAATCGGCGAGTCATGCGATGTTTCCCTATTCATGATCAGTCGGCGGTAGGCCGTTACGTTGTGCCCATTTTATCGGTCGTACGGCGGACTCGCCATCAAGCCACAGAATGGCGGCTTTTCGGGTACGTGCCGCCGGCGCGAGCGGTTCGCCATGACCTAGGTTTTTAGCTATTCGGCGGCCATGAGCAGATATTGTGACGGCTTGGCATCTCGAGATCGACGGTAGCACTATGAACCATCTTCGACTGAAACTGATACTCCCGCTCCTGATTCTTCCCGCGTTTTTCCTGCCGGCACCACGTGCGGCGGCGAAAGACTGGACGCTCAAGATGAAGCATGACGGCCTGACGATCGAAGGCGACGCGATCCACTGGTCACGCGACTATTTCTATATTCTTGGCCGGGACGGAAAGCTCTGGGAATTTCAAACGAGGGAAGCACCAAAGGCGAAGAAAGTACGTCAGCCGTTTACCAGCTTTACCCAGCAGGAGCTGCGGGCGTCTCTTCAGGCTGAGTACGGATCGCTCTACGACGTATCCGGCACCGGACATTTCCTGGTCGTTCACCCTGCCGGTCAGAAGAACGTCTGGGCCGATCGCTTTGAGCAACTCTATCGCGAGATGATCCACTATTTCACTTCGCGCCGCATCAAGGTTCACGAGCCGGAGTTTCCGCTCGTGGCGGTTGTCTTTCCAACCAGGGGCGAGTTCATGACGCACGCGCGAAAGGACGGCATGAGGACCAATGGCGTGCTCGGATATTACAGCACGATGAGCAATCGCATCCTGCTTTACGATCAGACAGGCGGGCGATATCCCAACTGGCGAGAAAACGCGTTGACGATCGTTCACGAAGCCGCCCATCAAACGGCATACAACATTGGGTTGCACAACCGGTTTGCGGATACTCCACGTTGGTTGTCGGAGGGACTGGGGACTTTGTTCGAGGCGCCGGGAGTCAACAATGGCTCGAAGTTTCGCAAGTTGACGGATCGAGTCAACAAGGAAGAGCTGGCCTCGTACCTTCGATACTATCCGGAAGAATTGCCAGCCGGCACCATCAAGTCGCTGGTAGCGTCGGACAAGCATTTCCGTGCGTCGCCTTTGCCATCGTATTCCGTCGCGTGGGCGACGACATTCATGTTGGCAGAACGCAATCCTCTGCAACTGGCGGACTATCTCCAGGTGACGGCGAGACCTCGGGACAATTTTATGCAGCAGGATTCTCCTGCGATGAGACTGCAGGATTTCCAGCGTGCGTTCGGTATGGATCCGGATCAGTTGCAGGATCGCGTTGACGATTATGTTCGAACGTTGAAGTAGAGTCGTTGAAGTAAAGTCGTTGAAGCAAAGTCGTTGAAGCAAAGTCGTTGGAATTCCGCGCGGTGGTGCTCAGGCTTTGGGCTGTCGCGTGTTGGAGTTCGTTCAGCTAAACCGACATCGATCGCGCCAGCAGGCAACCGATCGCTTGTGCGCGCACTGCCAACTTGCTCACTCGCTCACTGCCGACTCTCTCCGCGAGCTTTCATCCGCGATGCGATCCACTACAATACCGAAAACAGATCGCAATGCCGACCAAGTCGCCTTATTTGGTGAGAACCCTCCTGGAGTCCTCGAGCAATGTCTTTGCAAAATATCCGATCGAAGCTTCTCCTGGCTGCTGCCTGTTGCCTTTCCGCCCTCGGCCTGCCGCAAAACCTGAACGCACAAGAATCGCTCAGCCACAATCTTAACGCGATTGACGGGTTCGACGTCGAAAAGCTCTATGCGGTCCCCGGGAAGGAACAAGGTTCCTGGGTCTCACTCACCAACGAGAAGAATGGCAGACTTGTCGCGTCCGACCAGAACGGAAAACTGTATCGGCTGACGATTCCAGAAACCGGGCCACTCACGGCCAAACATGTTCAGCCGATTGACCTCGACATCGGCAGCGCCCAGGGACTGCTTTATGCATACGATGCGCTCTACGTGATGGTTAGCGCCGGCCTTGAGGAATCCGGGCTGTTTCGCGTGAAA
>CALHZT010000398.1 GCA_938040995.1 uncultured Pirellulaceae bacterium | reverse complement strand
ACTCGGCGCCGATGGCGTTCTGCTCAACAGCGGTATCGCGCACGCCAAAGACCCGGTAATGATGGGACACGCCATGAAGTGCGCGATGGACGCTGGCCGTTCGGCGTACCTTGCCGGCCGCATTCCCAAGCGGCTATATGCAACTGCAAGCAGTCCGGAAGATGGCATCATTCGCGGCAGTTGAAATCTGTCCAAGACATGCGATAGCGATTCGGGGCCGTCGCTGATTTCTTACCAAATTGAGTCCAGCGAAACGCTCAAATCAGGAACGAGGTCCAGTTGAATGGTGTCGCCATGTTCGCGTTCGGCGAATTTACCTTTCTCGGCGACAAGCTGTGTGACAGCGTGTTCATCAGGATCGACTACCCAGTATTCACGCACGCCAGATCGTTCGTAGACTGCCTTCTTTAGTGTGCGATCATTTTGTGCTGTCGAGGGAGAGAGAACCTCGATCAACATATCCGGAGCCCCGATAACCCGGGATGGCGTGATTCGGGCTGCCGAGTCATTTAGCACAACGATCAAGTCGGGTTGCACGATGACATGTTCGCCCAACTGCACATCGCAGGGCGCGAAGAATACTTCGCCAAAATTTCGGCTTTCGATTCCAGCGCAAAGCGCAAGAAACAGTCGCTTTGAAATGGTCTGGTGATAAGTGCCTGGTGCCGGATTCCTAAAATGATCTCCGTTAATGACCTCATGCCGTTTTCCATCATTCGGGAATAGCACGTATTCGTCATAGCCAAGCTTTGTTGTTGGGCGGTCTGTCGACATGCCAGTTTCTGCAGTTGCATTGCCATCCAATATCCGTGTCTCCCTATTCTAGCCCCAACCACGGGACTTCACAAAACTTCTCACTCATCAAAGATGCTGACTTCTGGCAACATCAACTGGGCGATGCCCCCAGCCACCACCGCGACGGTTATGGAAACAAAGAGCAGGAAAGTGAAAAACAACAGCGCTTTCACCGTGAGCGAAAATGCCTCGCGTTTATCACGCGACCTGAAGAAATAGAATGGAATCGCAATTGGCGCCCCGAAGAAAATAAATAGCCACCAGAAAGTTCCCATCGCGAAATTTCTTTGTTTCGCATCATGATCGCACCAGGACAAGGCGAGCAGCAGTACGAGAATGGAGATCGCGGTGCTCAGGAATTCGAATCCGGGATTCATTGACGTTGGGACAATGCAAAGCCCATTTGCTGCAAATAACGCGATCATCCAGATTAGGCATCGCCGTTTCGCGGTAGCAAGGGGATCGACATCCGGAGCATCTGACTCAGCGGCAGCAGAAGCATAAGGGTTTGGGGCGGATGGTGGCTGTGGCATCGCAACTCGTCGACTGAAACGAATGATTCGGATACGCTATGTGCTCTAGGCGGAAACCTGATTGTACCAGTCCGCCGTCTTTCGCAGCCACAAGTTCCGATCGTGTCCGAAACCGACCAACTATCGCCAACTGACATACTTGGGCCGAAGGGGCGTATCGCTGCGCGGCTGGAGAACTATGAGCATCGTGACCCGCAACTGGAAATGGCGGATGCGGTGGCGAAAGCCCTGCAGGATCGTGAGCATCTGATCGTCGAGGCTGGCACGGGAGTCGGCAAAAGCTTCGCCTACCTGGTGCCCGCAATTCTTGCCGCGACATCCAATGGAGCAGGCAAACACAATCGAGTCGTCGTGTCCACACACACGATCAGTTTGCAGGAACAGATCGAAAAGAAGGACGTCCCGTTCCTGAACAGCGTCATCCCTCGCGAGTTTTCTTCGGTCCTGGTCAAGGGAAGGCGCAACTACCTCAGCCGCCGGCGACTGAAGAACGCCTCTGGTCGAGCCCCCAATCTGTTCGAGCGGGATAGCGATCTTGACGAGCTCATCCAGATTGCAAAATGGGCGAAGCAGACCAACGACGGATCGCTTAGCGACTTGACCTATAAACCGAAACACTTCGTTTGGGACGAAGTCGCCAGTGATCATGGTAACTGTATGGGGCGGAAATGCCCGACATTCAGTACCTGCTTTTATTACGCGGCTCGGCAACGACAGAAGAACGCGCAGCTATTGATCGTCAATCACGCATTGTTCTTCACCGACCTTGCCTTGCGGGCGCGCGGGTTTAGCCTGCTTCCAGATTACGATGCCGCGATCCTCGACGAAGCCCACACCATCCCGGCCGTCGCAGGCGACAATCTTGGCCTTGGGATCTCCAGTGGCCAGGTCGACTATCAGCTCAATCGACTTTACAACGACCGCACGCTTCGTGGCTTGCTCGTTCATCACAAATGCAAATCCGCCCAGATGCTTGTCGACCGTTGTCGCATGCTGGCCGGCGACTTTTTTGACGGCGTTCAACATCACTACGAAGCCCAGTTGCCTGGCAACGGTCGCGTGACTCGCGCCGGGATTATTGAGAATCCGCTCAGCAAGGAAATGACGAAACTTGCTGAAGAATTGATGAATCAGTCGGCGAAGCATAACAACCCGACGGACAAGCAGGACTTTGTTGCGGCCGCCAATCGGCTGGAAGGAATGGCCGGCGAAATTAGCACCTGGTTGAAACAGGACCTTGAAGGCGGTGTGCACTGGATCGAAGTCCAGAACACGCGTCGCGGTCGCCAGCGAGTCAGCTTGCAGGCCGCTCCCGTCAACATTGGCGAAGCGTTGCGGCCCATGCTCTTTCAGGCGGGGCCAACAGTGATTATGACAAGCGCCACCCTGGCGACTGGTTCCGCCGGATTCGACTATTTTCGCTCGCAAATCGGCTTGGCAAAATGTCGCGACCGTCAGCTGGGGAGTCCGTTCGACTATCGTCGTCAGGCGAAAATCGTTTTGATCTCGGGGATGCCTGAGCCGACGATGAAGGCGGACTATCAGCGAATGGGCATCGAAGTCATCAAGCGGCACATTCAAAAAACCGGCGGTCGGGCCTTCGTCCTTTTTACCAGCTACGACATGCTTCGCCGCGTTGCTTCAGAGATGGGACGCTGGCTGACGACCAACGGGATCGAATTGTTCAGCCAGGCGGAAGGCATGCCGCGGCACCTCATGCTGGAAAAGTTTAAAGCGAACCCGGCATCCGTATTGATGGGCACCGACAGTTTTTGGCAAGGCGTCGACGTGCCTGGCGATGCACTGCAGACTGTGATCATTACACGCTTGCCGTTTAGCGTGCCGGATCGTCCATTGATGGCCGCCAAAATGGAACACATCAAGCAGAACGGTGGGAATCCGTTCTTCGACATGCAGCTACCGGAGGCCATTATCAAATTGCGGCAGGGATTTGGTCGACTGATTCGCAGTGCCGAAGACCATGGAAGTGTTGTCATCCTTGACCCTCGCATTCAGACGAAACGTTACGGCAAACACTTTCTTGAGTCGCTTCCCGATTGCGAGATTGTTGTCGAAAGCGTCACCGGAGAAGAGTTTGTCTAGAAGACAAGCGGCTCGGGAGGG
>CALHZT010000397.1 GCA_938040995.1 uncultured Pirellulaceae bacterium | reverse complement strand
ATTTGTAGTCAGCGTGCAAGCTTTCAGCCGGCCGCGTTAAGGTACCGGCAATGAGTATTCGGCCCTGAGCACCCGGCAGCTGACGCAGCCGGCTCGCCAACGAGCTTCGCTCGGCCAATACTGCTCAATCGGTTTCTGGCGAGCCGGCTGCGTAAGCTGCCGGGTGTTGTGGCTCGATGATCGCCGCGTTGTAAACCAGGTCGACCTGAGTTGACCGTTCGAAATCGATACCATGCAGTGGTGCATCGCTGTTGGCTGGTAAATTTGTAGTCAGCGTGCAAGCTTTCAGCCGGCCGCGTTAAGGTACCGGCAATGAGTATTCGGCCCTGAGCACCCGGCAGCTGACGCAGCCGGCTCGCCGACGAGTTAGGCGGAAATTCCATACTCAATTCCGGCTAAAGCCGGTACTACGAACAGTCTTGAAATAGCTTCTAAACTTCCGAAGTCTCTCGTTCGATCGGTTGTGACGCGCGACGCTTCTCGAGCTCCGCGTAATTCGCCTTCAGAATGGCAGCTGTATCAACGGCCGCTGCAGGTTTACGAATCGTATTGAGATCGTCTTTCTGCTTGTGCTGGTGATCAACGACTTCCGTTGCCCAACCCAGCTTTTCCATCAGACTGATCGTGATGAACGTCACGTCGATTTCCCACCACTTGTGACCATGACGGGCCATGCGCGGATAGGCGTGGTGATTGTTATGCCAACCTTCACCGTAAGTCAACAAAGCGACCCACCAGTTGTTACGGCTCTCATCAGTCGTGTCGTAGTTACGATATCCCCACATGTGACTGGCCGAATTCACGAACCACGTGGAGTGAAGCACAAAGGCCAAACGGACAAACATGCCCCAAATCACCATCGACCGGGCTATTTCGCGCCCACCAAGCCAGTATCCAATTCCGGCAAGCAATGCACCTAGCGCAAAATGCGATGGCAAGAACAATTTGTGGATCAGGATCAGTCCCTTGTCATCTTTCAGGTCCGGAATCCAACGGTCATGAAATTCCTTGAGATCTTCGTCTGTTCGTGCAACAGCCGTCCACAGAATGTGACTCCACCATGGTCCGTCCAGTGGCGAATGCGGGTCACCTTCGTGATCACTATGCGCGTGATGCTTCCGGTGATTGGCCGTCCAGTGGAGCGCCGAACCTTCGCCGGACAATCCACCAATGACTGCCAGTGTGTATCGAACCCAGTTGGGACACTTGAAACTTGTATGCGTCAACAGCCGGTGATACCCAAGGCAAACACCAATTCCGCCAGTGACCCAGTGAAGGAACAGGCAGGCGATCAGACCTTCCCAGCTGAAAAAGAACGGAGCCACCAGGCAGCTAATGTGAATCACACCCAGCCAGATCGTTGCTGGCCAGTCGAGACCTTTGGTCATCATCTCGGCTCGAGCCGCATCCCACGCTTCACGCGATGTTACACCGTGGTGATGTCCATCATTTGCAGGACCATGCGGAGCATGCTTTGCATCGTGACGAAGATTCGTGGCATTGCCTGGCAACGCGTCGATCTGCGACTGGGACATTTGCGATTCTTCGATCGCTGAACCGTTTATTGAAACTTCTGGCGAAGAGAATTTATCGTTGATAAGAGTCATCGAGGATCCTTAGTCGTCATCTGTCAAATTACGTCGTGTAATCGACGCTGGGCTGTTGCTCCTGAACCACCGTCGCCACCATGCGAAAACAGTCTTCAGTGACTTCGGCCCAAGCTCGACAAATTCTAGACGACAAGGCGAAGCTGGCACCTGCGAACATGCGACTTTGAGGTAATAGTTATGTAACAGTAGCCCCCCTCACTTTGACGGGCCAAACCCTTCGCCGTTCCAAAGCCTCAAAAACAAGTGTGTTTTCAAGTTCGCTTCAGAACATGCTGGCATAACTGCCTGGTAACCCGCAAAGTTACCGTTCCCGTTGTGAGCGCCATAGATGAGTAAATCAGTTGCTCTCCGTAGCCGGGCTGGCAACAGCTCGGGCATTCGCCCACCTTCAGCTGGAGGGGGTTGGCACTGACGAACTGACAACCGCAACAGCCCGAAGTGTTGCCACTCCGGCTACCGCCGAACTAATCCCAGGGGCTTTGCCGTTGCGGCTCGACTTCGGGTTGCGGATTCAACTCGGCTTCCTCCTGTTGAACACGAGTCGGCGTGGCGACTCGGCGCACATGAACCGAAGCGGGAAGCAAGACGATATTCAGCAACAGCACCAGCGCCGCAGCGACAAAAACAACTGCGGCGAGGGGATGAAGCAGCCCCCCAATTTCGGCGTAGTTATTTCCGTCAACGACTTCCACCGTGGTCCAGAAAAGATTGGGAAGTTGAATCATCGTATAGTCGCCAGAGTCCGGAATGTACTTTGCCAGCGAGAACTGAACTGTCAGCGGCACAAGGCAACCAAATCCGATCATGATCACGCAGCTAACGAAACCAAGGACTGGCCCGGTAAGCGTGGATCGTGAGGCCAGCCGGAGGATCAGTCGATTAAGACCAAGGTAAAAAACGCCAAAACTCGCACACACCAATGCAAAATTCAGGACTTCGACTTCTTGGTTTCGGCCATTGAAACCTTTACTTACCGCGAGCATGAGCGCGACAACAAAAATCATGATCAAGTTCGCTGCTGCGAACAAATACCCGGTTCCGGGGCCCGGATAGAGCAGCATCAGAAATGCCCGCCCCAAGGTTGTCTTTGGCAGCCCGCGCCGTACTCGCGCCGAAAGCAACGAGTCCTCGCCCGTCATCATGGATCCGGTCACCATCAACAGAAACGTCGAAGCAAACGTGTAACCGGCAATCAAGCCGACCTCTCCGTCAAATTTGAAGAAGTAGCGGCTGAACCATGCAAGCATGGCGAAATGGGTGACAAGAATGGCAATTCGTAATCTCGTCGAACGATTCTCACTGCGAGGCGAGATTCTTGCAGATGCAGCGAGCAGCAAAATCGATGCAAGGCAGCCAACTGCGGTCAGCAAACAGGCCTGACCGACCCAATATTCCGGCTGGTTAAATGGAATTACTGCCATCGCCTGATTGATGAACACCGAACCGCCGAAACAGACCCAAACACAGACAAGTCCCAACGCAAGAATGAACGCAACCGAGATGAGCACTTGCCAGTGACGGGCGCGGGTAAGCGTAGCCAGCAAGAGCCCGACACAACTCAACAGCATGCAAAGCACCGCGCCATAAAAGAGAATCGAGACTACAAAGAGAATGTCAACACCGCGAAGCAAGTAGGTGAACGTCATGCACGGCGCGAGCACGGAGAGCAAGATCAGCATCTGCAGCGCTGCGCTTCCAAGTTTCCCCGTAATAATCTGCCAGGGCCGGAGTGCGGAGATGGAAAGCAGCTCGAACGTGCCATCGTCCCGTTCGGCGGCGAGCGAGCGAAACGCGAAGAACGGAATAATGATCAACAGCGGAATAGCAAGGATCAGGAAGTACCCGACAAGCATGAATCGACCGCCGGGCACATAATAGATTCCTGGCATTCGAATCGCGACGCCCAGCAGTGACCAGCCCCAACAACAAGCCAGCAATAACGTGAACGTGGCGAGGAATTGGCGACTCTTGAGGGCCTGTCGCGATTCTTTGACAAGAATCGGATTCACCCAGTCGCTAATCGAATCCAGCCACGATTCCCAGCGCGTTTTCGGTTCCAGCGGATCGGTCACGATCAGCTTGCCCTCCAGAATCTCTTCTGGAGCGTCGTCGGAGCGGTCACCCGGCATATTGATCGCAACATCGCTCATTGGACGCGCCCCTTGGTCACGTTCAGGAACACTTCTTCGAGATTGCGGTCCACAACACCAAACGATGCGACATCGAAACCGGCCTCGATCAAACCACGCAGCAACTTTGCCTGCGAACGTTGATCCATCGGCAGTTCAAAATCGATGGCGTTGCCGATGACTTTGACTTTGACTTTGCAGTCCGGATTATTGGACGTGATCCATTCGGCGACTTGCGGAGCACGGTCCAACACGGTGACTCGCATCGAAGCGCTTTTTGCCAGTCGCGATTCCATCTCTGCGACGGAACCAACGGCAAGAAGTTCGCCTCGCTCCACAATCCCGACACAATCACAAATTTCCGCGAGCTCCGTCAGGATGTGCGAACTGATCATGACCGTCTTGCCATCAACCGCCAGTTCGCGAATCATTTCGCGCAGCTCGATGCGGGCACGTGGATCCAGGCCAGCCGCCGGTTCATCCAGAATCAAAACGGAAGGATCATGAACCAGCGCACGCCCAAGGCACAATCGCTGCTTCATTCCTTTCGACAAGCCGTTGATCGGTTTGGTCGCAAGCACATCAAGTCCAGTGAACCCCATCACATGTTGGCAGGCTTTCATTCGCTCCCGACCGACAAGCCCGTAGGCTCGCGCAAAGAAATCCAGATACTCGCGGCAATTGACATCGGGATACGTGCCAAACGCATCGGGCATAAATCCCAGCCGCCGTTTTACCCGCTCCGCGTCATTCACCGCAGAGAATCCGTCCACAAACGCATCGCCGTAACTTGGCAAATCCAGCGTTGCGAGGATGCGCATGCTCGTTGTCTTGCCGGCACCGTTGGGGCCAATGAAACCGAAGACTTGCCCCTTTTCAATCTCGAATGAAATGTCATTGACGGCTCGAGTCGATCCAAAGAATCGATGCAGACGGCGCAGCTCGATCATCGGATGCCCCACGTCGCCGGTAGTGTGTACTTTATCGATCAACGTTCAATCGTCATTTCGTTGGGGCGATTCGCCGGGTGTCTCTTTGGGCGATTCGGGGGCCGACTGACTGGAAAAGTGACCTCGGACAATGTGGAAATCGTATTGGCGTTTTCGGGAGCGCAACCCAACCTGCAATTGCACGTTGTCATCGAGGACTGCCATATAGGTACCCGGTGGAGCCACCTGGGAACGGTAAAGAAACTCATCAATGACCTTCTCCAGCCGACTGGTTTCTGAAGACGGGTCCGCAACATTGCTGTTGTAGTTCCACCGCCAGCGATTCTGGCTGCGACCCAGCAGGCTCAAGTCGACACCTTCTGGCAAGGTCAGTTGACCCGAATCCATAAAAGGCTGAATCAACTCAATCGCCTCGGCATTTGACGCTTCAACAAACTCCATGCCACTCCCGCTCTCTGATCCGGTGGACGTATAAAGCTGTCCATCAGTATCACGAACAATGACCAGACGCACACGACTGCCAAGCAGGTTCTCTGCGAACACAATCCCATCCGCATCATCGCGCTGAAATTTCAGTTGCAGTCGCGAGTCCTCGGATTGAACGGACAGCAGCTGCGAAGTCGTCCTCGACGGCAGAAATCCGGAATGAAGATGCTGACCTTTGCCGGCCTCCTCATCACCCGTCCAGACCAGCCGCCGGGAACTGCCGCCCTGATACGTTCGAGCCGCACCGTCGTGGTCGACGGGATAGACCGCAGCCGTCGATCCGAAGGTCAGCCCTTCGGATGGCGCGACACCAGCGTAGTAGGTCTGCCTCGCCCAGATCGCCGCATGTCCTTTCGACTGATCAAGATCCATGACTGACCGGATGCGGCTTTTCGCCGAGACTCCGTCCGTGACGAGGGCGTAACCCGTCAGACCGAGTGTGACGAGGAGCGCGGAAAGAGGCACCGTAAAAAGCATCCAGTTCAGCCGGCCCCGGCGACTGAGAAAGATAAAATTCAACGGACCGACGACTAGCGCGAACAGCGTAATAATAATCCGGAAGGAATTCACCGGAGCCAGCCCGACACCCGGAATCAGATACTGCCAAAACCCGTCGTTGAATCGAGTCGGCGTGAAGCCGTGTCGCTCCGCCCATGTCCAACGTTCGGTTTCCAGCGATTTCCAGATCCAGTTCCAGTACCAACGATCAGATTGACTGAGAGGATCCGTGGACTGAAACGCGGCAACTCGCCCCAACTGCAAATCCCGGAACAACATCTTCGATTTGCGATTCTTGAACTTGGGCGCATCACCCAATTCCTCGTCATTCACATATTGGCCGTTCACCCACCTCTGGTTCTGCTGGGAATTTAACGCGCTGACCTGATCACCAAACGTTGATTTCCCCGGCTGAGTCCACTTGATTGCGGAACTAGCGCCCGTCTCGCCTGCCGAATCAAAACCGAGCAACTCTTCGGCTTGCTGCAACCGCGAAAGATCTTCACCAACACCAGCGACCCACAGATTGCCACCACTTCGCAGCCACTGATCAATCGCATTCCAGGCTGCGAAATTCTCCTGCTGCAGCTTCGCGAGGTCATCGAGAGACAGATAAATGATGTCCACGCCGCTGTACGCAAGCCAGTTGGCTGGCAAGTCGAGATGGTGCATAAAGCTGACTTCGCTCACGTTCTCGGCAATGTCGATCCAGCTGGCTCCAAACTCATCACCGCCACTTACCGTTCGAGGCACCGAACTCAACATCGCCGGCATACTTTGCAGGAGCGAGATCGGATTGATAATGGCGGCTTCGTTCTTCCCGCGTTGCCGGCCAATACCGCTGGAGCGAACTTTGAGCGTTGGCAAGTCCGAGTCGACAAACAACATCGACGGAAGACCTTCGCTCGAATAACTGTTGGAGTTACTTTGGGCGATAGTGATGCTCGCGACATTCCGGGCCCCTTTGCGCCCCTCCCAAACCCTCAGCCTCGAATATCTCATGACGCGATTCTGCGGAACAAGAAGCAACACATCGACGTGCGATTCGCCTTCTGGCAAATCCACGGTCATCGAAGTCTCATCACCCGAGAAGTCGTTTTGCACTGCGCGCCGGAAGACTTCAAGAGTGACTTGCCGATCGGTAGCAAACTTCGGGCGGCCAACCGGTTTGATGCGAACGCGAACCGGTCGGTACCCGTCACCAGAAAGCCAGGTATCATCGACGACAAACTCAATCGGCGGCTTTCGCGTTTTCGTATAACGAATTGTCTGGTGGCTGCCAGAATCTGCGATGGCGGAATGTGATCCCCAGCAGAAAGAGAACGTGACAAGAAGCACGAGCCACTTCTTCAGCGACTTGGTCAGAGCATTGCGAAACGTCATACCGGCTCCTCCGGTTGCACCAGTCGCGGAGGCGGGCGATGTTCCGCGAAGGGTGATTCGCCTTTGATCCCTCCCGATTTGCGACGAAGCCTCGACCAAAATGTCGCGAATACAACCAACACAGCCGACAGCATAAAGAAAGTCGCCAGGCCAAGAACCACGATCACGGCGGCTCGAGCCGGTACGCTACCGCGACGTGCGAATTCCGCAACCAACGCCAGGAATGCCATGACCGTCGTCAACAACAGCATGCGCCGAATAGTGAATTGTGGAGCCAGCATAGTCTGGCTATTCGCCGTTGATGGCTCGATATCGGACAATTTCCTGGCCCCAAAAAAATGGTCGTCGCGCAGCCGGTTTGATACTCAACGTTGGTGTGCAGAATATAACCCATATACGAGGCAGGCAGCGAGTCTGCAGGAGATCGACGCAATTCGCGAAAGAAAACAATTGAAGATTCGCCATTATTGGCAATCAGCTGATCCGTAGATCCGTAGGCTGGTACCAGCGGCGAGATGATTTTCAATCCGGAATCGGACAACGCCGCGCAGTGCCGGCAATCAGAAGCTCATTCCGGCGCGAAAGGAACTTGTTCCACCCGGCGATGACTTGTTCACCTGACCAGGAACCTGTTCCACCTGGCAATTCTTGCCCGGTACCAGCTGATGCGTAGAAGCTATTTCAAATCTGTTCGTAGCACCGGCGTTAGCCGGTATTGAGTATGGAATTTCTGCCTAAAGGCCCATACTGCTCAATCGGTTTCTGGCGAGCCGGCTGCGTCAGCTGCCGGGTGTTGTGGCTCGATGATCGCCCCGTTGTAGACCAGGTCGACCTGAGTTGCCCGTTCAAAATCGATACCTTGCAAGTGGAGCATCGCTGATGCCTGGTAAATTTGGAATCAGCGTGCAAGCTTTCAACCGGCCGCGCAGTGGCGGCAATCAGAGCACTCCGGCGAAAAGAACCTGTTCCACCTGGCAATTCTTGCCCGCACAGCGCGGCGTTAAACGCGCAAACATGGTACCCGTTTTCGCCGCTTGTCCGGGCCTACAACTACAACGACGCCCATTCAGTCGCGAAGCGGATTGCCGCTGGCGAACGGCTGCGGTACACGATTCACCTGCGGATACGAATACGGCGCTGTCGATTCAGCCGCTGCCGATTCCCTGATGACTCCGCCGTTATAAACCGGCACTTCGGTGGGTTGAGCATTCTGAGACTCAGAAGCCGCAGAAGAAATCGACTGACTGTCCGTAGCCTGGAACGATGCAGAAGCAGGCTCGCTCTCGAACGACTCAACCGACGGACCGGCGACTTGCTGCAAATCCGCGTCAACCACGGGCGCGATGCCGACACCTTCTTCTGAACTGACCGAAGCGAATGACGACTGGGGACCGTATTGGTAATCAAGGAGCGAAGCCATCTGCTCAGACTGAATGGCCTGATTTGACGGGCCCGTCCGGCAGCCGCTGATCGCGACGATTGTCATCAATCCAACGACAACCGGAACGATCGCCGAGTTCTTCGGCACTACATATTGAAAAAAGTCCATCCGTGGACACGCGCTCCATCCATGAACAGGCGGAAAAGCTGACGAAGTCGCCAACTTGGTGACTCGATGCCCGAGAGAGTACCAACGGTCTCAGCCGGCACCAACATCAATCATGGACTCAACGCGCGTACCGCTAGCGTATCTGGCAAGGCCAGCACAATATCTTGTGGTCGCGAGTCAGACTGCCACTAGTTGAGTGAAAAACAATTCAGCGATTGCGGCGAAGCAGCAAAAATGCAAACAACAAACCGGGCAAGATTGATCCGAAGGCTGGTTCAGGTACCGATCGAAGTACCGATGTGAACTTGTTCGAGTTCCAGACGTTAAAGTCCGACGCGTCTGTGACCCCGTCGCCTGTAAAATCGCCGGTCGACCAGTCCGTACCGCTCCGGAACTTGTTCGAGTTCCAGATATTGAAATCGGAAGCATCGACAGACCGGTCACCGTTCGCGTCACCGGGTAGCGCCAGATACCCGGAAAGCAGCAGATCGTCAGGAGTCTGCGTGACGGTCATGAACAAACCGTCCTCTCCTCCCTCCGTTTCGCCAACATAAGTCGCATCGTCAACATCGACAGGCACACCATCGAATGTGATGCTGTCAAAGCTCCCGGTGATCCCAAACAATGTCGTAATCAACTGAAACTCGTCGACTTGTCCACGAGCCGCCGGACCTGCGTAAGTCGCGTGATCGACCAGTTCCAAAGCCCCACCAAGCGTCGCCAGATCCGCATCGATGGCTGAATAGTCGCTGGTGAGCCCGCCGCCAAGCGCCCGGGTTGTTCCGTCAATGTGCAATCGTAAAGTCGCATCCTGACTCAAGCTGAGCAGGCTCTGCACGACGACAAGACTTCTCCTGGCATCGACAATTCCCGATACGCTTCCAGCCGTTGAATCCAGTCGGGACGCTACCGACAAGTCGCGGGTATCGAGCTTGCTGTCGAGAAGTATCAATGACGCGGACGAGGATGACAGTGAATTCGTTCCCCCGAGAGCCAACTCACCGACAATGACATCATTCGCAATGTCAACATTCGCACCGTCGAAGATTACCGAGCCCGTTGCCTGACCTCGCGCTGACTCGGAAACCAATACTCGGCTAATTTCAATACTTCCGGGCGATGCCGAACCGAATCCAATGGACACAGTCGCATCCGCAATGCGGATCGAACCATCTCCTGAATTGTTCGCGTTTGTGAAGGCGCGTATTTTGGCAACATCCAGGCTGTCACCGACAACGAGTGTGTCCGCCGCCAGCATAGCGCTTCCAAACGCTGAGGCAGCACCATCTCCCGTTGCCTGCCCAACGTCGATGTCTGCCGCGACCTGAATTTCCTCGACAGCATCCAGCGTCAGTATGCCGCGACCAGAGTTTACCCCGCCAACGATGGCGGACGTCTGGCCGACATCAAAATCGCCACCGACGGAAAGCAATCCTGGAATACCACTGATGTTCGCCGTCCCAAACCCCGTCGCCGTTCCGCTGCCTGACGTTTGTCCCAAATCAAAATCTCCAGCGACAACAACCGTTTCAATATTCTGAATGGCAAAATCCGCGGTGCCTTCGGCATTCGAGCCGGCACCGGCGCTTGTCTGCCCCACGTTTATATCGCCCATCCCGGACAACCCAATCTGGACCTCCGCCGCATTCGTCAGCGACGCAGTTCCATTACTCGTCGCGTCCACGCCACCGGTTGCGAAGGTCGCTTCGACGTCTCCAAGATCCAGACTCGACTGCAATTCAACATCCACACCAGAAAATTCAAGTGAGCCGGTCCCGCCGTTCTTGCCAACGTCAATCTGGAATGCGCGTGCCGTCCCGACGGTTCCCGTTGCCGTGCCTCCATTGTTGATCGAGGCCGTCTGCGTACTGTTAGGTACGCCGATTGGCGTCCAGTTCAATGAATCGAACCAGCTACCGGTATTGTCGTTCCAGACCTGAACGGCCAACGACTGACCGCAAACGAGCAAAACTGTCAGCGCAGCGAGCAACAACCGCAGGTTTATCGTGAAGAATCGAAAATTCATTGCTGGCCTCTTTCAGCTTGTTCTGCGGACGAGTTGTTCCATCAACTGGTGGCATTTTCTAATTAACTGGCGAGTCGATTTCCTTCGATCGCTAATTCGATGACTGATCTGAATGTGCCGCGCGAACGACACGAACGTCATGATTTCAATATCAAGTGGCGCAAGCGGAAGCGCCGTGCTCTGGTATCCCGCAATAAATGCTTTTGAGTGCGCCGCGGCCGAATTCGCCTTTCCGGTAATTCGAACGGCAGCCTCCATCAGATGTGCGACAAAGTTCCCGACATCAATCGCGGGATGCCCCATCGCAAAGAGATCGAGATCCACGATTCCCACCTCATCTTCGTCAAGGACGACTTGCGCAGGATAAAAGTCGCGATGAATTCCCGTTTCGCGATCCGTCGAAAGTCTCAGCAGGAAATCGCGGCACGCCGACTGAATGACCTGAATACGTTCGGTCCAGTTTGGGCGTTTCTCAATGACGCGTTCCATGCCGGATTCCAGAATTTCGAGTTCGTTCTGAATCGTATGACGCCGTCCAACCTGAACGTTCAATTGATGGAGCTCGCCAAGGGCCTGACCGATCCCAAACACCGTGTCAGGATCACGGGCAAGCAGCTCCTGACTGTTGACGGAGTTCCCCGCCAGTCGCGACTGAAACCACATGTTCCAGTCCGGGATGGCACCAAAGGGCTGCGCAATTTTCAGCCGCTGTCGTCTCGCTCCGGCACGGTTCGCCGCGTCGAACACTTGCCGCTGCGCTTGCCACGCCTGGAGATCGAGCCCCTTCTTCCGAGCTTTTCCAAGAATACAATCCTCGTTGTGAAGTACATATTCCACCAGACAGCGACGATTCGTTACCGAACGAACTGGCCGAATCGTCTGCAGCCGAATACCGTGTTTCGAAAACTCCAGTCCGGCGCCGCGTGGGCACAACGATTTCGAAACCCACGACAGATCCTCGTCGTTCAACAGATTCTCGATAACGGGCCTGGGTTCGACCAAGGTAGATCCAACTTTGCGAAGGCTCCGTGCCGCATAATCAAGAAGCAATGTCGCCTGCTGCTCCCATTGCGGGCGACACGAACGAAACGGCTGAATGGCAACCTGCAATGTCGCGATCGCCACGTAGCACGCAAGTTGCGAAC
Source organism: uncultured Pirellulaceae bacterium (assembly GCA_938040995.1). Lineage (GTDB taxonomy): Bacteria > Planctomycetota > Planctomycetia > Pirellulales > Pirellulaceae > CALHZT01. The sequence continues at coordinate 27,988 of CALHZT010000397.1, read as the reverse complement.
GATCAGGAATTAATGATTGGTCGACAACACGTTCGTAACCGGCAAGAAATGCGTCGATTTCCCTGTCCAGCTGTGAAGTTTCCACCGCGTCGGCTGTCGCACCATGCTCCAACAGATAGTGCGCGATAAACGAGCCAAGATCACATGCTGCCGGCGCGTTGCAGGCATGATCCCAGTCGATGGCATTCAGGATGCCCGGCGCGACGGAATCATCAAGCACCAGCTGACCCGCATGAAAATCCCCGTGGGAACGAACCATGCGGTTCACACGAAGCGGCAAGACGGCCGCAACACGCGCCGCAATTCTCACCATCCGCTTTCGCTCATGTGGCAATAACTCGCTCAACGCATCGATAGCCACATTTAGACGCTCCAGCATGTCGCCGGGTGTAACAACAGGCAGCTTGTGATTGAGGCCTTGATGGAATTCCCCGAGCCACTCCCCCGCCATCGAAAGCTGCGAGAGCTTCTCCCCAACGGTTCGCCCATTCAGACACCTCGAGCCGTCATGCCACGCTGTGGTGATCGTGCAGTGGCGATCCGAATGGTTTTCCAATCCTGCTGACGACTGCGACTGCGCGGCAAGTTGCCGGTATGCTTTCCTCGCGTTGACGTACTCGGCTTCGCAGTAAAAGCGCACGACCGTTCGTTCTCCGTCAGCGTCCGTCACTTTCAAAACACACCGCCGCTGCGGTTTGTAGCTGAGGACTTCGAACGATGTACCAGCCGACTCAGACAGATTGCTGATTCCATCGGCAAGAAATGGCAATCGTGGGTCGTGCGGAAAACAGAATGTCGCAATATGGCGTTGCTCATCCACGAATCCACATGCGGACGTGCCTGAAATGGAATGACTCTCAATGAACCTGCGAGCATTCTCCAATTTGTCACCCGCATCTGCGCGATGTGCGATTGCGAATCCCCAGGGCATTCCGGTTTTCATGTTTCGAAAACCAACCAGACAGTTTGTTCCCGGCTTGTAACGCAGATAGGTCGACTGCAGTTCAGCCTGGATATCATGCCCGGCGAGAAACTGCTCAAACGCGCTGGAATCCAGAACAGTGCCAAGATTTGGCAATTCCGCGTCGTCCGGAATGCGAAATTGCTTCGTATGGCACGCAAGTGACTCCTGGCGAGGCGCAGCTTTGGGCCTGCGACGCGATCGTTCCTCCTGATTCCAGAACTCGAGCGCCACGGCGACTCGATCAGCCGCGTTCGAGGACTGGGGGTACCCGGAAAGTCCGTATCCGTGCATCTCGAGCGCATCACCAGCCAGACTTTCAAAAACGACGACGTCTTCCGGTGGTAGTGACTTGCGCCAGTCGCGAAGCCCACGAGTCACTGGCAACCAGCGACCCTTCGCCGACTGATTCGAGGACTGCTCCGCAAGCTTCGCAGAGTTTTGCTCCGCTACCGTTCCCTGCTGCTTGCCAACATGGAATCGCAACATCGCGTCCGAATATTCCAGGGATAACTGCTCACACAACGAGTGGAGGGTCTCTTCCGCACAATCGAGCAGCTGTTCGTACTTCACCGTCACCCAGCGATCCGGATGGTGATCCCCACGATCAGAATCGGGACCGCATGTCACAAATTCTCGCCACCACAGTGCCGAAACCGCGACCGGGTCTTCGTCCCACAACTGAAACCGCCCCGGGCCTTTCGAAGGCGTCGCCCAATCGAGTAGCGAAAGCGCCGTATCGCGTCCATCGCGCACAATGTGAACCATGCGCGATCCTGGAAACATGCCCAGCAACACATCCGAGTGACGCACATAGTCGGGTGTTTTTTCGCCAGCCAACGACTTGCCGCGACGCCGTGCGAAGAGCTCAAAGAGGTTGGACACCAACTCCTGATAAGTCGATGCATCGCTCGCGGACGCATCCAGATCACTTCGTTCCAGCTCCATTCGATAAAAGCGGTGGTAGTTCCACACCTCTTCCACGAGTTCGTCGCTCAACGGAACCGGGGCGCCGCAACACGCGGATTCATAAAGCTGCTTCGAATGCTTTTGGAGTGCGCGTGGCACAAAGTGGCTGTCGTTGGCAACGGCAAGCTCGGGATGGTGGTTGAGCATCCGCTGCAGGAGCGTTGTTCCACTGCGCGGACAACCACCAATGAACACGAACGGATTTCGATTGCCGGTTCGCATTCCCATGGAAGCTCTCGTCGTCGTTAATGTTTGCCTGGATTGCATGATTGCTGACGGGTTCGCTGGTTAGGACACAACGGAAAACTTTTGAGTGCCGCCGGGGCGTTGGTTGCGGCTTTGCTGACGTGCGTACCACGTCGCATACCGGCCCTTCTTCGCGATCAGCTCGGGGTGCGAGCCTTGCTCGACAATTCTGCCCGCCTCGACAAAGAAAATCCGGTCGGCCTGGGATGCCATCGTGAGATTATGAGTCGCCATGATGGTCGTTCGACCGCTGGACAGTCGCCGCAACGCATCGACAACCTTCGACTCGCTCTCTTCATCCAGCCCCGTCGTTGGCTCGTCGAGCAGAAGGATCGGGGTGCGTCGGATCGCCGCCCGCGCGAGAGCGATCCGTTGCTGCTGACCGCGTGACAATGTCGCGCCGCGCTCACCGATTTTCGCGTCATAGCCACCGGGAATTTGCTGGATGAATTCGTGTGCATTGGCAAGCCGCGCGGCTTCGAGAACTTCGGACTCGGTGGCGTCTTCCGCGGCGCACGCGATATTCCCGTAAACGGTATCGGCCAGCAAAAGCGGCTCCTGCATGACACTGCTCGTTTGGGCTCGCAGCGACTGGATCGTGAATTCCCGGATGTCGGTTTCATCAACGGTGACCGAACCGCGCTCCGGCTCGAACAGCCGCAGGATCAGGGCGATGATCGTCGACTTGCCGCCGCCTGATGGTCCGACCAGGCTGACAAACTGCCCCGGCTTGATCGCGAGCGATACGTGATCGAGTACTTTGGCGGGCGTTCCGGGCGCGTTGTCGCCTTTGCTGGCAGCACTCTCCGGCGACTTATAGGAAAAGGAAACTTCATTAAAGCGGATCGAACCGGTACACCGATCCAGCTCGACGGCGTCGGCCTTGTCGCGAATTTCTGGCCGAGTCTCGAGAATCTCGATGACTCGCTCGCCCGCCGCGGCGGCTTTTGACAATCGCGCGACGTACTTGGCAAACTCCTGGGCCGGTTTAAAAGAACGCTTCAGATATGTCAGAAACACAACGATATCACCGGCGGACATGTCGCCCGCAAGAGCCAGCTTGCCGCCGAACCAGATCACGATCGCCGACGAGATCGCGAGCAACACATCGATGGTCCGGCCAAGTCGCACAGACAGACGGCTGGCACGAAGATCTTCTTTTTGGCTTTGCGCGTTTTTCGTGCCAAATGAATCTGCGAACCGTTCCTCAAGACCCATCGCCTTTATCATGCGAATCGCAATGAGCGATTCCGATGCGGTGGATGCCATCGCCGATTCACGCATCCGCTGCTTCTTGGCTGATTCGCGAATCTGTTTCCCAAGTCGAAATGTTGTTAGCCAGAAAAGGGGCAACGTCACCAGTGCCAACAGCGTCAACTGCCAGCTTAAAAAGAACATTACCGCCACCATACCGAGCAACATCGAGGAGCTGGCTACCAGGGGCATTATGGCGGTGGCGGTAACGTCCCGTACGAGACTCACGTCACGAGTGACGCGAATGATTAAATCACCGGAACGAGACCGGCTGTGAAAACCAAGTGAGAGTCGCTGCATGTGCCGATACAGTCGGTCGCGGACTTTCATCACAACCCGGTTGCCGACAACAAAGAATCCAACGCGGCTGAAGTATTCGGAAAGCGAACGGATGACTGCAATGATGACCATCGCCACAGCAACCGCCATCAGAAGTTCACGCGGCTGCCAGTTGGCGAAAACGCCTTGAGCATTCGCGGCGTCGCCAAGAACATTGTCGAGGAAAATCTTGAGCGGCCACGGCTCCAACAGGCGGATGAAAACGGAAACCGCCAGCGCCCCCAGTGCCGACATCAATCGCCAACGATACGGTTTGATCTGAGGCCAAAAATAGGCGTAGATGTGCGAAAGCTTCGGCACAATCTCCTTGAGTTTCGGTTTTGGGCGTTTCTTGCGGCTCATCCGACCCTCTTCGCGACTGGCGAAGCCCCAACCTTCAGATCGTCCGCCAAATTCACCGACGCCAGCGCCGTATCGAGCACCGAATCCCACGAGTGCTTTGATTCCGCTAATCGGAAGCCAGCCGTTCCCATTGCCAACGATTCAGCAGGATTCGCGGCGCAGTGCCGCAGCGCAGCAGCAAGCGTTTCGGGATCGCCCGGCTCAACCAGAAACGCCGATTCATCGTGCGACAGGTAGTTGGGAATGTCGCCAATTCGGCTGGCTACCACGGGCAACCCGGCAGCCATGTATTCGAAAATTTTCAGCGGCGAAAAGTAAAAGTCATCAAGGTTTGGATACGGTGCGACCGCGATATCCATCCGGGCGAGTAGCTCCGGCACGCGAGACATCTCGACTTTGCCGGTGATGTGTGTGGACTTTGCGGCTGGGCCCAGTTCGTCAAGCAATTCAGCACGCGCTGGTCCGTCGCCGACAATCAACAATTCGGAATTCGGATAAGTCGCGTGAAAGCGTCGGAACGCGGCACCCAGCGACTGCATCCCATGCCACGGCCTCAGCGTGCCGGTGAAACCAACAACCAAAGGGCTGGATTCAACACCCTGAATTCGCCGTTCCCATCGCCGCTGAATTTGACGTCGGGCTACTTCAAATCGCCCAACAGCAACACCATTCGGCACCACGTACGCCGGCAACAAATTGCCTCGCGCTCCACTTACTTCGCGCACGCCGCGCACTCCGTCAACGTAATCCGCGACCGAACTTGAAACCGCGATAACTGACGTCGCACCCCGGAAAGCCCGCTGCGTCAGCCGGGTCGCTGCGACCTGATCGAGAAGCTGCCGGTGTGTTGACTGTTCCCTGACCAGCGGCGCATTGACTTCGAGAACCGAAGGAACACCACTGTCCTTCGCATAGTCGATCGCCGCATGGCTCCACAACGCGTAACGTTCGTACACCAGATCGTAAGGCCCATGTCGCTCAAGCATCACACGGAGCATTCGATTGGATTCTATCAGCCGCAACTCTCGTTCGTTGAGAGAATTCGTTTTGGCTGGTTTGTCGAGCCGCACAAGATTGACGCTTTGCAGATGCTCCGGACATTCGTTTCCAGTTCGTCGCGCAAAAAGATCGACTTCGAATCCACGACGAAGCATGGCGTTCAGAATTTCCTGAACGTGGACGGAACAACCCTTGGAGCCCCAGACTGGAACACCGGGATCACTGCATACATAGGCGACCTTCATCGTGACGCCTCCTGCATTTCCACCGGCGTCGAGAGACAACACTGCGAGAAAATCTCGCGAATCTGCGCGGCAGTGTTCCGGTTATCAAATTCCTTTTCAATCAGGTCTCTTGCCGCGCGAGCCAGTCGCGTGCGCAGTTTCCCATCTTCAAGCATCCGCTCCAGCGCCACCGACAGCTCATACGAATTCCGTTCTGGAACAATCAGCCCGGTCTCTTCATGGCGAATGACTTCCGGAATCCCCGTCACTGGTGTGGCAATGCACGGCGTACCCAGCGCCATGGACTCCAACAACACCGTTGGCAGACCGTCACGGTTGCCGTCATTACCAACGACGCATGGAGTCGCCATGACGGCAGCATCCCAGATCAGCGATTTCAATTCAGACTGGGGAATTGGCCCTGTTAGCTCTACCTGCTCTTGTAGTCTGCTTTCAGCGATCAGGTTGCGCAGCTTATGCTCTTCCTCACCGCCACCAACGATCTGACAGTGAAACTTCACTCCGCGCTGATTCAGGCAGGCACATGCTGAGACCAAATCCGCGAATCCCTTCTTCTCAACCAACCGACCGACCGCGATGATTCGCGGCGTTCGTTTCTCCAGGCTGGCAAACGGCAAATCATTGAGATCGAGCCCGTTGTAGACACGATGCAATCGAGTCGGATCGCAATCGTACTCACTCGTGAGGAACTCAACATTGAAATCACTGACCGTGATAACACCGCCCGCGTCATGCAACTTGCAGCGAAGATCATCCGGATCGACGGATTCATGAAAGATATCTTTTGCGTGCGCTGTCAGCGTGTACGGAATTTGCGCAAGCTTGGCAGCCAGTCGCGTGACGGACGCGGGCAAAGTCGCGAAATGAGCGTGCAAGTGCCCAATGTTTCGCTGGCGAACCAGCCTGGCCAACATGACGCCCTGATTCAACGTCGTCACATCGGCGTGCTTCTCTTCCGCCACCAGCTCCCACAGATTGTCGAACTCTTCTGCCGCAAGTCGCAGTTGATCCAGAAAAGCCGAAGCCTTGGGACGAGCCGATATCAGCTGCGTCAAAGGAGCACGCACCTCGGAAATCCGGTTTTGAAAATGCGTGTCGTTGCAGGGACGAATGGAGAAAATTTCTATCTCGGCCCCGGCGGCTTCGTGGGCAAGCACCTCGTTGACGATAAAGGTCTCTGAGAAACGCGGGTACCGCTTGACGACATAGCCGACTTTTTTCGAATTGATATTCATGTTGTCCGTCCCGAGAGAGTTGAAGCCGTCCGTCCGTTCACGGACGCTGACTGAGGCCGGCACAATTCCTGGACGAACGAGGCAATCCTCTTCAGACCGCGCAGATCGACATTCGCCCGGTCTGCCTGCTTTTGAGGGCGACGCGTCATCCAGTCGCTCAATGCACTGGCGGTCAATTGATCGGGCAAGAGTGCGTCGACCAGCCCACGTTGCTGAAACAACTCCGATCGAATGAGCTGTTCGGTGCGAGGATGCACCCTTGGAACGATGAGCGCCTGTTTCTCAAACGAGACAACAGAGAGCAGCGAATTGTAGCCGCCCATGCAGATCACTTTTTCCACACGGGATACCAGCGAATCCGCATCGGCGACTTGCCGAACCACTTCCATATCGGTCCGGGCTGCGGCAAGTTTTTGGATCCGACGATGATGTTCTTCGCCCATGAGCGGTCCGGTGATTAGCAAACCGACTCGCCCGGCAGGCAATTCCGACTGGACGAATGCCGTTGCAAGCGCTACGCCATCTTCGCCACCACCAACCATGCAAAGCACCGTCTTCCTGAGCTTCGAATCGTCGACCCCACCGGCACCGCAACCAGTTTGTGAAAACGGCAGACGCTCACGCTGATCGAGGTAGCCGCAATAGCGAACCTGATTGCCGAACGAAAAGCCATACTCGGCAACCGGGTCAAATACCTCCGGATCGCCGTATACCCAAACCTGATCGTATTGTTCGCGGATAATTTTCTCGTATCCGTTTCTGGCCCACTCTTCAGCAATAACGCGCGTGTCATCAAGAATGTCGCGCATCCCAAACACGATTCGCGTGCCTTGCTGTCGCAGGCGAGGCAACACATCAGTGAGTTCACCACGAATACCGTTGGGTACCTTGTCGACAATCAGCAGATCCGGACGCATCGCACTCAGGCAGCTCCCGAGGATCTCCGACCGAATCGCGGACACGTCATCGCCACCGATCATGAGATTGCGGGGACGATAGTCGTCATTGCCGTACTTCTGAAACGAAGGCAGCGTCAGACAGTCAACTCCATGGCCACCCTGAAACGCCGTCGCCTCATGGACACCACAGATCACCAGCGAAGTCGCATGATTCGGAGCCAGCGAGAGCGATTGCGCTATCAGCATGTTGCGGCGAACGTGGCCAACGCCGGTCGCATCGTGCGAGTACAAAGCGATGCGCATCTGGCGAGCGGAACCGCCCCCGCTGCCTGCATCGATTCTGATTTTTGTGTCACTCGCCATGCTGATTCACGATTCAGTTGGTAATCTTCTTCAATGCTGACGCCGCCGCTTTTGCGACTCGTTCCACGTCGTCGTTCACGGCAGACTCGAGCGCACTTACAGCTTCGGGTGTGTTGACCTCAACATTCCCAATCGCCTTGATCGAGTAGTACCGAACTTTCTCGTTCGAATCGGTCGTCGCCACGATCAGCTGTGGAAGCGCGCGTTCGGCGCGAATACCAAGACTTGAAAGCGCCTTGGCGGCGTAGTAGCGGGTTTTTTCGTTGTCGTCCGTCAGCACGTCAGCCAGATTGGAGACTGCCGGAGCCGCCGCTTCCTCCATCTTGGCGAGCAGTTTCGTACAGCGATATCGAACGCGATCTGATGAGTCAGACAGGCCTGCCGAGATTTCAGCAATGTGGGGCACCAGCGACTGAGCGTGCTCTTCCAGTTCTTTCGCTGCCTCGTACCGCTCTTCTTCGTCTTTTGAGCCGAGCTTTCGGGCGAGCCTGTCGATGGCACCCGTCGAGCTGCCGCAACCGCTTATCGATGCGAGCAGAAGAATGGCGATTCCGACAACGAACAGAACCGTCGCTATCCACAACACCTGTTGCGACAAGCTTCTTTGACTATGAATGTCATTGCGATTCTCCATCAAAGATCTCCCAGATCGACGACTTCGCCGTCACTTCGTTCGCCAAGTCGCTGGAACACATCTTCATCCACGTCGTAAGAAATCTTGCGACAGGAACCGTCCGCAATCAGGGCGTTGAACGAAGTGACGTGCGATCCTCCGAAACGCTTGTCGCCGAAGTCGTCTTCGTCACCGTGGAAGTCAGGTTTTGGCCCACGGTCGGTACGGCGGAGAGTGTCCGAATTCCACCCAACCGTATAGCCTTCGTTGTCGTCGCGCTGCGACTGGCCAAGAAAGGCAATGTTCAATCGTTTGTCGCCGGCCAACAGCGTGTTGGAATAGCCGTCCCTGATTTTGCTTTCTCTCAGCGGTTCATACCGCTTCATGATCCCGCTGCCTTCGCGGTTGCTTGCTGCATAGTCGCAAAGCGCGCGGGTGATGGTTGTGCCAGTTAGCGCCGGACGGTAGTTGTCTCTCGTGGTGATCGTCTGCGGACCACGCCGCGAAGGACAGAAGAACATCGGGTCTGCATGCGCGATGACCGCGACCGGACCTTGAGCGACAACTGCCTGACCTTCCATATAGGGAAGGATCTGAAATCCCCATCCCGCCTTTTGCTGAACGCCGTGGGCTGGATTTCCGCCAATGTAAGTTGGCGCGTCATACCAGTTGTGGCCTCCGCTGGGAAACTCCTGGTACGCAGACACATGGTTGTGAAAGGCGAGGCCCATCTGACGAAGGTTGTTCAGACACTGCTGCCGACGAGCCGCTTCGCGAGCCTGCTGAACGGCAGGAAGCAATAAGGCAACCAGAATGCCTATGATGGCAATCACTACCAGGAGCTCTACAAGAGTGAACCCGGATCTGACTTTCGCTGGTGAAGCAATCCTTGGCGAGATATTCGACGGCGAACATTGCGGCTCGATTTGCATCAAAGTTCTGAATTGCATGATTGAGCCTCGAATTGTGAAAAACGACGCTAACCACGACCTCTCCGCAGTAGCCGGGTTAGCGCCTGACGGGACTCAATGCAAACATCGAGTCACCGCTTCGAAGCAGAGTTCCCTTCCCGGCGGAAACCGCCACAAAAATGAACAATCCCTCACAGAATGGACCGGAAGACATCCCTTGGACGACGCCAATTGATGATTGAACCTACGTAACCGGATGATTACATTGGACTTACGACTTTCACTCGAACTTCAACTTCCCCAGCGGCGGGGGCGAGAATTTTCCCACGGAGAAGTCGCTCCGAAAAAATTTGGCGGTTACCGCCAGGATTCGTGACTCTCCATGCCAACGAACCGCGACGACGATACTGGATCTTCGGGCCTGACCCTTGATCCCGAAAAGACGGACAGTTCGCTGCTGCGTGGCATCAAGAAACATGACGAAGATGCCGCGAAGGAGCTCTTCGATCGATACATCGGCCGGCTGCAGGAACTGGCGAACCGAAACCTCGCCCGCGAGCTGTCGGGTCGAGTCGACACCGAGGACGTAACCCAATCCGTTTTTCGCACCCTGTTTCGTCGTTTGCAGGAAGGACAATACAGCGTCCCTGAAGGGGATACGATCTGGCGACTGTTGGTAACAATCGCCTTGAACAAGATTCGTGCGACTGGAAAAAAACACCGGAGAGCCAAACGGGACATTCGACGAAGTGTGCAGCCGGAGGAACAGGTTCCGGCCGTTTCTGATGACGAAGCGGCGCTGCAGATTTTGAAAATGACGATCCGCGATGTCCTCAACGACTTGAGTGATGTTCAACAACGAACGATCGAATTGCGACTGCAGGGAGAACCAGTCAAAGAGATCGCCGAAACCGTCGGTAGCTCAATGCGAACGGTAGAAAGAACGCTTCAGTCGTTCCGTAATCGACTGCATAATATCCTGTATGGGGATGAACAAGACGATGCGACAGGCAACCTTTGATCCAGCGATCGATTTGCGCATCGAAGCCTACGAAGCCGCGTTCTTCAAAGACGTCGGCGTGTCGCTGTCCGACCATTTGCCATCTGAAAATGAGGACAACTATCTTGCGGCGGTGACGGAACTCATTCGAGTCGACATGGATCTGGCTCGCAGCCGCGGTTTGTCACGGTCGCTCGAAGGTTACCAGTCGCAATTCCCGAAAGTCTTTGCTTGCCGAGAGTGTCGAGAGTTACTCGCGTTTGAAGATTATCGTTTGCGGCGTCAATCCGGTGAAGATGTCAACGTCGCAGAGTACCAGTCGCGATATGGTGTCGATGCCCACGATTGGTCCGAATGGACTGGCTACGATGAGAACCTGCATGAAGGTAGCACGCATGGCGACTCGCGCGCTGATTCGGTCACTCGCGGATCGACAAAAAAGACGGACCCCGACACAAAAACCGCGGGCCTTTCCTCAGCGTCCGGCGACGGCGACCTGCAATCGGGTACGGCGTGGAATGGTTTTGAGATCATTCGAAAACTCGGACAGGGCAGCTTTGGAAGAACATGGCTTGCTCGCCAGGAGAGTCTGGCTGACCGCGAAGTTGTGCTGAAATTCTCGCGACTGAAGTCAGACGAAGCCAACAAACTCGCCCAACTTCAACACACGAACATCACGCCAGTCTATTCGGTGCATCCGGCCACGGAGTCGAACCACGACGCGGTCATCTGCATGCCATTCCTCGGCGAAACGACTCTTGGCAGCCTGATTCGCCAGGCTCATGCAGGGGACGAAAAATCGACTGCTCCGAATTTGATGCAAGCGATTCAAAGTGTTCGCGAACAACCGGCGGACTTCACCAGGAGCGCTGCAATTCAGTATTTCGAGGAACACTCATTCCACGAAAGTGCGCTATGGATTATTGCCCGGCTTGCCGACGGACTTCAACATTGTCACGACCGGGGAATTCTTCATCGTGATATCAAACCGAACAACATCCTGATGCGGGATGACGGCGAGCCGATGCTTATCGACTTTAACCTGTCGGCGGATGGGCAAAGCGACGCCCAGACTGTTGGCGGTACCCTGCCCTTCATGGCACCGGAACAGATTCAGGCTTATCGTCGCGATACCGCTGACGTGTCAAAGACAAACCACGATTTCCGAAGTGACATTTATGCACTCGGCATCGTGATGTATCAGTTGCTCAAAGGCACGCTACCGTTCCCCGCCAGGCGACTGGAAAAAGACGACTTCGACCGGCAGTTGAACGACTGCTACAACCAGCGACAGAACTTCACAACGGATGCCGAAGATTTCGGCGGCTCGCACGCAATCGCTTCGATTGTCCGACGCTGCCTGAATCCTGCTGTCGGTCAGCGGTATCAGAGTGCGAGCGAGTTGCGTGATGACATCCTCGCCCACCTCGACAATCGACCGCTGAAGAACGCTACCAACGACTCGGTGAAAGAACGAGTCGCGAAATGGTCGCGTCGCAACCCGCGAATCTGCAGCTGGACTACGGCTGCCGTCGCGATCGCACTCATCGGCGGCATTGCGGCAACCGCCACCGTTGTCCGCGAAAAGCAAGTCGCGGTGACTCGTGCGAAAAGCGCGTTGTACCAGTTTGAACATGATTACAACGGACTCCGGCCGGGATTGATCTCAACCGATGCCCAGGCAACGGACACGTCAAACGCGAACGACGTTATCGCCAAAGCCGAAAAGCTGGCGATGGCGATGCGATTCGACCAAAAACCAGACGCAAGCCGACAACTGAAGCTACTTTCAGCGGATGAGCAGAAGCAATGGCGATCGTCGGCTCGCTCGCTTTGCTACCTGATCGCCAAGGGCTACGGATTTATGGCGACGGGGCAGCCCGCCGCGGAAATGCAGGACGCGCGAGAGAATGCACTGGCATGGAGCGATCATGCGAAAAAGTGGGACACTCCGGAACGCACGATTGTTGATGTGCAGCGTGATCGACTTGAACAAATTGGCATGCCCGCCAAGGCAGGCGAGATAGAAGCAGATCCAACGATCACGGCGCCGCCGGCCGACGCGGAATACCTTGATGACTTGCTCGCCGGCGTTGAGTGGATGAATGCGGGTGAGCTTGGGAAAGCCACGGCTTCATTTCGCACTGCGACCGGCAAGGCGCCTCACGATGCGACTTGTTGGTTGAGCCTTGCCGAAGCCCAGATGAAGCGAAAGCTGTTTGAACAGGCGGCTTCTGCGATTGATGTCTGCGTCACTTTGTTGCCTGAATCGGAATTCGTCGCATTCAAGAGAGGCAAGTGTAACTTTGCCAGGGGCGAGCATGCGGAAGCGATACGCGACTTTACTCGTGCCATTCAGTTGATGCCGACTTTGTCAGCCGCGTGGCTGAATCGATCACTTTGCCATTCGGCAATGGGTAACACCACTGCCGCAATCGCGGATCTCGACTATGTCGTTGAAAGCGGAACGAACGACCCTCGCGTTTATCTGATCCGAGCCAACCTACATCGCCAGCGGGGTGCGAAGGCCGACTACTCTCGCGATCGCAAGAAGGGACTCACGATGCCAGGCCAGGACGAACTTGGCTGGTTGGCTTTGGGACTGGCAAGAATGAATGACGATCCCAAGTTGGCCGTTGAGGATTTTGAAAATGCCCTCCTGGCCAACCCCCTGTCGGTGGCAGCTTTGCAGAACATTGCCCACGTACAATCGGAAAAACTTGACAGCCCGCAGAGCGCATTGGAAGCACTAAACAAATCGCTTCAGGTCGAGCCGACTGATACAATGTCCCTTGCTGGTCGTGGCGTATTACTTGCGAGAACGGGCCAAACCGATTTGGCAATTGCCGATGCGAATACGCTGCTTGAGCTACAACCGAATGGCATCGAAAGATATCAAGTCGCTTGTATGTTTGCTTTGTGTTCCGATGACGATTCGGAACATGAAGAACAGTTCCAGAGTCTTGCCGTGAAGACATTACTGGAAGGGCTGATGATGGATCGCACGCTCATCAGGCACGTCGAGGACGATCCCGACCTCGCGCCGGTTCGCGAAACACCGGAGTTCAGGGAAGCCATCGAAACGTTTCGAAAGTTGTTATCGGTAGTTAAGTAACACCAGAATGCTGCCATGTCATTCCGCAAACCAAAAATCCATCATCAGCGCCGTCAAAGCCAACAGCGCCATCAACGTCTAGGTGCTGAGAACCTTGAACCAAGACTGATGCTCGACGGGGACAGTATCATTTGGGGCGCTGATGCCCGACTGACGCTGAGTTTCGCTCCGGACGGAACGACCGTCGCCGATTCGACGAGTACCCTATTCGCGCAGATGGACTCGATCGCGCCGCGTCACGAATGGCAATCAGAGATTCTCCGCGGCTTTCAAACCTGGGCGCAGCATACCAATGGCGACATCGGTCTGGTTGCCGATAGCGGCGACGACTTTGGTGTCCCCGGCAGGCAGCGGCATGACGCCCGATTTGGGGACATTCGAGTCGGGTCGATTCCGCTGGACGATAGTGAGCTCTACGCAGTTTCCTTTTCCACTTCAGAAGTCATCGATGGTACGTGGGCTGGCGAAATCCTCTTCAACAGCAATCGGACTTATCAGAACGTCGACGACGTTTTTGCGATTGCCCTGCATGAGGCGGGTCACATCTTTGGGCTGGAGCACAACGACGATATCAATTCACCGTTGCACAGCCATGGCATTCCTGAATCGTTGACACCAACCGCGAACGATATCGCGTTGCTCCACGAGGTGTACGGAATGCGGTCGCCCGATGTCTATGAACTGGATGAAGGGTCGGACGAAACCGTAGAGATTGAACTGTTCCAGACGGAAGACGGCGAAGAGGGAAGCGCGCCGACTGTCGTCTTTGCAGATCTCGGCGACCAGCAGGACACCGATCGCTACATGATCGAACCGCCGAGCGACTATTCCGGTCCGATCACCGTGCAGCTGGTAACTTCCGGAATCAGTCAACTGACTCCGACCATTCGACTGACAACCGAAAATGGATCGCAATTGGCGACTGCGAGTAGTTCAACGCCTGGAACGGACGTCGCGCTGACGCTGAGCAGCTCAGACGACGAAGAAGTCTACAAAATCATCGTCGAAAAATCCGCCGAGAACGAATTTGCGATCGGCGGATATACTTTGCTTGTCTGGTTCGACGGACTCAACGAAGTCGATCAAGCGAGCATTCAGGAGTTCATTCGGGAACCAGTTCGGCACATTGAGAGTGACGAACTGCAAGAGTACTTCGAAGACGGTCAGGTATTTAACGTCAACGATGACAACGGAGATGACGACTCGCCAGGATCAGAAGTTGTACTGGAAACGATTCCAGGTTTCGCCGAGGGCACGCGCTACCAGTGGTTTGGAACGATGGAATCGGCGGTTGATGTAGATCGCTTCAGGATCGCGGCGCCGTCAGAAATAGCGGTTGGCCAGCAGTGGGCTCGATTCAACCTCAGAGCGCTCGACACCAGCCTTGATCTGGACATCTCGATCCATGATTCGGGTTCCGATGAAATTCCCACGGACGTGTTAATCAACAGCGACGGAAATATCGTTGTACAAGCCGCCATCAATGCCGACGATCAGTACTTCATCCAGATCAGCACTGGAGAGTTCAATGGAGTCACCAATGGAAACTACGAGTTCTCCGCGCAGATGGGTGTTGGTGAAGTAACTCGCACGCAGTTGACCGACAACCTGATTCGATCCACCAGGGATACTGATCGTCATCGCTTGACCGTCCAGCGACCGCAACTCTTCCATTTTGATTTGCAAGTCGATCCCGCAAACGCCGGCCAACCGACCACCGAACTTGAAATGATCGTGAGAGACCGTTCGGGAAGGATCTTCACACACGTGATGACTGAATCAGGCGATACACGAACTTCGTCGGCCTTCCTTCCGGCTGGCTCCTACACGGTAACCGTGAGATCTCGCAACTCGTCGGGATTTAGAAACGTCGGCTATTCGATTAACGCGACTTCTATCGACACTCCACTCGGTCCACAACCGAACAACACGACCGACGCCGCGTTCGAATTCGACGAAGAAACAGAAAGGTTCGTGGCAATGTTCATCTTTGGATTCTTCCCAATCCGCTAGTTGCCTGATTCTGGCGATCCACGCCACACAGCGGGGCTCTGACGACTGGTAGGAAAGACCGCCAGAACGTACAACCACGTTGTTAGAAGACCGACTGATTAATCAACAACGCACGGAGCACTTCTGGTGGAAAACGACGAACAGGCAACCGACGACACCCCTGCACTTTGGCAACCGATACCACCGAAAGAGCGACGGGTCCTGGGAGTCCTCGTTGAAAAAGCCAAAACGACTCCGGGAAGCTATCCGCTGACGCTGAATGGCTTGACGACTGGGTGTAACCAGAAGAGCAATCGCGATCCGGTTCTCGAACTCGACTCGGACGATGTCGAAGACGCACTGGAAAGTCTCCGGGCAAAAAAAGCGGTCGCCGAAGTCCACGGGGATGGTCGAGCCGTAAAATACCGGCATCACATGAAGGACTGGCTGGGCGTCGACGGTACCGAGCTGGCGGTCATGGCAGAGCTCCTACTACGGGGCGCACAAACAGTCGGCGAGTTGCGGGGACGTGCGGCGCGGATGTGCAAGGGTCAGCTCCCTGACATGGGTACACTGCGACCTGTGCTTCAATCCCTCGTCGCCAAGAAACTCGTCGTGGAACTTACGCCCTCAGGGCGCGGGCAGTTTGTCACTCACGGATTGTATTCCGAAAGCGAACTGGCACGAGTCAAACGGGACCTTGGCAGTTCGGTATCGGCAGAGCCAATATCCAGCGCGAGTGCGTCGAGTGCAGCTTCGACGTCGGCAAGTCCTACGGCGGCGGTCGCCCAATCGACTACCAATGACGACGTGATAGCAACAATGCAGGAAGAGCTTCAGCAGTTGCGAAACGAAGTGAAAGAGCTTCGCAGCGAACTAGATGACGTTCGGTCTCACATTCAAGGTTGAATCTGCCGCAAATAAGGCCATAATCTTGCCTGCATTCGCGTAGTGGATCCACCTACCAAATTCCGAATGGAGCAACGATGACATTCGCCAAGGTAATTCTGTTTAGCCTGCTCGGTGGCCTGATCCTCAATTTAATGCCTTGCGTCCTGCCCGTGATCGGTTTGAAGATCCTCTCCTTCGCGGAACAAGGCGGGCAGTCCCGACGGCGCTCATTGCTTTTGAATGTCTTTTATTCGCTTGGGTTGCTTTCTGTATTCATGTTGTTGGCAACGGCATCGGTCATGCTCAACATGGCTTGGGGAACTCAATTTCAGTCCAGTACCTTTACGTTCTCCATGATCGTACTGGTGTTTGTGATGGCACTCAGCTTTCTGGGTGTCTGGGAATTGCCGATTCCGGGCTTTATGGGATCGGGCAAGTCGGGTGAACTTGCAGCCCGCGAAGGATTTGCTGGTGCGTTTTTTAAAGGCGTATTCACAACGATACTCGCAACACCTTGCAGTGGCCCATTTCTTGGACCAGTTTTCGGGTTCACCGTGAGCCAGCCGTGGTGGGCGACCTATGTGATTTTCTTTTCGATTGGCCTCGGTATGGCCTCGCCATATCTCCTGATCGGAATGTTTCCGAGCCTACTCGGCTTTCTCCCCAAACCGGGTGCGTGGATGGACACATTCAAGAATCTGGTTGGTTTCTTTTTGCTCGGCACTGTGGTCTACCTGTTTAGCATCCTTGGACAGAAGTATACGATCGCAACGCTGACATTGTTGGTGGTGATCGGTTTTGCGTGCTGGAGCATTGGGAGAATTCCGTTTACTGCATCCCGACCCAAAAAGCTTCTTGCCTGGATAGCGTACCCTGTCCTTTGCGTTGCCGTCGGCTTATTCGCATTCAACTATTTGTTGCCGTTTGAAAAAGGCACGATCATCCTTGGCGAAAATACGATCGAAACAAAAACGACCCGTCACCTGACCTGGCACATGTATTCCCAACCGGAACTTGAGCGAGCCATCGCGACAGGAAAAACCGTGATGGTTGAGTTCACGGCAAAGTGGTGTCCGAACTGCCACAAGAATATGGCGAGCGCAATCGATACTCCCGAAGTCGCAAGAATTGTCGAAGAAAATGATGTCGTTCCAATCTACGCCGACTGGACATCGAAGGGCGACGATATCAGGAACCTGTTAAATTCCTACGGCCGCGACGCGATTCCAGTCCTGGCAATCTATCGGGACGGCGACGCAGAGAACCCGGAGGTTTTGACGGACTTGATCTCCAGGAATCGACTTCTCGCTGCGCTGAAGAATCAGCCGCAATAGAGCTTTGTTCAATTTGGCGTAGCGTCGCAAGACCAGAATATCCCTCGCTCACGCATTTTGAAGTTGCACACTTTGCGGCAGTCGAAAAAGGGACTGGCTCCGACATCGTTGACGGTTTGATTTTCCCGGTGTTTGTGCGTTCGGTCGCTGTCCCTTTTCTCGACGGACCATCCCGCATCACTAAATCCGCGGAGAAATGGGACAGGCACCAACGGCGGCCACCTTAGTCGTTGCCTCACGGAAACATGTTGGAGCCAGTCCCATTTTCCGCTCACTGCCCTGAAAGTGTGCAACTTCAAAACTCACGCAGCGGGTTCGAATTCAGGACGCTACACCAATTGAAAAACCGCTCCAGTGACGCCGAACCACTCTTCTCCTTCTTTCCCCGCATCAAAAAGCCAATCCGATTCAATGGATTCCCGACTGCGCGGGAAAGACGGAGGAAGATCAGGCAGTAATTTCTCGAATGATCCCAAGAAGATCATGCCTGCGCCGTTTACGATTGCCAGACGAAGAGTTCACCCTTGCCGGGAATGGACATGTCACCGCAGTGGCGGATGTAGCTGCCGGACCGGCGGTCGAAGGGCAAGTCGATGCCGAGCTTCCCCAGCTGCCTGGCGTAGACGTTCATGAACATCGGATTCATTGGCCCGGACGTTCGAAATGTTGGCATCAGCTGAATGGGCTTGAGCGAGATGATGGTGCCGCGAGTCATCCAGGCTCCAGTGCGAATCTCGGCGCCGCCAAGCAGCACAAGAGTGCCGCCTTTCATCTGCAGTCCGGCAAAGTCTCTCACTTTGCCGCCCACCACGATCGTGCCACGACGCATCCGCATACCGACTTCGATGCCAGCAGTCCCATCGACAATGATCGTGCCGTTCTTCATGCCTCGAAGACTGCCACGATAGGCGGCTCCGATTTGCCCGCCGGCATCACCGTGGATATGGACAAATCCGTTTTTCATTTCGGCGCCGATCCAGTCGCCGGCGTTCCCGTGGACTTCGATCCGACCGTTTTTCATATAGGCGCCAAGGTGCATGCCAACATCGCCATAGATCTGCAGCGTGCCACGAGTCATGGCTCGGCCCAGCCACCGGACTCGCCCAACGTCACCGTGAATCTGAATGTGGTCGCTTTTCTCACCGTCCACATCAAAGAAGTCATCAACGCGGCATTGCCGCTTGCCATGATAGACCCGGAGCGCGCGAATCTCGTCGTTCGACAACTCGGCAAAGCTGTCGGGCGAAATGCACTCCGCTTCCAGGGGAACGGATGGTTGTTCTTTGACGACGAGGTGAATTACAGACACAGGGAGAAATGCTCAATTGTTCGTTGTTGTTCATCGACCCGTAGCCGAGGTCGCAAGACTTCGGGCGTAGCTGGCGACGCAAAGTCACTCAAGCCACTCCCGAACTGTTGCCAGTCCGGCTACGACGTTTTTGACGTTGTTTTGCGGGCGTGTTGCTCAGTCAACATCCACACAATCCATCATCGTGGGATGCTCAATCCGCTCCATCTCCACCGGATAGTTTTCGAAGCTCATGGTGTAACAGTCTTCAAAAATTGGCTTGAGGAAAGCCTCGGTATCCGGATTGTACGAAGGTCTTGTGATGAACTCACGACCTTCGGGCGTTTCACGAATGTCGCCTTCCTCAATGACAACTTGGCCACCCTTTAATACGTAACGTGGGTGCCCAAACATCCTCTCAATGTCTTTGTCCTCTTCGTAGATAACGACATCCGCGTCGCAACCGACACCAAGGTTTCCTTTCTGCCGCAAACCGAGTGCTCTCGCCGGACCAGCCGACATGATCGTCGCGATTTCGTAAAGCGTGTACTCGCGGGTAATCTCCGGCAGCGTAATCTTACCCTTGATGGCTGGCGTCAGCTTCTTCATGCAAGCCTGACGAAAATCGTTGGACATCAACAAATGGATGATCTCGGGGTACCGCCAGAAACAGGCACCGTTGGGATGATCGGTCGAGAGAAACACTCGCCATGGATCATTAATCAGCAGCAGGAGTTCAAGTCCGACAGCCCACTGAACGGCGTTTACAAGATTACTCGGTTTGTAGGTGTAGGGCACGATTCCACAACCCGTTTCGTTCTCGACGTCGAGGTTGCCCCATTTTCGGCCGGTTAGTTTGTAAAGCAGATGCTGCCACGGACCGTCGGCAGTAATCGTGACCGTGTCGCCAAACAGAACGGCTCCCGCGTCCGTCGTCATGTTCGGATGCGCGTTGAAGTAATCGGCCAGCTGAGCCGATTCCGATCGCATCGTACTCCAGTCATCACCGCCGTACGCGTGATACTGCATGTGAGCAATGTGGGCGCGACTGCCTTCGAGATGCTTCATCGTCTCCAGCGTCGTCGCCACGTTCCCGGGCGCGCCGAGATTGTTACAGTGCAGATGAATCGGATGAGGCAGACCGAGATCGTCGATAATTCGGGCGAGCTGCGTGACCACGTCACCGGGCGTCAATTTGTTGTAACCGGGAATCGCGGTCGACATGCCTTTTGCGTCATGTCCATATTTCCAGGCTGCAACGCCACCCGGATTGACGGCTTTGACACCGTACGATTTCGCCGCCCAGACATACCACGCCACAATGTCACGAGCCCGGTCGTATTCGCCCCGCTCCATGAGATCGAGCATGATCTCATTGTTCGCCATCAGCACGCAGCTACTCTTGTCGACGATCGGAATGTCGGAAAGCTCTTCATGAGTATGCCTCGCGGACAGCGCGGGCACGGCGGCTTCGTTGACGGTGGTAAAGCCCATACCGGCGTAGAGATAGCCAGTCGCGAAAGTCGTCGGAGCCATCCCGCCCAGCCCGGATCGACGAGACTGAGTCCGGATAAACGCCTGCGTCCGGCGATGATCTTCCGGCGTCATCGCGCGGGCAAAGTTGATACTGCCGCCCGCCACATGGGTATGCACGTCGACTCCGCCCGGAAACACAATCATCCCCGTCGCATCGATCTCTCGACCGCCGGTTGCGCCATTCGCATTGTCCGCGAATTTCCCGTCGACGATGTGCAGATCGCGGACTTCGCCGTTGATGCCATTGGCCGGATCGTAAACTTTACCGCCAGTGATTTTCATTGATTAGTCGCTTTTTGGCTCCGCGAAAAAATGTAGAACAATTGTCTCAATTGTTTCTGGGCGGCTTCGCCGCAATTGCAGATAGCTCGAAAGTAGAACTTTGCCAGGCCTACTGCTTTTTTCTGATGGTTGCGTGTGAACTACTTCCACGTGAACAGTTGAGGACAACTGTTCTACAATTCTTAAACCTGTGACAACACCATCGGCGGTTCGCCTTCAGGCATCCAGTCGGGCATCTTCGCAATCGCCTGGTTGATGCGGCGGACGACTTCTTCATCCGATGGGTACGGCGAATTCAAAGCCGGTTTGAGCGGGAGCGGAATTTCGTCCATCCGGTAGCCCGTTCCCGGTGCCGCGATTCCGGCTGGTGCGGTTGTAATATGCACCTTCGCAAGCTTACTCGTGTGCGTAACGTGCGGGTCGAGGCAAATGGTTGGAATCGCGGCCAGATGGTCAATCGCCGGCTGAGGCATCGTTGCACCAGGATCGGCACCGATAATGAACGCGGCGTCACAATCGCCTCGCACCAAAACATCGACCGTCGAAAACTCACCCGGGTTATAACGCGGATAGCCGCGATTGAAGCTGATACCGAACGGGTAACCCGTCTGCCAACGCATAATCACATCGGCGCCCGTCACATTCCCGTGTCCACGCATCGGCATGGCGACGAATTTCGTGAACGCATTCATTTCTGCAGCCAGCGTGAGCAGCGCGGCCGAGTTCATGTGCTTCCCGCGAGTCATCGAGAGGCCCATGCCGAAAAATATGGCTCCGAATTTGGCGGCTTTCATCCTGGCGACAAGATCTTCAAGCGTTTCGAGCGACAATCCGGTCTCGGCGATTTGCGATTCCGGAATCGACTCACCCTTCACCATCGCCCGCAAGATCGTAATCATCTCGAAGTCTTTCCCAGGGCGGACCTGCAGAAAGATGTCGGCTGCCTTTGCACTTTTCGTCGCGCGAATATCCACCAGTGCCATCGTGCGATCTTTGCGACCGCGCGGCAGGAACTTACTTTTTTGCATGAGCGTGTACTTGGTGAAATGCCGCGGATGACACTCCGCAGGATTCCCACCCCAGTACATGATAAAGTCAGCTCGATTTTTGACTTCGCCCAGCGTGCACGTTACTTTTCCGCCCAACTGGGCGGCAATTTCGGTCGGACCGTGTCACAACGAAGTGTGGCTGTCGAGCAAGCCACCAAGCTGGTCCGCGAGCGCGACGCATTCTTTCTGAGCTTCACAAGTCGTATTGCTCATCCCGTATACAAGCGGCATATCCGCCTTGTACAGATGATAAGCCGCCGCTTCGATGGCTTCGTCGACTGTCGCTTCCTTACCGTCAATCAGCGCATCGGGATACTTCCGCTCCGCCGTATGGTTCAGAAACCACGCCTTGCCAAGAACGCACGCCTTGACTGCCTTGTGAATGCGGACATCATCCGCATGAAGTTCAATGTCGTCGCAGACGCAGCCACAAAAGGTGCACGTCGCATTCTTGACGATCTTGAGTTCCGTTCCGTTTCCGGAATTACCGCTGGAGCCGCTATTGGGGCTCGAAGATTCCTTGATCACTTGGGGAAATTTTCGTTTGCAAGTTATTGCTACTCGTCCGAACCGGACGACGGAACCGTGAAGGTTCAGCCAAGCGCACGACCCTGACAGCTACCGCGAACACGGCGAGGCATAAAGCGCCCGTCAGCGACCTCTTCCCAAGCCGCAACGTCGGTCGGGTCTGTCGACGAGACCGGTTCGGCACGAAAATGTGGCGAATCCGGGCCGGCCATGTCGACCGGAGTGGCGGGGTCGGTGGCATTTCTGCCATTTTGATTGTCGATTGTCATGTTGCTGATTCTACCAGATCGCAAATGCGTTCGTAACCTTTGATTTCATTTTCATCGACGGAAACGCTACCACGCTCCAAAGATTAATCTTCATTCGGAGATTGAGCGGGTTTTTCAATCTTTTCCGCCGTTACGTCCCAACCTTTGGATAGAGGCATCCCGGTTCCGCCCGTATCTCCGCTCATCAATTTGCAAGTCGGCGGGCCGTAAGGAACGACCAGCATTCCGACCGGCACCTTCCCCGACTTGCAACAAAACTCAGCCGAACCAACGTCGGTACTTACAACGATCCAGTCACCATCGACGACGCCAAGCTCCGCCATATCGTCCGGATGGATCTCCATTGTGGTCACGATCTTCTCGTATTCCGGCCCGAACTTCCCGATGTTGATATGGACGCCCTGCTGGGCCGATCGAGTCGGATTGAGGAGGAACTGCCTGGGCGAGCTGGTAGGTTGATCTGTCATTGTCTCTTTGAACCGGTGTCCGTGGTGTCATCATAACCCGACGCGTGAACGAGGGGCAAAACTTGTCGGCAGGGTCCCTCGCTCACGCGTCGGGTCCGAGGGTCCGAGGTTGAGGGTTGGCAATTTTCTTCAGGTACCGCTTGGCCTACGCACCCTGGCCGGTGACTTTCTCTTCCAAACGTAACAAATGGAAATGGTGCGGGCCGAGTTCCCCACCATAGTTCCCAGCCGTCACTCGCAACATCCCCGGCGCCCGAATCGCCGCATCCAGGCCGGCTTGCATCGCCCTCGCAACCGCCGACTCCGACAAACCGTCGATCACGATCTCGTAAACTGCGTTCTCGCCGTCCTGCAACTCGGTTTCAACCTGGCCTCGCAATGTCGGACAAAACTTGTGATTCGTACTCGCTTTGAGCTGGGCGTACTTCGATCCGACCTTCGAACCACTCCGCACAATGCCCGCCGGAAACGGCATGATCACATCGGGAACTTCACGGATCGCCTCGGCAGCCGAACGGGCGGCAGCCAAAGTCGCCGGGCCCGATGCACCGCACAAGATCAGGTTGCCGCCACCGATGCCCTTGACCGTACCAAACTCCTCATCGCAGAGAAACTCGCCATCCATCACCGGGATACGCCAAAATCGTCGGTCGTCAAGCTTTTTGGCAATTTGAAAACCATCGCCGAAAAAGCGAAGCTGCCCACCAATTTTGATACGCTTGTCTTTGGGAATCTCAATCCCGGCATCGCGCAACCCGTCGTAGCATGCTGTCGTCGGACAAGTCAGCACGTTCTGGCCGACTCGAGCCGCGATGGCGGATGCGAGCCCCGTTTTGCCGAACGAAAAAGCCAACACCGAAACGCCCGGTCGCCCGTCGGGAGTCTGATCCGACGTCATCATTCGTTCCACGCCGGCCTCGGCGTCACAGCCGATGACGCTCGACGCGTTGCCGCAGAATTCGTTCGCGGCGATCGTCGCCAGCTCCTGATCGTCGGCCGTAATGATCAACCGTGCGCCAGCCATCGGGAACGCTTCGGCAAAGGTGTTGTCGACCATTGCTAGCTGGTCGACTGCTGTCTGGTCTGTTTCTGTCATAAGTTTCACTCTGTTTCGATCGAAGATCGCAGGACAGTTGCTCCCGCAATCCTAACCCAATGGTCCCATCGGTTCTTTACCAAGCAACCGCCGTAATAATCCAATCTGCCCCGCGTGCAACATCTCGTGCGTCGCGCAGAATAACAGCGATCCAAGCTTCGTTTCATAAGCCGCCGTCGGCATCGGTAGTGGCTCGTTCAGCTGCTCCGGCGTGAATCCGCCGATCTCTGCCATCGCTTTCGCATGGACTGCGTCGAATACGGTCAAAATCTCATCCGTCACAGGATAAGCCGCCGGGTCGTTCGATGGCACCGAATCGCGTTTGAATTTTCGAATAAAGTCGTTGGTGATAAATTCTCTGTCTTCTGGTTCTTTCCCACGCATCCGAAGTAGTACCAAACCATACTCAGCCATCGCCAAATGGCCGACTTGCCAGGCGATATGCGTCGTCGCCCCGCCCGGCATCTGGAACCACTCGTCAGGTTCAATATCTGCAAGCAGTCGTTTCGTATAGCCGCGTGCGAATTCAATTTGCCGTCTGGCGACGTCAATCTGCCACGGTTCGACCGATGTGTTTGTGGATGCCATGACCTGATTTTACAATCAGGTGAGTTCCGGCGGGAGTGCAGACGCCGCCCCGAAATACGGGCAATTGCTCTACACTCACCCACGTCGCTTCAGGAAAACCCAGCCGCTGAATCGGGGCAATCGACGAAAAAATGAAAAACACCTCCGCTAACAGAGCCTTCGTCCTGATAAAGATCCAACGAGGAGATGATCTCGGCAATGACCCGGGAATGAAAAAACTCTTTGCGCTCATGCAAAAACGAGGCCTCGTAGACGGTCAAGTCGACGATACCGGAATTGCAAATCCAGAGCTGACCGAAAAAGGCGAGGAGGCGATCCAGAAACACGAGCAAGAACATCCTCTCACCTGGTTACTGGAAAACAAAGTCGCACTACTCTTCGCAAGCGTTCTGCTTGCCTTTGTGGGTGGATTTGCATCCGGCATTGGCGAGGCGCTCGGACATTTCTTACTGGGAAGAAACTGAACTCCCTCCGGAGCTCGGTCATCACTTTTGAATATCGTGCCAGATGTAAACGCCGGGAACCCATTCAATATGGTAGTCGTCATGGATGACAGGCAAAAATCGCCACGAAGTGGCCAAACAAATTAGCCTGGGGCAAACGCGACGAGCCCAAGCGAGTCGAGTGTCGCCCCAGGTGCGCGGAACCTTAAGGCATGTGTGGTCGAGCAATGTGCTTGAAAATTCGGAAGTGATCCGAGACCGCAATCGATAAGGTTGGCCATCTCAATTCCGGCCTCGGTTGGGACGAATAGATGTTGAGTATTTTGGCTCGACCGATATTCATCATGGAATCTGGATCCCTGGGGCGGCGCTCCAACTCGCAAGCTCGCTTCTGCTGTTCCCCAGACTGATTTGTTTTGCCCCTTCGGGACGACCGTAACCATGTCGCGCGAACTACGAGACGTCGATCAGATCAATGGCATCGAACAAGGTACGCTTTGATGAAATGGCAAGCTACCAACAACGTTCTACAATTGTGAATCGGACCGCGATTTGATCGATTCGTACTCTTCTGGCGAATTGATGTTCAATAGCGATAACAATTCAGGGTCGGCGGTTCGAAGTTCACTGCTGTCCACAAACCGCGTGCGAATCTCGTCGAGCATGTCGATCACTTTTAACTTGCCGGCCTGAACGCGTTGCTCGATGACTGGTAGCGCCGCTGGTCCGTAAATTGCCGACAGCGGGTAGCGGCGAACTTCGTCGATGGGTACCGCCGCATCAAACGACTCCCAATCAACGAATTCAAGCAACCGCGATACGAAAGCCGCCGTAATGAGCGGCGCATCACATGTCGTGACCAACGCAGCGAAATCTTCAGCGAATTCCTCGCCACCATTGCCTTGCCCCATTGCCAACGCCGCAACCCGAGCCAGACCAACGGACAAGCCTTCCATCGGCCCACGGCCCGATTGTCGATCGTGCACAACATCTATCACGCCGGCCGAAATTTGTGGCATCGCAGGCAACACCTGACCCGGCGCGGCCACCACGACGATCGGCGAACATATTGCGGACAGAACCCTGGCGACTCGGACAAGCATGGCTTCGCCGCCAAAATCGAGACTCGCCTTGTCCACACCCATCCGGCGACTCTCACCACCTGCGAGAATGACTCCGGCACATTTTACACGCTCGCCGCTCACGATCCGAAACCCCGCCCGGCTTTGTTCGTGGCGTCTGTCGATTCCAACCAGTCATCCAACCGCGATGTTAACGTTGCCGTCATGTCCGCATTCGTCCGGGCCAGATTTTTCGATTCGCCCGGATCGGCGTCCAGATCGTAGAGCTCAACAGATTCGGCCTGATCTTTCCATGCCGCGCGGCGCACCAGTTTCCATCTCCCATGCCGGATCGCACTCGATGGCGTGTGACCCGATCCGTGCTTGTGCGGGTAGTGCCACGCGATCGTGCGGCGAGTCAACAGGTCGGCATTTTTCATTGCCGGGGCAAGCGTGATGCCGTCGAGGTGCTGCTTTGGATTGGCCGGTAATCCGCATAAGTCCAGCAGAGTCGGGTAGAGGTCCATTGTGATCCCCGGCTTGTCGCAAGTGTTGCGATTTTCACGAGTATTGCCGACACTCTCGGACATCGAATCTGAGATCGAGTCTGGTACGGAAATCAGAAGCGGCACGCGGATACCGCCTTCGTATGTCCAACCCTTGCCGGCTCGAAGCGGCCGCACACAAGTCGGCCCCTCGCGTTTTCCAGGTAGCGTGCTCAGCCCACCGTTATCGGATGTAAAAATAACAATGGTGTTGTCCCGTTGCCCACTCTGCTCAAGGTAGTCGAGCACGCGGCCTACATTCGTATCGAGATTTTCAACCATCGCGGCGTATGCCGGATCGTCCTGCCGCAATCGCGTTTGTGACGACCCTTCCTTTGCGAACGGTGTTTCCTGGTCGCCGACCGCGCCAAACTCTTTCGCCCGCTTCTCCCGATACTTTTCAACAAGCGGCTTTGGTGACTGGATCGGTGTATGCACGGCGTAGTGCGCAAGACACAACAGGAACGGGCGTTTGTCTTCCGTCGTGCCAAGGAACTCAATCGCGTTGTCCGTCAATTTGTCGGTGAGATAATCGCCCGGTGATGCCTCGTCGAGGTCGGGAACATCCCAATAGCCGACTCCATCCTTCTTCCGGCTAGCAAAAGGATGAAAGTACGTCGCGGGCTGACCGGCCCTGTTGACGCAGCGCGTCCACGCAAACCCCTGCTGGTCCGGCGCGTGCTCCGCCGAATGGCCCAGGTGCCATTTCCCGATATAGCCGGTGCGGTATCCTGCCTGCGAAAATGCCTCGCCGAGAGTGAACTGCTCGAGCGGCAGGTGATTCTCATGAGGCTGAGGCAGCCACTGGGTAATGCCGACTCGTTGGGGAGCCTGCCCCGTCATCAGTGCGGCTCGAGTCGGCGAGCACACCGGACTGGCCGAGTAGAAATTCGTGAACCGGACACTCGCATCGGCCAGTTTGTCGATGCGCGGCGTTTCATAAAATGTCGATCCGTAACAGCCCAAGTCGCCGTAACCGAGATCATCGATAAAGAAGAGAAGAACGTTGGGCGGGGAAGGTTTGGCGGTGTCAGCCGATGAAATTTTTGGTGATATGAGAAGCAGAAACAAACTCAAAATAATGGCGGCGACTGGCGGGAGGGCGAGGCTCCGTCCGAGCCGCTGTAG
>CALHZT010000396.1 GCA_938040995.1 uncultured Pirellulaceae bacterium | reverse complement strand
AATGTTTTTCGCAGGCGCCGGATGAACTGATCCGGTGCTCTTGTTGTGATGCTGGCCGGCATCTCCCACACCTTGACCAGAAGTTCTCCGCGCGGAATGACGCGGCCTTCGTTTCGAACGAAGAACTCGAGTAGCTTCATCTCCAGTCGCGTCATGCGGGACTTTTTGCCGCGCACGGTCACCTGCAAATTCTCAAAGTCGATTTCACAATCGGCAAACGTATGCTTTTCGAGCCTGGTCGTCGCCGGTTGGTTGCGCCTGTTCTCGTACCTGGTCAGCAGATTCTTGACTCGCGCGATCAGCTCATCCAGCTCGAAAGGTTTCGTCAGGTACTGGTCGGCTCCAACGTCGAAGCCGCGTGACCGGTCCTCGGGAAGAGTTCTGGCGCTAAGGATGAGCACGGGCATCAGGTGGTCATTCTCCCGGAGCGATTCGCAGACTTCATAGCCGCTCATGCCGGGGAGCATCAGATCGAGAATCACCAGCGAAATGTCGCCTCGATTCTCTTTAAGAAACGCCATCGCGGCGGGACCGTCACCCTTGGCGGTTACCTCGAACCCTTCGGCTTCGAGATTGAACTTGATACCAACCGCGAGGTGTTCCTCGTCTTCGACGATTAGTATTCGCGACTTACTCATTGTTGCGTCAGCTCCGTCTGATTTGGCGACGACGGTTCATCGACCGCAGATGTTTCATCTACGGTGATTTGCGATGTGTTGTTGTCCAGAATTTCATTCGGGGAAGAACCCAGTGTCGGGTTTTCCTGGCCACCCGGTGGCACCGATTGTGTCGAGGTGAGTTCGACTTCGAATATGGTCCCCGTACCGCTTTCAGCTTCACGTACCTTGACCTGGCCTTTCCATTTGGCCACGAGTGTTCTCACGATGTAGAGACCGAGGCCGGTACCAGGTTTCTTGCGTTGTAGTTCCGAGCCCAGTCGCACGAATCGTGCGAAAATCTTGTTGCGAAACTTCTTGGGAATGCCGGCTCCGTTATCGCGAATGGTGACTTTCGCTTTACCGGATTTTTGGTGGACCAGCGTGACGCTAACCTCTGGTGGCTCGCCTGCATATTTCACGGCGTTGTCGAGTAGATTGCGAAAGACCAGGTCCATGTCGACTTGATTGGCAGCCACCCAGCAAGGCATCAGGTCCAGTTTGATCGTATCTTCCGGAACGCGGTAGCGGTAACAGATCGCTTCGGCAGATTTGGACAGCAGTTGGGTCAAGTCGATGACTTCGGAGGATTCGCCTCCAGTGCTTCTCTCCAGTCGAGCCGCCTGGAGCACATGATTGATGAGATGGTCGAGTCGCTCGACATCTTCGAGCATGAACTTGTAGAAGCTCTCCCGCTGTTCGTCGTCAACACTGTGCCGGTCGAGCGTTTGCAGGTACAGCTTGAGCGAGGCGATTGGCGATTTGAGTTCGTGAGTCACACTGTCCATGAAATTGGACTGCCGCCGCGAGACATTAATCGCCTTGATGGAGAGCACGAGGTAAATCACCGTTCCGACCACGAGCAGTACCAACGACGCGGTGCCGACAGAAAGAAGCGTCACCCAGGTGGCGGTCTGTGTTCCATCCGATTTGAGTTGAATCGCTGTCAGCAGGATCCATCCGACGGCGACACCGATGAGCAACGCGATCATTGCGATCGCGAGAATAATCGGCAGTCGGAGTGATCGTCGGTTAAACATTTGATCGGCTGTTCATGGGGACCGGATTGGGGAGCTGCGAAACGCGGCGAACCCAGTCGCATGGTACTCTCCACGTTAGGCAAGAGCCACCGACATGACGGAAAGCGTGCCGTGGCTGGTCGTGAAATCGGCGCGAATTTGCTATACATGGACGTTTGGCGACTCCGCGATTATGGCGGATCGTCGCACGATTGTGGTCGTGAACAAAGACAGTTTGTCGGGCGTCGGTTAAAGCTGGACTTCACGAACGTCTGGTCCGATACAACTCATCGAAGAATACAAAGAGAACAAAATGGCAACCAAAGTAGGCATCATTGGTGCTGGCGGTATGGTCAAGTACCACCTTCAGGGTTTTCGGGCGGGCGGCGCCGAGATTGTTGCAATCGCTGACATCAATAAAGAGGCCGCGGAGAAGGTCGCCAAAGAAAACGGGATCGCGACGTCTTATGGCGACGTGGCCGAGTTGTTGGCATCGGACGTTGATGCGGTTTCCGTCATCGTGCCGAACAAGTTTCACGCGCCGATTTCAATTCAGGCGCTCAATGCCGGTAAGCATGTGTTTTGCGAAAAGCCGCCATCGCTCAATGCCTCGGAAGTCGAAGAGATGATTGCTGCTGCCGAAAAATCTGGCAAGCACATGATGTTCAATTTCAATAACCGTGCACGTCCCGAGTCGTACGCGATGATGAAAGCGATCGAAGACGGAACCGTCGGCAAGATCAATTCGGCTCAGTCGCGATGGATTCGTCGGACGGGCATTCCTGGCTTTGGTGGCTGGTTCACAACCAAGGCGTTATCAGGCGGCGGTCCGCTTATTGACTTGTTGCACATGCTCGATCTCACAATGTATTTCATGGGGTACCCGGAACCGTCGCACGTGATGGCGCAAACGTTCGACGACTTTATCAGTGACACGAGCTTCAAAGGGCCGTGGGGGATTCCTGACAACGCGGAAGGGACCACCGATGTCGAATCGGCGGCTCATGGTTTCGTATCGTTCAAGACTGGACAAGTCGCGAGTTTTCAAATTTCGTGGGCGGAGATGATCAAGCGGGAAGAAGTCTCGGTGACTTTCCAGGGCACGAAGGCCGGCGGCAAGGTCGAGCGGCTGTTCGGGACGGACGGGCTCGACGACACGGCAATCGATACGTGCGAACTGTATGTTCAGGAAGACGGCAAGTCGGTTGATAAAACGATCACGGTCGAGGAATGCGAAGACATGGGGCGAATCCGTTCCGCTCAGAACTTCATCGCGACGATCGAAGGCGTCGAGCAACCACTGAATACGCCGGATCAGGCATTGCGGCTGATGAAGGTTATTGATGCGGCTTACAAGTCCGCAGAGACAGGTGCCCCGGTGGCCTGTTAGGGACTTACGATATCGAAACGATTCTGTTGAGTACGGTTTGTTGATTGGGCTGAAGATATGAATAGAAAACTACGCATGGGCATGGTCGGCGGCGGTCGTGGTGCCTTTATTGGCGCTGTGCATCGTATGGCTGCCAACCTCGACGGAAAGATTGAGCTGGCTGCTGGAGCGTTTTCATCCGATCCGGAGAAAAGCCGACTGTCAGGTGAAGATTTCTTTATCGATCCGTCGCGGGTCTACGGCTCGTATCAGGAGATGGCGGAGAAGGAAGCCGCGTTGCCGGACGACCAGAAAATCGACTTTGTGAGCATCGTTGTTCGCAACAATCTGCACTTCGATGTTGCGAGGACGTTTATCGAGGCCGGTTTTCACGTGGTATGTGACAAGCCGATGACGTTTACGCTGGACGAAGCGTACGAGCTGCGGGATATCGTTAACAAATCGGGCAAGGTGTTCGCACTGACTCACAACTACACCGGCTATCCGATGGTGAAGGAAGCCAAACGGATGGTGAAGGCCGGCGAGCTGGGACGCATTCTCAAAATTGTCGCCGAGTACCCGCAAGGTTATGCCGTGGGTGATGTCGAAGGCGAAGGGCAGGGCAAGATCGCCAATTGGCGAGCCGACCCGAGCGTTGCCGGCCTCTCTAACTGCATGGGCGACATCGGCACGCACGCGCACAACCTGGTTCGGTACATCACCGGACTGGAGATCGAAGAAATGTGCTCGGAGCTAACCGCGTTCATCCCGGGCATGCCGCTCGATGATGATGGCAACAACCTGATTCGTTTTCAGGGTGGAGCCAAAGGGATCATTTACGCGTCGCAGATTTCCAATGGTGATGAGAACGACCTGAACATTCGCGTCTATGGAACGAAGGCGTCCCTGGAGTGGCATCAGGAGTATCCCAACGACCTGATTGTGAAGTACGCCAACGCACCGCGAAAAGTTTATCGTCGTGGCAATGACTACGTTGGCCCGGAAGCCGCCGCGAATACGCGAACGCCGTTCGCGCATCCGGAAGGATTCATCGAGGCGTTTGCGAACGTGTACCTGGCGGCTGCGAAAGCCATCGGCGATCAGATCGACGGCAACAGTCCACCTGCCGACGGTTACGATTTCCCAAACGTGGATGATGGAGTCGCCGGAATGGCGTTCGTCAAAACAGCCGTGGAAAGTTCGCAGTCGGATCAGAAGTGGATCAAGTTCCCTGAAGTTTAGAGAGTCCGAGTTCTGCTTTGAGCCAGCTTGATATCAAAATTAACGGACAGCCTCGCTCTGTTCAGCCAGCGACTTCGCTTACGAAGCTGCTGGAGGAATTGTCGCTCCAGTCGAAACAGGATGCGATCGAGGTCAACATGGAACTCATTCCGCGTACGAAGCATTCGGAATACGAGATTCAGTCCGGCGATGAAATTGAGATCGTCACCCTGGCAGGCGGCGGTTAGAGAGTCCTGGAGTACGACCGCGCACCGTTGGAGTACAGGCTTTAGCCTGCGACCGCGCACCGTTGGAATACGCGACCGCGCACGTTAGTTAGTAGTGGACGAGGCAACGAGTCCCAACCGTCGGGCGGCTTTTGCCATCCGGTTAAACACGAGTGAGTCATGGGTATCGAAACAAAATCTTCAAAATCGAACGCTGAGCACGCGAATTCTGACTCAGCATCTCAACCCGACTCATTCCAGATCGGCTCACACACCCTGCATAGCCGATTGATCGTCGGCACAGGCAAATACGACACCCCTGAATTGATGGAGCAGTCGCTTGCCGCTTCGGGCACCGACTGCATCACCGTCGCCGTTCGTCGCGAGAAGCTCTACGACGAATCTGGCAAGAACATTCTCGACTACCTGGATACCAACAAGTAT
>CALHZT010000395.1 GCA_938040995.1 uncultured Pirellulaceae bacterium | reverse complement strand
ATGAGGCCACGAATCCGTTTCTTGCGCGTTGCGCAACGGGACTCGTTGCCTCGTCCACTCCCTAAAAATTCCTGAATTTTTGATGCGCCACGGTGCGCCGCAGCGCATTGGTTCACTTTGGCAGTTTCGGATCGCCGTTGCCAGATTCGGCGGCTCGGACGGAGCCTCGCCCGCCCGAGCCCGCAGAAACTGCGTTCCAGTTAAATCATTCAACCGGCGACGGTTCAGGCTCGCCAGAACTGTTGTCTTCTCCTTCGACATCCATCCGGTCACCCGGTGGATCGTTCTCAATGAGATCCGATTGCAAATTTGCGGGTGCGGATTCGACAGGTGCAACATCGGTAGGCGTTTCAGGTTTGCCATCCGGGGCTTCATCAGGCTCTATGGAGAGGCGCGGCCCGTAGTCGTTATTTCGGCGGCCATCAAAGCCGAATCGCTGTGCCTCAAACCCGGCTTCGCCGGCAGCATTCATTTCCTCATCGGTCAACTGAAAATCTTCGCCATACCCGACTTCATAGCCGCATGCTCCCAAATGATCTGCTCCATAATCTGCTTCGCCGCCAACCTCGCCCCTTTTCCTGCGACGGTAATTGTCGGAGCTCAACCACTTTCGTTTTTTTTCAAAACTCTCACGACTGTAGCTATCGAAATCAGGCAGTACAAAACACCGCGATCGCGTAAAAACATCCGAGCAAGACGTTGAAGTTTCCTGAGTCGTACGAATGTATTTGCCGCTTACGGCTCCTGGCGATTCAGGATTGTCCTGCGCAATAACAAGTCGGCCGCCTGGCCAGAACGGATCCTCCGGCAATTCTTTACTTCCGATGCTGACGCCTTCAAAACTCCCAGGATACTCGCCCGTTTCCTTGTGAACGGCAATCGCTGCCATCTGATAGATGAATCCCCGGCAATGGAAATCATGGATGCGTGTGCTGTTTAAATCCGCATGGATGTAGCCCTGGTTCATCTGATTCAACAGATTCACAAAATAACGATCGTTCCA
Organism: uncultured Pirellulaceae bacterium; assembly: GCA_938040995.1. Classification (GTDB taxonomy): domain Bacteria; phylum Planctomycetota; class Planctomycetia; order Pirellulales; family Pirellulaceae; genus CALHZT01. Next base: position 10,199 of record CALHZT010000395.1, on the reverse strand, counting down.
TCGCCGCATACGAATCAACTCAAACGGCGAAAGGCGGGCAAGCTTTCGCAATGTTGCGGTGTTGTATGCCGAAAGCGGATTCCGCTCGATGTGCGATGGCAACAGTTGCCGGTATCCACCCTCGCGAATGTGATCGCTCATCTTTTCCCAGCTAACGAGTGCAGCATCCGACTTCTGATAAGCCGCCGCCAAGCGGTTTGTTTCCGAAGGTCGTGAACGGCGATACGTCTCGAGGAACTCCGCCGACGCGAAGATCTTTGCCGAATCCGTTTCGTCCTTCATTGCCCAATGGACCAATTCCCGGTAAACCAGCGACTCGATCGCCATCGCAACCTGTGCGTAGTCACCATAATGATCCTGTGCAAAATCAAGAGTCGTCATGTAGTCCGTCCATGCAGCGTCCGGATCCTCGGCGTCCTGGGCCTGGCGAGCCCGCGTAAGCAACACCACCGAAGTCAACAGACTTGGAGAGTGCTTTGAGATGCCCCAGGTTGAACGGTCAAAAAAATGACCGTGACGAACTCCACTGATCGAATCCGACTGGACGATCGTCTCGACAAGCGAATCGACCACGGCATCATTTTCACTGACCCACTGACTGATTTCATTGCAGTCGAACAGGTCCAACGCTCCATTAACGTATGGCAATAGCAGGTGTCGGGATTCCGCGAAATCTGGAACCTTGGCAAACGCCGACTGGTATCGGTCCGAATCTGCCTTTGAGTTGGGAGCGGGTGCAACCAGAAGCTGCTCTGGAATCTCCGTCGGTGGAATCTCGGTCGCCCGAAAGATACCGGCCGCAATGGGCGTCCCAAGGATCATCAGCAGGAGCGGAAGGCCTGGAACCACCCACTGTCGCCAGCTTCCTGTTTCCCGAAACCATCGCGAGACTCTGAGATAGCTCCCAAGCAGTGGCAAGAGAATCAGCGGGCCGCTGCTCAACCAGACCGGGACGTTGAGAGAACTACAAAACATGATCCATATCGCAGCAATAACACTCGCGGCAATGGAGGCTCCTGTCGCGATGACTGTGCTCGGCCACGCGATGGAGCAAAACTGACTGATGCTGAAGACGGCCAAATACGCCAGAAAAAATGGAAGTATCTCGCCGACCGGGCCGAAAGCCCACGCTACAGAGATGGATATGAGAATTGACATCGTTGCAGGAAGCAGAATACTGCTCAGCCAGAATTTCCCGGCTGGAACTCCAAACTGGGCCAGCAACCGAAATCGCTGTTGCCGATGCTCACTTCGAAAAGCGCCGAGCCCAACCAGTCCCACCAGCAGCCCACCGGCCAAAATGATGAGTTCCCAGGGGCGCACTCCCGCGTTTGCCGCAAATACCGCCACGGGAATTATTAGCAACAAAACCAGCTGCCACCTGGATTGCCGAAATTGCATCCAGAATAGTCGACTCAGCGGATCTCCCGTTGGGCCAATAGATGACGTCGATTGTCTTGGCATATTGCCAACTTGAAAATCGCGCCCTAACCACTGGGTAGCCCGTTGGCGGGCCAGTCCGAAGAATGCCACGGTGGTTCCAATAACGAGGCAAGCGAGCGGTAACGGGGATTCGGTGCTTTTAATCCACTGGCCGAGTAATCCACTTTCCACGAGTACTACAATCAGGTACGGGATTGCCAATGAAGAAATGATCGCAAGTGTGATCGCGAGCCATGGGTGCTTTACCCGCATCGACCAGAAAATGCCGACGGTTAACATCCACGCGGAAAGACAAGCCACGGCCGTTCCCAACCACAAAAAACCCTGGGAAATATTGTCGACATGCCCCCACACTTCACGAAACGTGATCGAGTAAGCAAACAATATCAGTACGTAGCACGCGATCATCGCCAACAGGCTTATTACGCCGAATGTCAGCTTGCCGTAAAAGACGTTCTTCGCGCGTACCGGCAACGATTGAAGAAATCCGAATGAGCGGTCTTCGTGTTCCAGTGAAAAGCTCAAAGCTCCCCAGACACAGCAATAGATGACAGTCGTCCACAGCATCAGGAACGCCCAGTCATAGACTGTGGCGATTGACCGACCTTCATCCCAGTTCACCCAAGCGTAGACCGCCATCCACACAGCCCAAAGCGCAACCAGCAGCACCCAAAATACGCCGAGCCGGCGCATCTCTTTCCACGCGATTCGTCTTACATGAAGCCAATTCATCGGACTGCCTCCTTGCTCGCCAGTGAATCTGATGAATGCGCCGTCGGCGGTTCATTCGATTGCATGTATCCAATGAAAATGTCTTCGAGAGACGGACGGCGCACATCGACGGTGCGAACATCAGGCCGGTCCTGCAACTGATAATGCGACTCTTCCTCTTCCGTCCGCAGCAGGCAGGCGCACTGACGCCCGCGAATCGAGTAATTCACGATCGAACCGGCGAGTTGGGAAACCGTGGTGATATTCACCGCATCTTCGAATGTCACGATGACTTCGCGGCATGATTCCTTCAGCGTCGCCAGATCCTCCACAAGAAGCAGACGCCCGCCCTTCATGATCGCCACGATATCGGCGACTCGTTCCACCTCCGGAATCTGGTGACTGGAAAGGAAGACGGTTTGCCCGGCCGCCGTCATGTCCACCATACTTTCCAGGAACTCACGGCGAACAAGCGTATCCAGCCCCGATGTTGGCTCGTCAAGAATCAGCAGTGGTGGCTGATGCGCCATCGCGAGCGACAAACCAACTTTGGCTCGCATCCCCTTGGATAATTTGCTGATCTTCTTTCCAGGTGGCAAACCGAAATTTTCCGCCAGCCGCGTATACTCGGCTTCGTAACCGTCCGGATAAAAGCCTGCCGCAAACCAACCCAGTTCCTTGACGGTCATCCAGTCGTAAAGTGATGGTCGCTCGGCGACGTAGCCAGTCCTTCTACGAATCTCGACGCTGTCTGCAGCTGGATCCATACCCATCACGGTCACTTTACCGCTATCGGGTCTTACATTGCCCAGCATGGCTTTGATCGAAGTCGTTTTTCCGGCACCGTTCTCGCCGAGCAATGCAAACACGACTCCGGCAGGAACCTCGAACGAAACGTCCTTCATGGCGATCTGGCTGCCGAAACTCCTGGATACGCTGTCGAAGTGAATCATGGAATGGCCAGTCGTCGGGCGATTGATGATGGGATGATTCATGGTGTGTCTGCCTCCACAGTTTCAGGGAACGACTTCAGTTCTTTCTCGATCAGGCTGCTTATGTCACTTCGCAAGAGCCCGCTTTGCCTGGCCTCGCGAAAAACTTCTTTCAGCCTCGCAGATATTAGTTTCTTGCGATCGGCACGACAGCGTTTGGCAGAACCAGCCGCCATTTGCATGCCCAGCCCTCGGACGGATTCGAGGACCTCTTCGTCCTGCAGCTGCCGGTACGCTCTCGCCACCGTGTTTGGATTGATGGCCAGCTGCTTTGACAGTTCGCGAACCGAAGGAACGAGTTCGCCCGGTCGCAGCTTGCCGCTCGCCACGGCGAACTTGAGCTGCCGAACGATCTGGTCGTAGATCGCCAGGCCGCTGGACGGGTCAATTTGCAGAATCATGAGAATTCTCGCACGCGTGTACTAGTGAGATAGTACAGTAGCACGAAAGACGGCAATCTGTCAAATTGTTTCAGAAGCCCGTGATTTCAGCTCAATCGGTTTGAATTCATGGGTAGTAGATCTTGTCAAAGATCCCTCAGTCGTCCGCGATAATCGCCGTTGCTGCAAGGATCTTTAACAAGATCCACTACGAACTATTCGGCCGTCATCCGTGAGTTTTTATGCTGGTCCAATTCCAATTGAGCAGTAATGGCCTAAAGCTGGTACTACAAATATACGGCAACTTCGATCCCATCGTCGCTGGAGCCAATTGGCTTGGCGGCGCTCGCGAGAACTTTCAGGCGAATCCCGATAGGCGAACCAAGCGATTTGGCAGTCGATGGCTCATTCCATACTCTTGATGCATCCAAACAGGTAGTCGGATACCATGGACGACTTGGTGTTCGAGCGACTTCAATCGAGCGTGTCACAATGACTGTCGATCCGAATCAAATTCCACGGGTTCTTGGTGCCATTGAAATCGTCCTGAGTGTCAAAGACATTCCGACGATGCAATCGTTCTACGAACAGGTACTCGGTTTCCAGACGCATTCCTCCGCCAGTTTTGAGTCTGAATCGCCCGACCCTGACGGCGTTCCTACGATTGTTTTCATGACGATTGCGGAAGTCGATTCACCACTTGGCCGCAACAACCATCCGCAGATGCTGGTCCTGATCGATCATCAGCGCCACATTCACGCGCGACGTCGTCTGATTGGCCATGACGTATCCCGTTCTACGCTGAATCACCTCGCGTTTGAGATTCGCGTTGAAAATTACGATGCCCACAGGGAACACTTGCACAGCCGCGGACTCGAGCCAACGGAAACGGTGTTCGAGAACATGAATGCGCGGGCGTTGTTCTTTAAAGACCCCGAAGGGAATACGCTTGAGCTAATTTGTCATGATCCAGAGATCATCCAGGGATAAATTTCTGCTCCCCGGTATCGATCGTTCACGGATGGACGGTAGGACGAGGCGGCGAGTGCTCCGTCCAAGCCGAGAAGGATCATTACGTTTTGCGAAGTTTGTTATGCAGGTATGTAGGTTGGGCACTCTTGCCCGACACCAGAACCGAACGACTGACGCCAGGATGGGCAGGAGTGCCCATCCTATGGAGGTTCGGAGCCATTGATTTCGCGGTGAGTGGTGCCAGGTTGAGCCGCTTCTTACAGCAGATCGACGGGCCACGTACGGCGGCTCGGACGGAGCCTCGCCTCCCGAGCCGTGAACCACTTACTCACTTTCGGCGCAGGTTTACCACGCCGCAAAGGAGTATCAACAACATGGCGAATGAACCCGGTTCGGGCACGGCGATACTCGTTCCAACGACTTCCATCGCATCCGTCGGTTGTGTGACGGTTCCGATGACACCAGCGAAGTCTACCAAGCCGTCGTCATTCCCCAGCAATGAAAGCGGAATCGCGCCGGAAATTGAGTTGTCGGTGTAGGTGACCGGAATCGTGCCCTGCAACAATCCGTTCATGTCGGTTATGTTCACAAATCCCGGCTGCGCGACTTCACTGAACAAGTCGATGACATACTCGATGCCGCTGCCGAGCATCGCGAACGGCGGACTAAACGCATTTTGTAAAGAAGGAATGCCTGTCAACATATCCTGATCGACATCGAATTCAATAACGCCGACAAGCGCATCGAGACTGCCACTCGACGGAGGCAGAATGCTGTTAAAGAAAGTCATCGAGAAATTCAGGTCGGTCGCCGAATAGCGTACATCAAGAGTGTCGATATCGAGAAGCGGCGGCGCTGCGCCGAGCACAGCCATGGCGTCTCCTTCCGGGTCCATAACTGGCGAAAGTACAGTACCTTCTGCCACACCATTCGGTCCCCGTTCTGCGCCCCATTGAGCCGTCACGGGATAGCAAAGGCCGAGTGCCACAATACAAATAAACAATTGTCGAAGTATCACTAGTTCACCTCCTGGTTACATGAGCGCAAAAAAGAAGGCGCGAAGATCCTGCGCTGCAGATCATCGCACCTGTATATGAAACGGTATTGGCTTTCTCCAACCAACAACTTACCTATCCGACGGCAGTTGTCAACGAAATGTCAACACATGCGAAAAAGCGGAATGGCGGGTTGCAAATGACAACTGAAAGAACGGCAGATCGATTCAAGCCAGAAATAGAAATTTTGGTATTGCGCCGGTCTGCTTGCATTGCAGCCCACTCGATCGCGCTTCGAGCTTGTACTTGTCGAGAACTCGTCCCTCGCCCATTTAGAACAAAGGCTGCTGCTTCTGAACTTCTTCGGCAGGCCAGCCACACAACGGAGGCAACGTTGGAATGCATTCAGTGAGAATCGAATGGAACTGCCGCGCTGCAATTGGTGCGTACTCGTTATTCGGTGCGTGTGTAAAGATGTACGGCGTCAGACCTTCACCGATCCAGCCAGCAACAATTTTCGCCCACTGTTCCATCCACGGTCGAACAGAGGGAATATCGTTGCGACCGATCAGTCGCAAGACAGGTCGCAAACCGGTCACCGTTTGCCGAACGGGTGAGCGTGGTTTACGAGTCTGTGATTCGACTTCCCATTCATCCGTGGGCGGCGACGAAAACAGTGCGCGGCTATCGAAGAGCATGCGGTCGATTTTCAACTCGCTCAATAGCTGCGTAAACTCTCGCTCGACCGGGCCCTGATCAAAATAGTCGGCGTGTCTGCTTTCGACTGAATAGTGAAAATCGTCCGGAAGCTTATGCAGGAACGCGGCGAGGTCCGGCAACTGCCTGCCCGCGAAGAATGGCGGCAACTGCAGGAACGCCGGGCCCAACCGATTGGCGTCTTTGAGCAACTGCAGCACTTCCAGAAACTCGCCAACGTTTCGATCCGCGTGAACAAGTTCCTTATCATGAGAAATGACGCGTGGAAACTTGAGCACGAACTCGAAACCGTCGGCCGCCGAATCGGCCCATCGCTGAACCGTCTCGAGCTTCGGTAGTCCGTAAAAGGTGCTATTCCCTTCGACGGAATTAAAGACACGAGAATATTGCCCCAACCAACGCTGTCGGTTGCTGGTGCTATAAAACGAATCAACCCAGTCGTCACAGGCCCAGCCGGGACAGCCAAGAAAATACGGGCGACGGGTATTGCTTACGTTTGGGTTGGTCACGAGATTAGTGTAACTACCAGCCGGGCCAGCAAGCGAGCGGTACCAAATTTGCGAGACTACCCAACGCGTGAACAACCGATCATCGTCCGACGCGTCACAGGAAGTCACATGGGCTGCGACAAGCAGTTTGTAGTATCGCTTTCAAGCGGACAGGTACGCTTCCGGCTAAAGAGTCCGTCCGGCTTTGGGTATCTATATTTCAGCATTTCTCTTGTGATTGTAGATCGTGAGTGAGTTTTGCGCAACTACGAGTAGGCCAACTTCGGCTCGGACGCGTCGTAGGCCACGACCGTTTTGCTGGCCTTGGTTTCGGTTACGTTTTCCATCCGCGAATGATCGCTCTACCGTCTGCCCACGAATTCTTTGGCTTCGCTTGCCTTCGTCGCTTTCCATCTTCTCCTTCTGGGCATCGAGTTCATTCTGCCCTTCCATTCGTGAGACGGTTCGCCGCTTGCTGGTGGGTTGGAGGCAGCGTTTGGCTAATGGGCATTCAGAGCAGACCTCTGCACTCTGACCAAATCGAACTTCGTAAACCACTCGCCCATCGGCACGAGGCTTGGGGCCACGCGAACGAGTTTTCATTTTGTGGCCCGCAGGACAGGTGCAAGATTCGAGATCGGTCGAAAAGGTAAATTCTTGCTGAGAGAACTGCGGCTCCCCATCCACTGCTTTTTTGGAACTCTTGCTTGCCTCTTGAACTGGAGCCATCAAGTTGATGCCCAACGCTTTACTGTCGCGTAGTTCCAGCAAGGAACAGTAGGCCGTGTCCGCATGGACCGTTTTCAGAGAAGCTCCGACAATCGCCTGCGTTCGTTCGATCATCGGAACCAGCATTCCCGAGTCATTGGTCTGTGCCCAAACACCATAGGCAACGATGACATCGTTTTCGCACGACACCATGTATTGCGTGTTATAAAGTGGACAGAACACCTTCTCTTTATCACGACCAAGGGCGGCGTCCGGATCTGCCGGACTGATGCGAATCTTCTTTTCTTCAACTTGATAACGCTTGGGTTTTGCCGCGTTTTTGTGAATTTTCTCGTTGAGCTCGGCTTGTGCGTGTTGCAATCGTTGAAGTTGCAGCTCGCGTCCTTCACTTGTGCGAGCAATAAACTTCGGTACTCCCGGATCGTCGTTGTGACGCAGGTCTTTGTCGCCAAGCACTTCGATAGCTTCTTTCAATTTGTTTGTTCGTTTTTCGAGTTGTTCGCGGTTCGGCAGATAGTGACGTGACGCGGCAGCGCGGGTGAAGGTGCCATCGAGCGAGCACTCTGTTGGAGTGTATTGATTCTGCTGGACCGCGGCATGTATCAGCTGTTGGTGAATTGCTTCGATAAACTTCGCACTTCGATCACGGAACTCGTACCAGATCGATCGAGCGGGGGCGATTCCTCTTCCGAGGAACTTGCACTGGTCCACGGTGCGGGCAGCCTCATACCACCTCGCGGGCGATGAGACACCTTGCAAGAGACAATACAAAGCGATCGCGAGCATGAGTTCAGGCGGATAAGGTTTCGAGCCACAGCCGCGGTACACACTTCGCATCGTTCCAATATCAACACTTCTCATCGAATGCGACACTGCTTGCACATGGAGGTGATTGCCTACACGCACTTCAAGGTTTGTAAACTCTTGAGTGCCTTCTCTCAAAGGTGGCGAACGAAACTGCCTTTTTTGATTCGCGGCTCATTGCTAAACTCACGCTGCCTTTCTGGTGATTCCCTAGTTGTACAAAAACTATTTCATCGGAAAGGCATCTTTATTTCTTGCGAATGCAAAGCTGTCTTGCTTGCGCCTAAAGCCGGACGGACTCTAAAGCCGGTACTACGAACACTTTGCGAAGGAACACAACCCGAAGCGTCAGCGAGGGACCATACCCCGAGGGACCACAACCCGGCGTGCCCCTGGCAAGTCCCTCGCTGACGCGTCGGGTTGTGATTGCTGTCTCGCTTGCGTACCGATCTGGTTTTTAGAGAACAAAAATCTGACTCACCACAAAGAAGCACATGAAGAAATCTGAATTTGGACGCTGGTCTCGTGTGGCAGCGGAGTGGTCGGAAAAGTACCTCGCGGATATCGAACAATTGCCCGTGCGTGCGCAAACGAGCCCGGGAGAAATTGCCGACCAGATTCCACTATCGCCGCCCGAATCTGGCGAGACGATGGAATCCATCATGGACGACTTTGCGAGAATCGTGCCAGAAGGAATGACGCACTGGCAACACCCGCGATTTTTCGCATACTTCCCGAGCAACGCTGCACCGGCATCCATGATCGCCGAACAACTCGCCGGCGCCATGGCGGCTCAATGCATGCTCTGGCAGACCTCGCCGGCCGCGACGGAAATCGAAGTCCGAATGGTCGACTGGCTACGTCAGGCGGTCGGACTGCCCGAAGAATTCAAAGGCTCATTTCAGGATACCGCGTCGAGCGCGACGTTATGTGCTGTGCTGACGATGCGTGAAATTGCGCTGGACTGGCAAGGCAACCAGAAAGGGCTCAGCCAACAACCAACATTGCGTGTGTATGCGTCGACTCGCACGCACAGTTCGATTGACAAGGCGATGTGGGTCGCGGGTTTGGGGCAGGAGAACCTCGTCAAAATCGAAACGGGGGAAGACTTTGCGATGGATATTGCGGCGTTGGCGAATGCGATCAGGACCGATCGGGAGAACGGAATGGTGCCGGCCGGAATCATCATCTGCGTCGGCGGAACAAGCATGGGAGCCACCGACAACGTGCGCGAGGCCTGCGAACTCGCAAAGGCCGAGGGCCTCTACACACACGTCGATGCCGCGTGGGCCGGATCAGCCATGATTTGCCCCGAGTATCGCCAGCTATGGGACGGAGCCGACCTTGCGGACAGCATCGTTTTCAATCCGCACAAATGGCTTGGCGTCTCATTTGAATGCTCGGCTCATTTCGTGCGAGATCCCGAGTCGTTGGTACGAACACTCGCGATCCAACCAGAGTATCTCAAAACGTATGGTCGCGACGGCATCATCAACTTTAGTGAATGGTCGATCCAGCTTGGCCGGCGATTTCGCGCACTGAAGGTCTGGTTTCTTCTGCGGGCCTACGGGCTGGAGGGGCTTCGAACGATGATCCGCAATCACGTCACGTGGAGCAAAGAACTATGCGAGCAGCTGAAAGAGACGCCAGATTTTGAAATCACGACGGAACCGATTCTCTCTCTCTTCACGTTTCGATACGTGCCGGAATCGTCCAGTCGCGATGAGGAAGATCTCAACCGACTGAACCTCCAACTCGTAGATGCGATCAACGACGATGGCCGCATCTATTTGACTCAAACAAACCACGACGGAAAGCTGGTTCTCCGCTTTATGTGTGGCCAGTTTGATACGACGGAGGAAGATGTGGCGGTTGCATTCGAGGTAATTACTTCGGTGGCGAAAAAGTTGGCATAACGAGCCCAGAATAGCGGTCGAAAGAAGAGGCGGTCGACGGGAGGGCGAGGCT
>CALHZT010000394.1 GCA_938040995.1 uncultured Pirellulaceae bacterium | reverse complement strand
TACAAGAAAAACAAATGGACACCAAAGAGCAGGAAGAAGTCAAAGAAAAATAAGACAAACCGTGGGCATGACTCCACATACAAGATCCTAATGAAGTCACGAAATGTTGCATGAACTGACAGCTTCAAAAGGCTGGGCTTTGGCCTGCGACCGCGCACCGGTCGATCACCTCGAAAGTAAGGGCGGAGGGAGCGGCGAAACTTCAACCGTCAACGATTCGGCCTCGATCGTCCGCCCCGAAGATCATGCCTTGTTGCTCGGCCGGTTGGTTGAATGGGATTGATTCCTGGGGCGGCGCAATACTCGCTGGGGCTCGTTATGCTTTGCCCCAGGCTAATTTGTTTAAGGCCTTCGGCCTATTCTGAAGCGAACGCTCTCTCTCCATTCGACCGCGCACCTTCGACCGCGCACCATTCGCCATTCGGAGTTCCTTGTTCGGCAATCGATATTCAAAACCCAGCGGCTCAATTTCGCGAGCAGAATGCAAACCTCTCTACGTTTCTTTTTGTGCTTCCCAGACGGCGCTAATTGCGATCTGCAAAAAACTGCTCAGCCAGAATCCGAACAAGCCACCGAGGACGCCGCAGGACAGCGTGGCGAGTGTCACGTTGGCGACAGTTGCCTTGTCGCCGGCTTGACTGGCCAGGAACCATCCGCCAACGATCGCGCCGGCGAGCGCACTGATTCCAGTCACAATGCGCATCAATAATCCGAGTGGCTGTCGTTCACTCAGTTCGGTTGTCTTTGCGTAATGATGCTGTTCAGCTTTTTTGGTCGTGCCTTGTGGAGCGATCGAGTTTGACCGGCTGTCACGGAGCCGGGTGCCGATCGCATTGCCAGCGACATGGGCAAAGATGGACATTGCCAGCAAGATCAGCGTGAATGTGAGGATCGGGTCGAGCGTCTTCAACGCCACCAGAAGGAGTGCTACCACGACCATGAACAGCAGCAAATGACGCATACCGTACTGCGGAGGGCTCAGCCCCCCTTCCAGATCGTGCGTCGCGTCATCTTGTCCTGTTGTCTCTGTTTCCATCGCTGTTGCTATTGTAGGCGACCCATCGAAATTCGTACCCTTTTGCGAATACGTTTCGTGGAATTCCTCTCCCTGTTTAGATTCCGAACAGCCTCGTCACAAGACTTCGGGACATTTTGAGCTATGTCTCCAACCTACACCATTCCACCCGCGTTCATCGGCTTGATTGTTGCCGTCGCAGTCGTCGTGGCCGCCTACTACTACGGATTCGCCGCCGGATATGCGGCTGGTCGAGACGAAGGGTATGGCGACGGGAAACGGGAAGGAGCCCGTGAGGGCTCGATGCGCGGATACGCCGTTGGGTTCGACCGTGGGCGTCGCCGGGATGGCGGAGAAGACGACGGTGGCGATGACGAACCTTCTCGCCGAAGAGGCATCGGGATTGCAGCGCTAATTCTTGGTGCAATCGCCCTCGTTGTGTTAATCAACCGACCTCGCGAACCATTTGATCCAAGCCTCTCGCCGAGTATCGACGAAGTTGATTCTCCGCCAAGTCGTTTGTTGGGGGAACCAGCCATTGATGATGAATCATGGCCGCAAAATTCTGTCAACGAGTCGTATCGAGCCCCGCCGGAATATGTGCCCGGTGATTTACTGGACGAGCCGTCGATCGATTGATCCGTAGGGTGGGACAAGCGGAATTCGTCAACACCGCTTCTCACACCGTTTGATCATGATGCTGATCGCCCGTCAAATTGTCCGCGCGTGTAGCGCTGCCCCACCATGATGCGGCGTCCAATTTTTCCCGTTTGCATTGCGTGATGGTGCGCAACGGGGGATCAACCAACCGCGTTGGTTCAATGCGGCGGCGATGCGATGGATACCCGAACATGGTGGGGCATCGCTCGCGTTTTGGTGCGCTGGCGCGATTCGGTGGCCCCAGGAAAAAGATGTGTCGCGCTTTGTTGAAAAATTCCGCTTGTCCCACCCTACGCCCTGCGGTTGGCCTGAATTTTAATTCATGGGTGGAAACAGTGGCCCATCAATGCGCTCTGCCGCAACCGGTCGCTTCTCGACCGCAGGTTCCATTCTTGCGGGCTCCAGTTGCCGGTCGACATTTTCCAGCCGTTGAAAGCTCTCGAGCTCGGAATGAACGGGCTCGAGCGGAACAGCAGCTGCGGGCGTGACTACCGAGCCATCGGCGACTGCGACAATTTCCGTCATTCGTTCTGACAAGTCGGCGATAGGAACATCCATCTGTGCGAAGAGTTCGGCATTCTCCGGGCTGGAAGTCACAAGGAAGACCTGATGTCCCTTGGCGGCGAAATCGCGAAGCAGGCTCGCGACGACTCGCTTGCTGTCGGCGTCAGTCGCCTGGACCGGATCTTCAACTACGATCGGTAACCGCAAACCGGCATCAGCGTACGCTTCCAGTCGAGCCAGCCAGAGACTGAAGTAAATATTGGCGTAGTGTTCCGTGCGAACCTCCGGCAAGCCAAGTGCGTTGCCGCGATTGTCCACGACCACGAGTTCGTTGTCCTGCGGCACGTCCAGCCGGACAAGCTGACCGTTCGTCAGGTGGCTAATAAACCGTGAAGCGAGCTTCAGGTACTCGAAATCACCGACAACGACCGTTTGGGAAACTTCCTGGTTTTGGCATTCGAGCGCAATATCGTTGGCTTTGCGAAGCAGGTCACCCCACGCGATCCGCGAGCGACCGTTGCCTGCATTTAACTGGGCACGGCAGCGGCCGCGTTTTTCGCTCTTCCGCATCAGCCGTTCAAGATGACGCTCCAACTTTTCGGTGAGATCGTCCAGCCGCGAATGCAGGTCCTCTTCGGAAAGCTCGGACTCCAACTCGTTCGTGACACGGTACCGATTGCGGACTTCGAGGATTTCCTGATCCAGCCGGTCTCGCTGCCGCTCAATCTGTTTGATGCGTTCCTTGCGCAGCTGAGCTTCCGACTGGAACTGCTTCTTCTTCAGTTCGAGTTCTTCATTCAGCTTACGACGCTGATCGGATAGCTGCCGACCCTTTTCGTTCGTGCGGCGAGCCTTGTCTTTGACCCGCTTCATGGCTCGCTGCAACTGCCGTCGCGTCTGGGTGCGATCCTTGTAATCGCTCATCGACTCGCGAAGGATGTCGATCTGCTCGCCAATCGTTACACCGCTCGCGGGTACGTTCAGTTCCTTGATTAGCTGGCTCGCCTGACCCGTCATTCCCGACAACCAGTCGCGACGCCGGTCGATATCCATCCGGGTATGCTGAATTTGCAGCTCCAATGCCTGACGTTCTCCGCTATTGTCGCGAGCCGGCGCGTGCATGGCGCGTTCTGCCAGCGCGTCGCGAGCGTGCTGCGGAGTCAGATTCGGCGAAAGGCCGATCTCGATCATCAACTCGCGCCACTGCTGATTCAGTTCCGCGTGTCGTCGCCGCGACTCGTTCAGATGAATACGAGCCGTCTCGAGCGACGCCGAGCCCAGATTGCTGACGGGAGCGACTGGCGATACATCCCTCGCCGCGAACCGCTGCGACATTTGCTCCAGCTGTTGTTCGGCGTCCTGCAGTTGGCGAGCGATCGAAACGCCGGCTCGACCAGGTTCGTTATTGGCAGCTTCGAGCTCATCGAGTTGCCACGTGATTTTTGACAGCCGCCGGCGAGTCGCCCGCATGACTTCGTCCGTCCGATTGTCGATCGACATTTTGATCAGGGCGGACGCCAACGAAGCCATCGAGCCCAGCAGAATTAACTGCCAATTGGCCGGCTGCGTCATCACAAGCCCCCAGATGATCATCGCGATCCCGATCATGAACGGCACACCAAGAGCCATCATCATTCGGAACGGCATCAGCTGACTGGCGTACAGTCGCCGGAGCTGGACATGCAGATCTTCGTATTCGGCTTCCAGGCGATGTCGCTGCTCGTCCAGTCCCATGAGCTCTTGCAGCCGCATAATACGTTGCTGGGCATCGTGAATCGCGAGGGCGTCTTCTGGATTGGCGGCAAGGCCTGGCGAATGCGTCATGCCTTCCGCGATCAGGGCACCGGACGTTTCGGCTCGGGCAAGTCGTTCTTCGGAAACCGTTTGTTCCCGCTCTGATTCTCTCAGTCGCTGGGCAAGGGAATCCATTCTCGCCGCGACATGCGTGTCGAGCACCGCACTGCTGGATGTCAAAGCCGCCGGAGTCGTGCCGATCGACATGCGTTCGGCGTCCAGTCGTGATTCAAGATCCTGCAGTTTGATTGCCAACTGCTCGATGGCGGCTTCTTCCTTGACCAACGACTTTTCCTGCATCAGGAGCGCGTCGATCTGCGGAACGAGCGAAGCCGTGCGGCTGAGATTGCCGAGTTCTTTTCCTTGCCGCTTGAGATCTTCGAGTTCGGCTTTGTATTCTTTCAGCTCATCGCGACACGCTGCGATCTTGTTGTCGAGCCGCTCGGTGGCTTCGCGCGACCCCACGCCGGCTTCGGGTTTCTTCGTCGAACGAATATCGTCGAGTTCCCGATTGGCTTCGTTCAATCGCTCGCGAATTCCGGTAATTGCGATCGCGCATTGCGTTTGGTCAATGTCCGCCTGGAGGTCGCGAAGTCCAGCCTGGGAATTGGCGAGTTCCTCGTCCAGCTTTTTAAGTTCGCGTTTCAGTTTGTCCCGATCACTGCGCGACAAATCGTCTTCGTCATCCGCGGCGTCCAGATTCGCGCTCGACGCGAGTAGCTGCGTCAGCTCCCCAACGTGCGAATTCAGGGCACCAAGATTGCGACGGTTGTCGATGACGGCGGCGTGGTTTGGTTGTGGAGACTTGTGCTTTAAATAAGTCGCCAGGCGGGAGAGCCGTGTCTTTCCGCGACTTCGCCCCTGCACAATTCTTGCCATGCGAGCCAGATCGAACGTCAGCACTTCGCGATACGTCTTGGCGGGCAAGCCTTCGAGGATGTTCGCCAGGTATTCGGCGTCGTACGGTTTGCCATCGTTCGCGGTAAGCTGAATGGACGGCGTTTCGTTACCCCAGTTTCGGTCCAGTCGAAAAACACCGTGGTCCGTTCGCAGGACCATCGACCCGCCGACGCCCGGGACGGTTGCCGATTCGGGCTGGTTCGTGTTGTCGCCGAGCTGCGGGAAAAAGTCGCCGGGGCCGTAAAGAAACCAGGGCGCGACGCGTAGCAGTTGCTGCCTGCCGACTTCGCTGCGGACGAGCGCGACGTTGAGGCCGCTGCCGAGATCAAGCACTCGTAGTGGCGAGCCGCCGTGAAACTGATCCAGTTGAAATTCCGTGATGATGACGGCCACGTCGAGTCCTTTTTGTTGACGTAGTGAACGGCAAAGCTGTAGGGCAACTGATTTCGCTGATCGCCGAGGTTGCCCAGCTTATCTCGGATTATCTTAATGAAACGCGGAAATCATGCCATAGTAGCTTTTGTGGGCGGGTTGGCGGGTAGATAGGTGTAGGCGAGCGTTTCAATCTCTCAATAACGGGGCCGGGAACTGCGAGACGACCATTTGCCATCTGATGATCAGCACCCGCAGGCGAGCCGGCTGCGTCAGCTGCCGGGTGCAATGCGGTATGAATCTCTTTGCCGCGACAGCTAACGAAAACGACCACAACCCGACGCGTGAGTTTTTGTTTGTAGTACCGCCTTTAGGCGGAAATGAACTGTCTCAAAGGCCAACGATTCCGGCTAAAGCCGGTACTACGAACGTAGCGTTGAATAAAATCACAACCCGACGAGTAAGTTTTGAAGTTGCGCACTTTCAGGCAACGAGCGGAAAATGGGACTGGCTCCAACATGTTTCCGTGAGGCAACGACTAAGGTGGCCGCCGTTGGTGCCTAGTATCTCGGAATCAGGCCGTATGAGTATTGTATGGTCTGTTCTTGATCATCACTCGAAAGTCGATTTTGCGTCGATGATCAGCGGCTTGCAGATCGATCGTGCCTGGGTTGTAAAAACCGTGGGACAGCGTGATC
>CALHZT010000393.1 GCA_938040995.1 uncultured Pirellulaceae bacterium | reverse complement strand
AACGACACTGTTGCGCTCCTTCGCTATTGGACGTGTTGTCAAAATATCTAATACGAAGTTGCGCAACAGTTCTCAAATATCAATCTCTAATTTAGCGATCAAATAGCCACATTTTTGACAGGCCAGCCTCGCCCTCCCGTCGCGCCGCCGCTCAGAATTAACGCGAACGAAAGCTGGTCCTATAGCGCATTCGACTTTGGTGTAGAGTCATTTCGTCGCTCGGGATTCACGCCGCCCGAAACGCTACGTCCGTGCGACCCGCACTAGATTGCCTCGACATGCAAGCCGTAGCGCAGTCGCTCTTCCCGACGCGCCTCATCAATCAGTTCATAGACATAACGCGGGCGATTGATCCCATTGAGCAACAGCCCTCGACGATGTGAAACGTCGGATGAATCGACTCGAATCCTGCCAACGTCGATCACTCTCTCGATAAGCCCCTGCTCAAAACCAACATCATCTATGTCGATCACTTCTATCCTGTTGAATCGTCGATACAGAATCCCCCGTTCGTGAATCAGTCGCTGGTCCGTCAGTCGGTAGCTAACGCTCAGTTTTTGATAAACCAGCCACAGGCCGAGTGCCAACCAGATCACGCCGATCGCTGGTACCGCAAACTGCTGAACCGTCGGTTCGAGAATGTTCAGCTTTCCGTAGATCAGACCAACCGTCGCCGCGACGGCGGCGGCCAGTTCGCGGAACAGACCCTTCCACGAAAAAGACCCGGCCCATAGTGTGACTTCTTCATCCTGGGACGCCCCGCGAAGGCCAGACCGCTCTTGCCGGACTGCACGGCTGGCCCTCGGTTCGTCGAGAACGCGTTCGCCGCATTCAGGGCAGTAGGCTTCGTCGACGATCCTTCGCCCGCAACCGTGACAGTGCATGTCCGCCTCCTTTCCGCCGCCTATATCCCACTACTGCTCAAACGATTTGAGTTCCCAGGTAGTGGATCTTGTCAAAGATCCCTCAGTCGTCCGCAAAAAACGCTTTTGCTGCAAGGATCCTTAACAAGATCCACTACGCAATCCGGCCAATGCAGACCTGCGTGAACTCGTCCGACCGAATCAAGTGTATTGATCGATGTCGACATGTGGATACTGGTCAATCCAGAATCAAGCCGCAAAATATGTCGCAATTTGCCAGCTTTCCGCCATTTCCCGGCGGCTTGTTGTCGAAACGCGGAATTGTTGTAATAAAGAGTTCGTTGTCCTCGGATCGCACTCGCGAATCCCCCTGGATCCGTTAATCTATGGAGTCACCATGCGTTGTCCGTTCTGCAAGCTCGATAACGACCGGGTCATCGACTCCCGTACGTGCGAGGACGGCTATGCGACTCGGCGGCGGCGCGAATGCGTCAGCTGCAAACGGCGATACACCACCTATGAACGCCTGGACGAAATGGAAATCAAGGTCGTTAAGAAGGACGGCGTCCGCGAACCGTTCGATCCGCTGAAAGTTCGCGACGGGATCAGCAAGGCCTGCTGGAAGCGGCCGATCAGTACGGAGCAGATCGATTCGGTCGTGACTGAGATTCAAAACCGTATCTACACGGAGTTTGAAAAAGAAGTCGACAGTTCGCAGTTGGGCGAGATCATCATGGACCAGATGCGAGATCTAGATCAAGTCGCCTATGTCCGGTTTGCCAGCGTCTATCGGGAGTTCAAGGACGCGAACGATTTTGTCGAGGAGGTAAAACCGATGCTCGACAACAATACCAAGCGAGTCGCAAAGTAGGAACGCGATCGATCGTGGCACGGCTGTCCCCAGCCGTCATTCTGAACCACCGTCATCCTGAACCGCCGCCTTTCTGAACCACATCACGGCTCTTGGCCAACAATCACAGTCCGCCCCCCTTCTCCATTCGCGATTCCGAACACGATGAACTCAGCCATTTCGTCCCCGGTGTTTTTCATCGAGTGAATCTCACGCGGTGAAACAAGGACCGCATCGCCTCGATCGAGCGCGATAGGTTCGTTATCTACATTCATCGTGACTTGCCCCCGAATGATCACGAACGCCTCCTGCATATTTTCATGGAAATGAGGCCGAAACGACTTTCCAACGGGCAATTGAGCCCAGTTCAGCATCATGGTTTGTCCCGCCTGAAAATCATCGCGCGTTGCCAGAACGCGCCTTACGACTCCAGGAGTATTCGGATCGGCGTGAGACGCTGGTGCAAACTCAACTTCATGGCCACGGATGATTTTCATTCTGTTTCTCTTGGAGGGCATTTCAAAATGTTCGTAGTACCGGCTTTGAGATCACTTCTGGTACTCAAGCAGTTGGAGCGCATACGTATCGAGGCGGGACTCTCGCTCGATTCTTCTTAGTCGAGTATCATCAGCGATATTCCCCAGGACCTTGAAGCGGGCAGGACAACAGCGACATGGAATTCACTTCGACACTTGCTGATTATATCGAAGCTCGAATCAGTGAATTCGACGAAATATCAACTTCAAGAGTCGCTGAACTGGCCGCACTTACAGAATGGGTCAACCGTCAACAGGCCTCGCTCTCGCCCATCGGCCTAAACTTTATTTGCACGCACAATTCACGTCGCAGCCATCTCGCGCAGATCTGGGCCGGCGTCGCCGCACAGCATTTTGGCAAAAAAGATGTTGCCACCTTTTCCGGCGGTACGGAAGCGACGGCGTTCCACCCGAATGCCGTCGCGGCCATCAAACGATGCGGATTCGATGTCGCCGCTGAACCGAATCCCACCGCGTCACCTACCGACAACCCAATCTATGCTGTGCGAACATCACCAAACAGTTCGCCGTGGCGGTGTTTTTCCAAGGTCTACGACCAACCACCCAATCCTTCGGCAGATTTTGCCGCCGTCATGGTTTGCGACAGCGCCAATGCGGCTTGTCCGGTCGTGCCCGGCGCGAGCCTGAAAATCGCGTTACCGTATGTCGATCCGAAAATCAGTGACGGTACGGATTCTGAATCGGCGACTTATGATGAGCGCTGCCGCCAAATCGCCAGAGAAATGCTATTTGCTTTCGCGAAGTAGCACGAAGCCCGGCGGTGAAACCGCATATCTGTGTGCTTTTCTTGCCATTTTCTTTGCAGCTTCGCGTGTTGCGCTACGTCTATAAGACCACGGGCATTGGTTGCCTAGATCACAGGTCGCGTAACCATCTGGCAGGAAATCAAGATGAAGGTTCTCTCGCAAGCGTTCCATTTTTTCATCCTCGTAGGCGTAGTTGTTGTCACCCACCGATTGCACGGCCAATCCACGACGGCCGAGGTCGCAACGTTCCGGACTGTCATGATGGCGGGGGATCAGGCTCCTGGTTTGCCTGAAGGAGTCACACTGTCAAGCCGACCGCGTCACGTCTCGGTGGATAACGACGGTAAGGTCGTGTTTCTTGCCCAACTGAACGGAAAGGGCGTGAGGGGATTGTTCCAGGCGAAGGGTCAGTGTCCCAATGAAAATGCCCTCTACGTCGAGTCAGACGATGGCTTGAGACCATGGATTCGGGAGGGAGATGCGATTCTTCCAGATCAACCTGAGCTGCAGGTTTTCAACATTCAAATGCAGGCTGGTAGTGACGGTGGCGTCGTTGCCGTGGCCAGACTCGGAAACAAACCGCGAATTTCGAACCCGTATTGCGTTGTCCTTTCGAATCGTGGTGGTAAGCCACGAACCGTGCTGGAGACGGGTGCGGTCGCGGCTGACGGTAACCTGACTCAGTTCGATGATATTCAACAAAACTCGAGCGGTCACATGACCTTCCGATCGAGACTTCAGTCTGCTGACTCTCCACCTGCTGGAATCGCGAGCGAAAAACCCGATGCGAATAGTACTGAGAACATCGTGAAGGCCGCCGTAAGTCAGATGCCCACAGGCATTTGGTCTGGCGTTCCGGGCGAGATGACACCGGTTGCCGAGAGTGGCCAGCCGGCACCAGGCAAACCGGATGGAGTCCTGTTTCAGAAAATCGGAACCTTTGCCCAAAATGAAAATGGAAATGTTGCCTTTGAAGCAGCTGCAGCCAAGGCGCGGAAAACAAGTGCCGGAATCAGCTATTCCGGGTTCACGCGCGGCGTCTGGTTCGCGGAAGCCAAAAGTAAACCACGTTTGGTTTCAAGCTCTATTGAGGGACTTCCAGAGGGCGCGCAAATCCACTCGTTCGGCCAACTCGCAATGAACGATGCCGACCAGATCGTCGTGCAAGTGGGATTTGAAATCAGAACTGATACTGGCAAGGCGCAGGGATCCGCGCTCGTACTCATTGAGGGCGACCATTCAAAGTTGTGCCTCGTTAACAGAATCGGTGGGCGATTTCGTGTACTGGGAGCTTGGCCAGTTCGTGATATAGCACGGTTTCGTAGACCTCAAAGGTCTTAAAGCCATACGATTTTCTGAGCGCGACTTTTGCTTTGGTGTTCATACCCT
>CALHZT010000392.1 GCA_938040995.1 uncultured Pirellulaceae bacterium | reverse complement strand
GCGAGTGAGATCCAGGCCATTACGGCTGCCGTCGGAGTCAGCAAGCAGGGCATGGTCGGTGCATTCGGCGTCTCCTTCAACACGATTGCCAATGACACGATCGCAACCATCTCCGACATCAACGCGAACGACCAAACAACGGTTGGCGGCGATCTGACGGTATCCGCGAGCGACGATTCAACGATCAAGGCAATTACCGGTGGCCTTGCCGCGTCCGGCACAACGGCGGGGCTCGGTGGTGGTTTTGGTATCAACAACGTGCAGAACTCGGCCGTGGCGTCGATCGAATCAGCCCTCGTTTCTGCCGCGGGCGTTTCAACAATCGAAGCGGCTTCGACCTCATTGATCGAGACGATTACGGCTGGCGGAGCCGGCGCCCAGACATTCGCACTCGGCGGTTCGGTATCACTAAACAATATCGCCAACACAACCACCGCGAAGATCAGCGACCAGTCTGTCGTTGATTCCGACGGTGGCATCAGCGTTGCGAGTTCGGATGACTCTACGATTCGCGGAATTGCAGGCACCATTGCTGTGGCAACGGGTACCGTGGCAGTTGGCGGTGCCGTCTCGTTCAATGAAATCGGAAACACGACGCACGCTTTCATCGAATCCTCAGAAGTCCAGTCGTCGGGCGGCAACATTGATCTGCTCGCCGAATCAACGTCGACGATCGAATCCATTACGGCGGGTGGATCGTTCGCCGGAACGGCGGGCGTCGCGGGCTCTGTTGGGTCGCAGTACATCGCCAACGACGTGCAGGCTTATCTTGATTCTGCCACGGCGACAGCGGATGGAACCGTGACGGCGGTTGCCAACGCTGCGAACACGATCGACACCATCGTCGGAGCCATTCAAGCCGGCGGGACCCTTGGTATCGGCGGCTCGGTGGGCGTGACGAACCTTGCAGGAACGACGAAAGCGTTCGTCGCGAACAGCAACATCAACGCGGATGGAAATGGGGAGAGTATGGTGCCCGTTTCCGACGACTCGCCGAATCAGCTGGCCGTTCGGGGGCTTGCTGTCGTTGCGAAAACGACGAACGACGTCGATGTCATCACCGCCAACGGAAGTGGTGGTGGAACGGCAGGCGTTGCGGCGACCGTTTCGGTTCAGCTTGTCGAAGACACCACCGAAGCCTACATCACGCAATCGACAATCAACGACTCGACCGCGGCAAACGTGGAGCAACGTGTACTGGTTGCCGCCGCGAACGATTCTGACGTGAACGTAATCGCCGGCGGGCTGGGGATTGGTGGGACGGCTGGCGTGGGAGCGACCCACGACAATACGTTTATTGGGAATACGACGAAGGCGTACATCGCCGGTCAGTCGGTAGTCCATGCGGCGGCGAGCATCGACGTTGCAACGAACACGGAAGAACGAATCAACTCGATCACGGTTAGTGGAGCGGGTGCCGGAACGGTTGGCATCGCGGGCAACGTTGTGGTCACGAATGTGGACAGCGTTAACGAAGCGTATGTTGATGATTCGACGCTTGAATCACTGGGCAACATTATCGTCACAGCGACGGACGAAGTTTATCTCGGCGTACTCGAAAATGGTCAACGCCGTGGTATCGTCGCGGGTGCACTGGGCGTTGGCTTCGGAGCCGTCGGCGTCGGCGGAGCTGTTGCGGTCAACACAATTGGCAATACAACGACGGCTTCGATCAGCAACTCGATCGTGGATGCTGCCGGTATGCTCGCAGTCGATGCCGATACGACCGAGGACATTGTGTCGTTCGCGATTAGCGGAGCCGGCGGCTTCTATGTGGGAGCCGCTGGAGCCGTCACGGTCAACACGATCGAGTCCTCGACGCTGGCGATCATCACCGGCACAAGCACTGTGATTAACGACGACAGTTCAATCGCTTCAGCCGAACAGAACGTTCGCATCTCCACCAACAATGATGCCAACATCGAAGTGGTTGGAGGAGCCGCCACCGCAGGCTCCGCTGCCATCGGCGCCGCGGTCGATGTTTCCACTATCAAAAACTCCGTCAACGCCCGGCTGAACAGCGGCACGCAAGTCAACGCGACCGGCTCGCTCGACGTAACCGCCTCGTCAGACAACCTTGTTGAAACAATACTCGTCGCGGGCGGTGCTGGACTTGGTTCTATTCAGGGATCGGTATCCGTCGTCAATATCGGGTCTGCGACGACTGGCCAGGCCAACGAAGCCGCAACGGGCGCGAACGGTGCAGCGAACAGCCAGATTGGTGGCTCGAAAGTCGGCAACCAGTTGGGCGATTCCTCGGCAGCCGAGCGGGCCAAAGCACGCAGCGATGCGAGAACCAGTTTGCAGTCCGTGGACGATGAGTTCGACACGGCGGCGAATGCGGTTCAGTCGACATATGCTGCGATTGAAGGGTTCGCCAAGGTAAACGTTGGCGGTGATATCAATGTTGAATCAACGGATCGCACCCAGGTGAAAGTTCTTGCCGGTGTCAGTGCCGGCGGTTTGTTGGGTGCTGGCGGTGGCGTCGGAATTGCCAATTTGCACAATCAGACAGGAGCTTACGTGGGCCTTGGTGCTACGTTGAGCGCCGGCGGCGATGTCAACGTCAACGCGAGGGGGCAGATTGCCGATACGGATGTTCTGGCCGTCGCCGGTACCGCGGGAGTCGTTGGTTTGGGAGCCGCCGTGGCTGTTCTGAATTCCGATAATGATGTGACGGCTTCGATTCTCAACAATGCAACGGTCGAGCAGGCGGATGCGGTGAATGTCGTTTCCAGTGCGATATCCAATTTGCACGCGGATGCCCAGGGAGCCTCCCTCGGTGCTGTTGCTGCTGGTGTCATGGTGTCCGATGCGTCGGAAACCGGAACTTCGTTCGCCAGTCTTGCTGGCGGTGTATCGATCGGAACGACGCCCAGGCCTGACGCGGTGGTCAATGATCTGACGGTCAACGCATTGAGTAATCACACCGTGAAGGCAACGGGAATCGCAGCTGCCGGTGGTCTCGGTCCAGCAGGAGCCGGCAATTTCTCGACAGCAACGCTCGACACAATCACTCTTGCTATCGTCCAGGACGAGGCCAACGTTAGCGTTCGGGATGACATTGTGATTGCGACGAATGCGATCAACGACGTAGACGCGGAAGCCTACGGAGTCGTCGGAAGTCTGATTATTGCCGCCGGTGCGACGACAGCCACCGCGAACGTGACCCCGAACGTTATCGTTTCCATCGGGTCGTCCAGTGAATTGGCGGCTGGTGACGATATCACGATTCGTTCGCGTTCGGTCAACGATGTGAACACGGCTGCAACAGGTGCCAGCGGCGGTCTGGTGAGCGGGGCACTGGTTCGAGCCAACACGACGGTCACTAACGAAACGTACGCTTATCTTCGATCTGGGAGTAAGGTGACCGCGAGAGATACGCTGGATGTCAGCGCCGAATCACGAATCGACGCGGATTCAACCAGCACCAGCGACTCGATCGGCGGCGCGACCCTTGGCGACAGTCGAGCCAATACGATTGTCGACTCGGACACCATTATTGACGTGGAGGCACTCGCCGAGCTGGCAGCGAAGGTAACGAAGATCCACGCCAAAGCGACTCGCCTGGAAGCCAACGCGACCGCACTTTACAACAGCTCGATCACCCTCGCCAACATTGCCGAAGCCAACGCCCGCGTGGCCGCGAACTCCGTCGCGGAAGTGATCAGCCGAGGAGGCGACATTGCCGGCTACGGTAGGTTGGAACTGGTCGCACGTCAGACGGGTGTCTCGACTGGCACGAGCTCGACAGTGAATGCGGGCCTTGTACCTTTCGTCAAATCGGTTTCCAACAACAATGCCGACATTCGATCGAACATCGATGTGCAATCCGGTTCGAAGCTTCGCGGCACCGACGTACTTGTCGAAGCCGACAGCGCACTAATCGCCATTCAGCGATTCTCCGATGTCAACTCGCTTACGATTGACGCACTTGAAGGAGCCATCGACGTGGCTCTCGATGTTCTCGCCGGTGCGCAAGCCGGACTCCGCTCCGCCGAAGCCGGACTTACGGCAGCGTTGAGTGAGCTGAGTGCGGCCCAGGACGACTTGGCAGACGCCCAGGGCGACCTCGCCGCCGCACAGCAGGCAATCACAGATTTCATTGAAGATGAATGCGGCCACTTGAGTGGAATTCTCTACACCGGGTGCGTGGTCGGCCTCAATGTTTTGCTTTCCCCATTGCGGCTGGCAGTTGGCACGGCGCAGGCAGCGGTTGGCACGGCGCAACTTGCGGTCACAGCAGCAGAGGAAGTCGTTGCAGGGGCACGCGAAGTCGTGCGAGGCGCACAGTCAGTCGTCAGTTCGGCCGAAAATGGCCTCACGTCGGCACGGAATGATTTGGCGAACGCATTCGGCGTCGAGCGACTCGGCGCGGCACGTCGCTCAAACAATGTCACGCTCAACGGCGAACTCTTTGCCGGTGCAGTGGCTGATCGAATAACGATCAACGCGGATGGCACGATCAGCGGTGGTGCCAGCGGGCTTTCCGGCCAAGTCGTCGGCGACGAGTTTATCCTGAATCCAGTTGATCCCGACAATCTCATCACATCAGAAACTGCGAGCCTCGAAGTCAACGCGGGGGGAGGGAGGCTAGTTGGCAGCATTAACGGGACCCTCAACATTCGCGAAGACGTTGGACTGGCTGCGTTGACTGTCTCAAACAACTTTGCCGGATCGACTCGAATCGGTGATATCGAAAGTGCCGGGACGCGGACGATTACAACGACGGTCACTCAGAACGCCTCGAACCGGCGTTTGTTCACTCCGAAAGTTGCCGGTTTGCCTTCGCCAGAAATTGCGATTGAGGGAAGCAGCCAGTCACAGATTTATCTCGATGGAAACGTCGACGCGATCAGTGGAACGATTAACGTTGCGAATCTCGGTTCCATTGTTGTCTTAGGCGCCCTCGAAACGAGCGGCGCCATCACCGTCAGTTCGGCTCGAGGTTCGATCATCAACTCGGCTGACAAGACGCACTTTACGGCGGGAACACTGAACCTTTCCGCCCTTGGACGACTGGGGAATGAGAACTTCAATCTGCAAACCAGCGTTGCTGGGCTGATAACGGCATCCGCGATTGGTGTACTCGCGATCACCGACGTTGATGGCGACATGGACATTGACGCAACAAGCCAGTTCCAGGTGTTCCTCGAAGCGGCCAACCGGATTGATGGTTCGGTCGTGGCCCGCGACATCGAACTGACGACGGATGGCGTGATCGGCAGTGCGACTCCGTTCGTTATCCAGACGCCCGTTGCCGGCTTCCACGGCGATTCGAACGGCAGTTTAAACGCAACCGCCGGTCAGGACGTGAATGTCGCAATCACATTTGGCATGATGGAGCTGGAGAATGTGACTTCTGCTGCGGGTGATATCTCGGTCACCAGCAACGACGATTTAATTGTTTCGGGTGCGGTTTCTGCGGATGAGAATGTCTCCCTTCAATCGGACGCGTCAATTCGCATCCTGGGTGGTTCGGTCGTTGCCGATCTGACGAGCGGAGTCGTAATGCTAGACGCCGGCCAGGATTTGCTTATGTTGAGCGATCAGCCGATTCAGGCACATCGCCTGGAAGCGATCGCCGGAAATGCCCTGTATCTTGAGACGGACGTCGATGTAATTGAAGCAACGTCGCGTTTTGCGGGTGCTCTGG
>CALHZT010000391.1 GCA_938040995.1 uncultured Pirellulaceae bacterium | reverse complement strand
AGGGTATGAACACCAAAGCAAAAGTCGCGCTCAGAAAATCGTATGGCTTTAAGACCTTTGAGGTCTACGAAACCGTGCTATATCACGAACTGGCCAAGCTCCCAGTACACGAAATCGCCCACCGATTCTGTTAACGAGGCCTTTAAAACAACGGCCCTCCCCGTCGCTCCCGTCGCTGGGGCTCCGCCCCTCCCACTCGACAAGCGGTATGCCATGCTCGGTCCTCGACACCGCGTTGCCGGAAGAGGGTTGGCGATCAGTGACAGACGACAACTCTCAGCGATTCGCCGTCAACGCGAATATTGAACAATTCGATCATTCCGACACGACATCATCTTCCTTGATGCGAATCGAGTACTCGCTCAATAGTGAACCAGTCTGCCGGTGAAGTTCGATTCGCGACAATTTCAAGTTGGTGCGTGCCTGAGCCTCGGATATCGTCGCATCTGCCTGCCGACGTTGGGCGTCCAGCAGCAAGTCAAGCGGAGCCGTGCCCGCGTCAAACGCTTGCCTGATCGCAGTCACCTGCTCTTTTGCCGCAGCCCCGCGAGATTGATCAGTGTTCACCGAGCGCCAATCCGCGTTCAGCTTCTCCACGCATTTTTTCAGCTGGTGCTCTATTTCCAGCTGGATATCTTCTAACCTTTCTTTCTCACGAAGAATCCCCAATTCTGAACTTCGTAATTGCGCGAGCTCCCGGCGCATCCCAAGCGGAAATCCACCGCGGTCCAAATCGCCATTCAATTCTTTTGCCACTTTGGAAGAGTCACCCCAAAAGGGCTTGAGCTGTTTTTTCGTCGCTTGAAGTTCCATCTCTCTTCTCGACAGTTGCCAGCGAATTCGGCGAATCGCTGGCGAGGATTTTTTTGCCCTCGCCAATAGCTGATCCCAACCCTCAAGTTGCGGTTTCTCGCTGTTGATTTTTTGCGCTGGACGCAGGACACGACCGTCGTAAGCAGGCAGTCCCATGGTGTATCGCAATCGCCGTTCAACTTTAAGTAAATCCGCCTGGGACTGCTCGATACGGTCCTGGAAGAAGAAATACTGTTCTCTCGCTTGAGCTTCCCGTTCCGGAGCGCAACTGTCAGCACGCACTTTCTGCCAAATGGATAGTGCGTGGTCACGCCCAACTTTGGTGGCCGCGAGTTGCTCATAGTAAAATCCAAGCTCCCAGTAGGCGCGAAGGGCGGAATTCACCATCTCAACAACAGATTCTTCCCAATCGACCAGGGATCGATCTTTGCGCGTTCGACTGATTGAAAGCTCTCCAGCAGCATTCGGCGAAGATTTACGTGAGTCGACTGTCGTAACGACCGAGTTTTGAAACGCAACTTGGAGACACTCACTTTCCGCTAACCTCCAATAGTCAATAAATGTCTTTTCCGTCCACTTCGCGTCCGCCTCGTCATCGAATGCAGCCAAGGCACTTTCTACACCCGCAGTCGCCTCCACTGTTTCCAGGGCGACAGTCACGCTCTGGGCTTCAGATTCTTCCGGTTCGCCCAGCGAAGCATCCGTTTTCTTCGCATCTTCCTGTGCGGCGACCATCATGAGGCTGCCGCCCGGAATGAACAGCAAAGCAAACACCAGCAAAACCAGCCAGCACCAAGCTGGAGTTCGTTTCTGACATCCATGTCGTAGATCCATAATTCGCTCCATTCGTTGGGCGGTTATTTCCACCGGACGCACGCCGGGGAATGAGGGAGTAGAAAACAGACAGTGTTTCATTTCGAGAACGCGAAGCAGGCTATTCGCATACGTACGCGGATCACATTCCAGCGCCGCGACCGTTTGTTCGTCGCAGCAGGATTCCGCGGCGATATTGATTCGGCGTGATGCCGTCCAAACGAAAGGATTGAACCACCAAACCGACTTACTTGCAGCTTGCAGCAGATTCACCCACAAATCGCCACGACGAATATGAAGTAGCTCATGAGCCAGAATTGGCTCCAGTTCTTTCGTGCTGAGTTTTGACAGAAGCGTCTCCGGAAGCACGATGGTCGGGCGGACCAATCCATAAACCGCAGGGCCTACGTGGGCGCGAGTCACCCACACGCGAACGAACCGCCGTAAACCAAGTCTCTGCGATAGATCGCAAACCAGACTTTGAACAGACTCGTATTCCGTTTCGCATCGTTCACAGATACGCCCGAAGAAGTATATCGTGCGAACGATTGCGATCGTGGACACCACAAGGGAACCGCACCACCAGAGCCATATAAGCCGATTTGCTGTTCCCGCGTTGGCCCCAATTGCAAATTCGCCCACACTGGCATGCCCGGCATCACGAGATTCTCCGTCACCATCGACGCCGATCACTTCCGATGACTGTTCGTTCCCGAATCGCACAGCAAATTCAGCGTTGCCCATAACTTCCGATGACTCCGCCACCAGCTGCGTGTTGGCCAATTGCTCCGTGGCATTGCTTCGAATCCAGCAGAAGATTCCAAACTGGCTGCAAATAAGAGGCGGAGTGAGACACTTCAGGAAAACAAGCAACCACAGGAGATACTTCATGTGCTGCCGTTTTGGGCCAATCAGTCGCGTCACGCCCCAAACCATCAACACTAATGCGGCTATCTGCCATGTTTGCCGAAGTGCCAAATTCGAAAGGTCGCTCATGACGGACTCCGTTTCGATGACGATTCGCGTTTCGGTTTCGACGGGCGCCCGTCCAACATCGACTTGAGCGTTTCCAGATCGTCGCTTGTGATGCCACGTTCCTCGATGAGATGTTGCATCAGCGGCATCGTGTCGCCGGCAAAGAGCCGTTCGACAAGGTCATCTACCGTTTCACGAATGACTGTCTTTGGTTTGATTTTCGCCGAGTAGACACGAGTTCGCCCCTCAAGTCGGCCGTTGAGATAACCTTTCTTCTCCAGTCGTCGGAGATAGGTTTGCACTGTCGCGAAGTCCATTTTCCGCCTGACAGGCATCGCTTCGTGGACTTCGCGCACGGTCGCTCGTTTGAGTTCCCACAAGACGCGGGCCACTTCAAGCTCGCCTTTCGAGAGCATTTGTCGTTCGGTCATCCCTTACCACCTGATTCTGAACTCAGCTAACGAACAGTACATCTGTACGTGAAGATATTAGACGTACACATGTACTCACACAAGAGCAGTTTGCAGGCGATCTGAGTTGCGACTTGGTAATGGCATGCTAAACGTATGCTTGCCCGAGTGGTTTGATGACAAGCTCCGGGACGTGGGCTTGCCTGGGCAGGGCGCAGATGGTGAGAACCATCTCGGCAATATCCTGAGGCTGGAGCATCAGGGCGCGTTTTTCAGGGGAGGGCGGGGCGGCGCGCTGATCGAGGATGGGTGTATTCACTTCGCCGGGGTAAATGTTCGTCAGGCGGATGCCGTTGGCGGCTTCTTCGTTGCCGACGGCGGTTCCCAAGGCGGTCATGGCGAATTTGGATGCGTTGTAGGCGACGCCTGCGAGTGGTGTTGCCCGTTTTCCGGCGACGGAACTTATCTGGATGATGAGACCGTCTCGCCGCTTTCGCATCGATGGTAGCGCGGCGGACAGACAGTTGTATGCACCGGTCGCGTTGATCTGGATGACGCTGTCCCACTCTTCGGGCGTCATGGCGGCCATCGTGCGATCACGAATGTTGACGCCCGCGGCGTTGACGAGAATGTCTGGAGCGCCGACGGTTGTATCGAACCACTCGAAAAGCTGATTGACGCTTTCGCGGTCCGCGACGTCTACCGCGTGAGTCAATATTTTTGGCTCGCCACTGAATTGCGCCGCGGTTTCGCTCAGCTTTTCAATGGTTCGACCGGCGACTGAGCAGTGACAACCGGCGCTAGCGAGAGAGACGGCGATGGCCTGACCGATGCCTGAGCCGCCACCGATGATGAGGGCGTTTTTGTTTTCGAGAGGTTTCATGCCGGGATCATATCATCTTTGAATTGCCTCAGGGTTCTGGCATCG
>CALHZT010000390.1 GCA_938040995.1 uncultured Pirellulaceae bacterium | reverse complement strand
ACGCTTTCGCGATCGACTCAAGGTAGGAGCCGTATGAGGTAATCCTTCACGTACGGATCTGTGCGGGGGGCGGTCAGCAATGACCGTCCCTACCGCGATAGCCAAATTGGGAGAATAGATAAGCACGCCGCGATAGACGCACAATTGGGGAAGCTTCGCTAGAGTCAGACCCGGGGCAGGCCTGAATGGCACTCCCAGTTGCTGCGTAAGAACTTACGTCGTTCAGCAAAAACGCGGCGGCGCGCACCTTCTCCAAGTGCCATTCGGGTCAGGTCTTAACTTATAACTTACTGATCTAAGGAGAAGTTTTTCGGGCGGCCTGTTCGATGAATCGAATCAGGCGGTGCCATTTTGGTTCTTCCTCACAGCGCCGTTCAATTCGTTCCACTGCTTTGGAAATCGCTGCCTGACTCACGCCACCGTACCGCTCAGCCAGTTGGGGAAGCTTCGCTAGGGGCAGGCCTTGTTTTCGGTTTTCAACCGAAATCATCGCCGCGATAGACGTGTAATGGACCCGCGAGCACACCCTCCCATCGCGGCGAAACTCTTTGGCGGCTGAACCAGCCTTACGACTTAAGGTTTCCGACTACGGCTGCTATAGCTTCGTGCTGAAATTCACCCGGGTTTGACCAAGCCCGGATTAGTTGCTGAAGTTCCTTGTCCACAGTTGTCAGGTCAAGCCAGCA
Organism: uncultured Pirellulaceae bacterium; assembly: GCA_938040995.1. GTDB lineage: Bacteria > Planctomycetota > Planctomycetia > Pirellulales > Pirellulaceae > CALHZT01. The sequence continues at coordinate 8,626 of CALHZT010000390.1, read as the reverse complement.
TTTGTCGCCAGATTCCTGACGATTTCCTGACAACGCATATTCGTTTAACGTCAGTATAGCTAGCCATGCAATACGTTGCGACTCGGTGGTTGCGGGTTCGGTCCCCGTGTCCTCCGCTCTCTTGCATTTATGGGATGGCGTAAGTGGTATCCGATTTATCCGATCTGAATCGGCATTCGGTACCATGAATTCTGCAGGTATCCCTTCGCGTTCCATGGTACGCGAGCTGGCATGAAGCCTCCCGACGTATCAAAAGCTCGCACCCACAGTTGCTTCGTGTCGGCGTACACACCAATCGTTGCCTTCCACAATTGCCAGCAAAATTCGGTGTCTTCGCCGGTCAGTTTTGCTTCGACCCATTTGCTGCCGTTGGAGGAGACTTCGACTTTCTTGATCTTGCTGCCCGGTCGGCCTGTCGGCAGGGCATAACCACTGAGTTCGATCTCACCTGAGCTGACCTTCGCGTTTCGCTTGGGCGTACAGATCGCTGCGTTGACGGGAAAGCGATAGATAGGTGCTGACTCGATCCAGTCCAGCGGTTCTGTTTTCTTCACGATCTTGTAAGCGGTCGCCACGTAATGGTTCGGCGACGGGCGATCACTGACGACGATCTTGCCGAGCCACTTTACGCTACGGGCACCAATGTATCCGGGTACAAGGCTGCGCAGTGGATAGCCGTGATCGGGCGTGAGCGTCTCGCCGTTCATCGAAGATGCCAGCAGGGGAGCCCCCGGACCGTCAGCAATCATCGCCTTTTGAATCGGAATGGAACCGCCAAATGGGATCACCTTGCCGCTCTTCGGGATCTCGTCGAGCCCTTCGAACCAGACGTGTTTCGTTTCAGGGGCGATCTCCGCCTGTTTCAATACTTCCGCCAACGAGACTCCACCCCACGTCGCATTGCCGATCGCGCCGGCTTCCCACTGCACGCCGCCAACCTTGCCTTCGTTGTTGTACTCCGCGCGACGATTGCCGGCGCACGTCAGCGTTGCGGTTGTTGATTTCTTGCCAAACTTTCCCAGGTCGCCGAGTGAAAGGGACGCCGGCTTGCGGACCATGCCTTCGATGCGCAGGCGAAACGAATCAGGGTTGAGCACAGGATTCGGTGCGTGGCTGCGGACATAAAAGTGCTTCGTTGGGGTGAGCCACGACTGGACGAGCTTGCCGAGTTCCGGTTCGGCGTTCCGCGGTTCCGTCGTGCGAAAGATAAGGTCTTTCGGGTGTGTCTGTGCGAAGGCATCGTTCGTCGAGAGGACTCCACCCGCAATCAGGATCCCGCCACTTTGGGCGAGCATTTGTCTTCTGGAAATCATGTTGTTGTTATGTTATCGGTTGCGTTGGCGTAGAGGCGATCGTGTGTACCTCAGTTTGGCAATCTTGGTACATGAGCATGGGCGGCGATTGGAAATTTAACAAGCCGAATAATTGCCTGACAACTTGTTTGTTGTTGGGTAAGTTGTCCTATCCAGATCAGCTAGAATGCAATCGAGCACCGTATTGTCCGACTTCCAACCAAAGGAGAACTTGATGTCGCTCGAACTCGAACGGAAACTTTATGGAATGATGAGCGGCATGCTAATTTCCATGGTCGATGGCATCCCGAAAGATCAGTTTCAGCAGCGAACGGGCAATGGAAATCCGCCATCCTGGATTTTGGGCCACCTTGCGATCGTCAACGAATTTGGAGTCGCGACCGTTGGTGGCAAACCGGAGCTTCTTGAAGAGTACCTGGGCATCTTTGGGCCGGGTAGCCCGCCAACCGGAACACATCCATCCAAAGAAGAGTTGTTGGAGATGTTTACTACGTCGAAAAGCCGGTTCCTGAACACGTTGGATAGCACGACTGACGACGTGCTCAATGCGGAACGCGACTCACAGATTCTCAAAGAGCAGCTTCCAAAAACGGTAGACATGATTGGCCATATCCTGACATCCCATATTTCACTTCACGTCGGCCAGTTAAGTGCGTGGCGGCGAGAACGCGGGATGGACTCCATCTTGCAGCTCTCATGAATTCAATGAACGAGGAATCATCGGACACCATCAGCGATCCCTATCGGCTGACCGCGGATCGAGTCATCGATCCGCCGGACGGCTGGTTTGGTTCACTTCGTTTTTTGGGGCCGGGTTTTATCCTCTCGGCATCGATCGTCGGTAGCGGCGAGCTGATTGCCACGACGATTCTCGGAGCCGAAGCTGGGTTTGTCCTTCTCTGGTTCATCATCTTCAGTTGCATCGTAAAGGTCACTTTGCAGCTGGAGTTCGGAAAACTCGCCATCATTGCCGGCGAGCCAACGATGGCATCACTGAACCAGCTGCCGGGCCCAAAACTTGGCAAAGCCAACTGGTCCATCTGGATCTGGTTGCTGCTGATGTCGGCCAAGATGTTACAGCTTGGCGGTATCGTTGGTGGCGTTGTGCTCGCAATCGCGCAATTCTTCCCGGTGATTTCGTCAAGCAATGTTGCGCTCTGGCTGACGACCTTCTCGGTCGCCGCGTCAGTTTCGCTCCTCGTCTATGGCGGATACTACCGGCTGCTGGAACGCGTTTCACTCGGCATGATTGCCGGATTTACGCTATTCACACTCGCGAGTCTGATCGCGCTCCAGTCGACGGACATGGCTATCGCACTTTCGGATCTTACCAACGGACTTTCGATACAGGTCCCAAGGCCACTCCTGCTGCTTGCGGTCGGTGCGTTTGGAATTACCGGAGTCGGTGGCGATGAGATCATGGCCTACAACTACTGGTTGATCGAGAAAGGTTATGCATCCTACGTCGGTCCTCGACCGCAAGCCGATGATTCGTCCGCGAGCTTGGATGCGTGGTATCAACGCGCACGCGGCTGGATTCGTATCATGTACCTCGATGCGTTTCTTGCGCTGGTTGCTTATACCGCCGTCACCGTCATGTTCTACCTGCTTGGTGCCGCGATTCTTCACCGGAATGGAATCGTTCCGGAAAAATCGCAATTGATAGCAAGCCTGGCAACGATGTATACGCAGTCTCTGGGGCCATGGGCCCGGAACTTTTTTCTGGTGGGCGCGGTGATCGTGCTCTATTCGACTCTGTTCGCAGCGCTCGCCGCGTGGACGCGGCTCTACTCGGATGCGCTGGGTCGCATTGGAGTCTTTTCTTTTGAGGATCAGGTCTCTCGCAAACGCGCGATCGCCATTTTGGCATGGCTGTTCCCGGCGTTGTGGGCAGTGACGTTTCTGATTTTCCAGTCGCCAGGCTGGATGGTGATCGTCGGCGGGCTTGCGACAGCTGCCAGTTTGCTCATCGTTGTCGTCGCCTCGATCCATTCACGGTATCGGCGACTGGACAGGCGGTTACAACCGACAAAGATCTACGATCTCGCACTCTGGCTGAGCGCAATCGCGATCACGTTTGTCGTGCTGGTCGGTTTGAAAGATGCCTGGTCAAAATCCAGAGAGTACTTTGCGCCGGTATCGGAGAGCCGGTCACCAGGTGACATTGATGAATGGCAATCCGCACACTTGTTTCAAGCGATCGAAGATCGACCATTATCGTGAGGTAACCGTTCACGGATATTGACGTTCCTCCACGTTCGAGAGGGTCAGGCACAAATTTTCGGCGTTTGTCCGCAAAGCGAAATAAGCCAGTTTGCCGCCGAAAAAATTGAGCCAGACCCTTGCCCACATGAACGGTTACATCTTGAGAAACTGTTTAGCACGTTGCATAGCTTTTTTAGTTTCGGGATGGCATCAATGCACGGAGCACACAGGTTTGCCCCCAGAAATCGACCAGGCTCTGTGTATCAAATGGACCACTGCACAGTATCCGTGAGCGGTGCAGCGCTGGGCCAAATAGCACCACTCACTAACGTACTGAACTGGACGCTAACGCGTGGCGGCTGATGGGCGTCAAAGATCGTCGTGTTCCTGACAGTCGCCTCGCGTTAGCGTCCGACCTGGTGTTGAACGGTAAAGGCCAGTCATGTTTCCCGTGAATGCGGTCATCAGGGAAGTTGCCCACCAAAATGGATACTGCACGCCTGAAATCCGGGCGTAGAGTGCGTTTTCTTACGTGAGAACGGCTTCCTGAAAAAACCGAATGTGCGGAACCCCTGATTTTCGACCATAATGGCACGACTGAAATGGTAATGATGCGTCACCTATAAAAAGGCGATTCGGTATGAGCGGGAAAGCGAAGAAGCGCAACAGGTCAGCGAAGAAACCTTTTCGTGGCGAGCGACTCGAGCCGCGATGCATGTTGGCGGCCGATCCAGTGATTACGGAATTCATGGCCAGTAATGACGCAACCATCAATGATGGATTTGGTCGAGATACCGACTGGATCGAAATTCAGAATCTTGGTGACGAATTGGTCGATCTCGAAGGTTACAATCTGACCGACACGACGGACGATCTCGCAAAATGGACGTTCTCCCAATCGACAGTGCTCGAGCCAGGCGAAGCCCTGATCGTATTTGCTTCCAGCCAGGACACCGTGGATCCCCTTGGCTTTCAGCACACGAATTTCAAACTCGGAGCCGGCGGAGAGTATCTTGCGTTGACTTCTCCAACGCAGGAAGTGTTGAGTGAATTTGGTGAGGGTGGCGTCGACTACCCACCCCAGATCACAGACGTTTCTTTCGGAATCGGTGGCGGGACGATTCTCACTGCGGAAACCACGGTCGATTACCTGGTGCCTCAGAACGGAACGCTCGGCAATAGCTGGCGGAATATTTCATTCTCGGCGGATGCAAACGGGTTCCAGGCTGGCTCAGCCGCACTCGGATATGAAAACGATCCGAACAATTCCAACAACTACGATCCCTATATCGAAACGGAATTGCCAGTTGGAACGACCAGTGTCTTTGTTCGCCATGAATTTCAGATTCCCGATGCTTCGTCGATTTCAGGGCTGGACCTGAATCTGTTATTTGATGATGGCGTTGTGGTTCATCTCAACGGACAGCAGATCATCTCTGAAAACGCGCCGCCAACGACACTCTGGAATTCAACAGCGACCGACGGTCGTAACGATTCAATTGTGCTTGCGGGCGTGGACTACTCGCTCGACAGTTCGCTTGGACTGTTGCAGGACGGCGACAACGTCATCACGTTTCAGATGCTGAATACGGGAAGTAACAGTTCCGACTTCTTGCTGGTCCCCACATTGACGGCGGAGAGCAGTTCTACCGCTGTTGGATTCCTTGGCACACCGACGCCTGGATTTGCCAATTCGTTGATCGTCCCTCAGGGGCCGGTCATTCGGGATGTCGAGTCGCTACCTGAATCACCGGCGCCCGGGCAACCGGTTGTGGTGACGGCTGAAGTTCAGCCGTTTGAAGGCAGCGTGGACGCCGGGTCGGTGGAATTAACCTACCGCCACATGTTCAACGCGGAAATCACCATCGGTATGCGAGACGACGGGTTGGGCGAGGATGAGGTTGCCGGTGACAACATTTATTCGGCGGTCATTCCGGGATCGACCTTTGTCGAAGGCGAAATGACTCGCTGGTACGTCACGGCGGATGATACGGTCGGCCTGTCATCGCGATCACCGCGGTTCGTGGATCCTGTCAACTCGCCAGAGTATTACGGCACGGTCGTGGTCGACTCGAATGCTTCCAGTGACTTGCCGGTTCTTTACTGGTTTGTAGAGAACGAGGGCGCTGCCCAGACGCGACAAGGCACGCGGGCGTCGATGCAACTGTTGGGCGAATTTTATGACAACATTCAGGTAGACCTGCACGGTCAGAGTACTGCTGGTCCCGACTTTCCCAAAAAGTCGTTTGATTTTGATTCGAACAACGGCCAGAAATTCAGAATCAAGGACGGAGTCGCGCGATCAAGCGACTTCAACCTGTTGACCAATTACGGCGATCAATCCAAAGTGCGCCATCCGCTCGCTTATGAAGTGCATCGCCAGGCCGGATTGCCCACGCTGGACGCTTTTTCGATTTCAGTCCATCGGAACGGTTCGTTTTTCGGACTGTACGACGTTGTTGAAGAAGTCGACGAAGAGTTTCTCGAACGTGTCGGCCTGGATTCGACCAACCCAATCTACAAAGTCAACAACAGGCTCGATTCGGCATGGGTCGACGTAGAGAAAAAGACAGGACTCGATCCATCCCGCGATGACTTTCAGGCCGTCGTTGATGCTGAGGCGCTCTCGGGCACTGCCGCCCGCACATGGCACTATGACAATCTCGACCTCGCGGACATGGCGAACTACTTTGCGGCCAATATTCTGATGCTGAATACGGATTTTGGACACAAGAACATGCTCTGGTATCGGGACACGTCCGATACGGAACTGTGGTCGGTATTGGCCTGGGATGTCGATTTGTCATTTGGGCACCGCTGGAACTTTCAGAATACCTACTTCGACAACGGTCTGTTTACGACTGGCGGCTTTGATACGCTGAATGACACGTTTGCGCGGCTGTATGCCGATCCACGATTCAGTCAAATGCTGGAGCGCCGCGTTCGGACACTGATGGATCAGATGCTGGGGCCTGCCGGAACGCCTGTCAGTCAGAGTTTTCTGGCGCAACAGATCAATGAACGCCGGGCAGTGGTTGCGGACGAAGCGGTCGATGACCTTGCCAGATGGGGAAGGCATCCGAACTTTACGCACACTCCCGCGTCGGCCGCCAGTCAGTTGCTGAACTCCTTCCTGCCGGGACGCAGGAGTAATCTGGAGAGCCAGAGTCGGGTTCCGGATGCGCATGGCCATTCTTCGGATATTCGCATCTCCCAGGTGGACCACAATCCTGCCTCTGGTGACTTGCAGGAGCAGTACGTTCGCATCGAAAATCGCGAGAGTTTCGCCGTCGATATCTCCGGCTGGACGATTGGTGGTTCCTTGAATCACACCTTCAAGCCGGGAACGGTCATCCCTGCCAATGGTGACCTGTATCTTGCCGTACACGTTCCGTCATTCAAGCAACGTTCGACTGGACCGCGTGGCGGACAGCAGCGGATCCTGCAGGGAGCCGACACGGGGCCCTTGAGTCCGGTTGGTGGCCAGTTGACACTGTCGAACGCGAATGGAGCAGAGATCTTCGATGTTCAGTTCGGCACCGCTGGCGATTTTGATGCTGACGGAGAATACGCGTGTAACGACGTCGATCAGCTGACCGAAGCAATCGCTGCTGGAACAAACGATCCAACCTTTGACATGACGGCCGATGGGGTCGTTGACCAGACGGATTTGAGCTTCTGGCTTGCGGTTGCCGGTTCAGCCAATCTCGGTCCGGGCGCTACCTATTTACCGGGAGACGCGACGCTGGACGGAGTCGTCGATGCCAGCGATTTCAATCGATGGAACGCGAATAAATTTACAACAACGGCACATTGGTGCTCAGGCGACTTTACGGCTGACGGAGTCGTTGATGCCAGCGATTTTAATGTCTGGAATGCCAACAAATTCACGTCGTCCCAGGATGTGAGCATATCGCTTCCGGCCTTCCCATCGGGTATCACTACGACTCCTCAAGCCCCTGTAGCGGCCGAGTCACCAGAGATTGACCTCACATCTACAGGGGATGTGGCGACGCCAGTCGTGACTCGTGTGCAACGAGATGATAATCGCGTCCAGTTATCGACATCGGAGAGTGGATTGTCATACCGCTCCGATGGTGGATGGGGTGCCAGCCGAACTACCAGGGAAACTATCAACGACTTGATCGACGGCATCTTCGAAATCCACGCCGATGGGGTGTTCGACTGGTAGGCTTTGGGTTCTTTTTCGTAATTCCGGAATTGTGCATCGACAGTTCGGATAATTCAGTTATCAATGGACGTAGCAGTTAGCTCTGGTTTGAACCTTGGGCAATTGGTGAGAATTGGCCGACCTCAGGTCAACTCATGCTGCATATTTGCTAAGAGGGCGAAATGTGTCTTCTCCCTTTAGCCGCTTCCCGGAATGGCGGCTCCGAAAATTACTAATTGATGGCTTATCGCCGGACTCAGTGCTATGACAAAAGACAGCAACTCACAGTTCACTCTTCCACCAGATGCGGAAGCTCGTCAGGAAATGCGAAATAACGCAAGCGACAAGAAAACAAAGCCTGCCGAACGGTAGTTCGTCCGGTTTTTGCTTTTGGGGTGTTGCTTTTTAAAAAGCGGTGCCGATCTCGACGCACCCACCCTGCCACCTGATTTCACCGTTTTGCACGGTCTTCAGGTGGTCCATTCTGATCGCAACTGTGGAAACGACCGCTGGTTCAAGTCGTCGAGCTAAACGATCATTCTTCGCCCGAATGCTGGGGCGGCCGCATGACAATTTGTCCCACCATCGTCAGTACGGTGAGGAAAGAGATCGCCATCAAGGCGTGAATCAGATCAACGGACATAGAGAATCTCTCAACGGAAACATGGCAGTGCAATGTGCAACTTCCAGATGTTGCCGGAGAGCCGTCCTTAGGCGTATGGTTGTATTCGACCATCGGTTGCCCAAAACTGCAAAAGAATTGCTGGCGTTGAACATTCGCCACATCCGCAGAACTTTCGCCAGTCGTTAAACTTTTCGTCACGGTGCCAATCGCGCGGTCCATCCTGCATTCTTCGCGGCGTCATTTTGGCAAATCTTGCAATGTGTCTGACGCCTCAGTCTGGATATGTGAGCGGTTCGGCGCTAGCCGCCGGTG
>CALHZT010000389.1 GCA_938040995.1 uncultured Pirellulaceae bacterium | reverse complement strand
CTCGGACGGAGCCTCGCCCTCCCGCCGACCACTTGCCAACAACAACTCAAACCACATCACTGACAACTGGCAACTGACGACTGCCAACTTTTTTAACAAGGTACGTAAACATTGGGCACTAGCGCCAACACCATCGCCATGCTGCTTCCCGAACTGCTCATCGTGCTCTTTGGCACGTTGGTCATGGTCGGCAGTGCATTCACACGACCGAAATCGGCTCCGATGTGGGTTGCCGTGGCGAGCATCGGTTTTATCGTCGCGGGGTGCGCAATATTCTCGCAGCGACAATGGTTGTTCGGCGACGAGGTCCTTCTTTCTGGCCCGTTCATGGTCGACTCACTCGGTGGCACGATGCGAGCCGTCAGCGTATTGCTTGGCTTGCTATTTGTCTGGGCCATGGCCCGTAACGCCACGACGACTCAGCGCGGCGAACATCTCGGCATGATTATGTTCGTCTTTGCCGGACTGATGCTTGTGTGTTGGGCAGCCAACCTCGTCACAGTCTTTCTGGGACTGGAACTGATTTCCATACCGACTTATGCACTATTGTTCCTTGGCGGGCGTCGAAAAGCCGCATCCGAAGCAACTGCAAAGTATTTCTTCCTCAGTATCCTGTCGTCCGCAGTGTTCCTGTTCGGCATGGCGTTACTCTTTGGACTGACGGGAACAGCCGAACTGAATGGCATCCGTGAATTCTTCACGACGGTGGGGCATGGCGGCGGACCTGCGAGTGGACTGGTAGCGATTGCATTCGTGTTCCTATTCGCCGGACTTGGTTTCAAAATCGCTGCCGTACCGTTCCACTTTTACGCACCGGATGTCTATCAGGCGACTTCGAATGGCAACGCGGGATTGCTCGCGGTAGTTCCCAAGATCGCGGGCATTGTGATCCTCATTCGACTGATGGTGATCGTCATTACGGCTCATGTGAGCTACGGTTGGCAAATCGCGGTCATCGTTTCGCTGCTGACAATGACGATCGGGAACATTTGTGCCCTTTGGCAAAACAATATTCGCCGCATGATGGCGTATTCGTCGATCGCTCACGCGGGTTACATGCTGATCGGCCTCGCGGTCGCGTTTGGAAGTTCCGCCGGCAGTACGGCGGCAGTTTATAGCGGAGTCGCCGCGACGTTGCTTTACCTCGTCATGTATGCACTCGCTTCGCTCGGAACATTCGCGGTCTTGTGCGAAGTCAGCGGTGACCGCGAATCGAATGACGTTTATCTCTTTGAGCATGTGGCAGGTCTCGCCAAACGTCGTCCGTGGATGGCGGCAGCACTGGCCGTGTTCATGTTCTCGTTGGCTGGAATCCCGCCGTTGGCCGGATTTTGGGGCAAGATGACTTTGTTGACGGGTGCCCTCGCGACGGCTCGGACCGGTGGCGAGTTGCTGGGCAGTGGAGCCAGCTGGTTCTTCGTGCTCGCGATTGTGGCGGTCATCAACGCGGCGATCGCGGCGGCTTATTACTTGCGGTTGGTAGGAGTCGCTTATTTTGGCGAATCGGAAACCGCCCTTGATGCGGCGATCAGTGCGACTCCTCCTAAAAACCCAGGACCAGTGTTGTTGCCAAACGTTGGTACGGCGGCCTGGGCTGCAGCCATCTGTGCGTTGCTGATCGTGGCGGGCGGCATTCTACCCGGCGTTGCTGTTGAACGATTCAATGCAGTCGGTAATTCTCTGCAACAGCCCGTATCACAAGCATCAACCGCTTCCACTTTGACGCCGCAGGTACCGGCTTCGGAGCGAATCGCCCAGGCGGACTAATATGGCCCGAGCCGCATTTACCAGGACGGCGGTAGGGCGGATGCTGGATGCGTCATCGCAACCAGCGTATCTTCTGGACGAAAAGCGTCGCATCATTTTCGCGAATCAGGCACTCGCTGACTGGTTGGGCGTCGAACTGGATTCCCTCTTTCGGCTGCGATGCGATTACCACTCGGATAACGAGTTTGGAAAGTCATCCACCATCGACAGTCAAGATTCTGCGGGCGATGTGCAGGGCGGCAGTGCTGCCATTGGCGACCAGAGCGATCCCAATGCCGTCGTCGCGATTCTATGCCCGCCTCCTGAAGTGCTGGACGGTGTGGTGATGCAGTCGGTAGTTCGTCGTCCTCAACCGGTTGGCCATCCGGTTGGCGATTCGAATCGACAATCGAATGCCTGGCATGTTTCGCATTGTCCGTTTGTGGGTGACGACAATCAATTGCAGGGTGTACTCTCGATTTTCGTTGCGGAAGTTTCCGACTTGTCTCCCGGCGGGCCGCGACCGATCGACACCGCGTCCAACGAAAATACGCCAGCCGCATTGCACGATGCGATCGCGAGGATGCGCAATCGCCATCACGACCTGTTTCAGGTTGACGGTTTGGTTGGAATTTCGGCTGCGATGGAACGAGTCAGGAATCGAATTGAGCTGGTCGGTTCACCGGAGGCAATCGCGACTCGGGTTCTTGTAAGTGGACCGGCTGGAAGCGGAAAAGAGCATGTCGCACGCACGATTCATTTGAAACGATACGGGCGACTGTCGAATGGAAACCTGGCTCAGACCGCTGACGTTCGGCGGCCCGCCATTGTGCCGCTGGATTGCGAAGTGCTCGATGCAGAGCAGCTGGGCACGAACATCACGGCCTTTGTCCAACAGTGCG
>CALHZT010000388.1 GCA_938040995.1 uncultured Pirellulaceae bacterium | reverse complement strand
CAACCCTCCTCCGACGCAGTGGTGTCATGCGAGGGACGAGCAGGGCATACCACGCGTCGCGTGAGGAGGGTCGGAGCCTCAGCGACGGGGAGGAGCGGCCATGCGCGTCGACGTATCTGCGACAGTTCGTCTCCGCCCGCGCCGCAGAGTGTGGTGACACGTTTGATCCTTCGGCGGCTCGGACGGAGCCTCGCCCTCCCGCGCCGACCATCCCGACGCCTGCCTTCTCATCGCCGGCCTTTTCTATCGCCGTCTATCGCCGTCAATCGCCGTGCTTCGCTAGCGATGCTGCATAGCGAAAATGAGGGACTGCGTGCACCAGCAGTTGGAGCAAAGCCGGACAATCGAGCCACCGCTGAATTTCCATTGGGAATCGTGCATCGTGTCGGCTAGTCTTCCGCTCCGATTGTGGCATGTCCGATGCATGCCGTACCACGACTCGCTGGGGAAACATCGATGCGTCGCCGACTCTTCATCCTTCTCGTCATTCTTCTCTCGCCATGCGTTGGCTGTCAGTGGGCCGGCCAGGGCCAAAGCTACGGACCGGCTCAGCCATTCGGTCAGACCGCTGCCTACCAGTCACCGGTCGCCGCACCTGGCTATCAGCAGACATTTCCGCCGGGCGGGCCTCCCGTTCAGCCGTTTGGGCAGCGTGCGGGTCAATTCGTTGGCAATCTGGCTGGCGGTTTTGTGCGAAGCGCCGTTGGCGGCGCCGGGTTCACCGCCGGTCGGGATCTGTGGAACTCGATTGTTCGCTAACCAAAAAATCCTCGAACTTATGTGATTCTTCGAAAAAATCCGTGACATATAATGATGCCCTCGGCCCAGCACCTGTTGGGTGGGCTGTTCATCTTTAGCTCCCAGTCACGTGGGTTTAATTTTTGCCGGAGAGTCGATGATGTTGCGCAAAAATCGCCGCAAGTTGTTCGTTGAAAACCTCGAAGACCGTCGCGTTCTGGCGACTTTTGTCGTGACCGATCTGGGCGATGCAGGAGACGGAACCCTGCGAGACGCCGTCCGCCTGTCCAATGAAACGGCGGGCGTTGACGAAATCGTCTTTGATGCCTCTCTCAACGGCGACACGATTTTGTTGACGAGCGGCCAAGTCGACATTGTCGAACCGGTGACTATCAATGCGATGGACCTCGGCGATGGCATTGTGATTGACGCATCTGGTTCCGATCCAACACCAGATATCGACGATGGCATGGGAAGTCGCGTGTTCCAGATTCAACACCAATCGGAACAGACTGGCGAAGGTGTTGTTATCCTGCAGGGGCTCACGCTTCAGGGTGGTGACGTCGATGGCGACGGCGGACTCATTCACAGTTCGACAAGTCTTCAAGTCGACTTTAGCGTGCTGCAGGAGTCTCATGCGACCGGCGATGGCGGCGCGGTCTTTGATTCCGGCGCCGCTTCCATGGACGGTGACGCGCTTTCAACAGCCGAAATCAATGCGACCCGATTCCTGAACAACACTTCCGGTGCGAATGGCGGAGCGGTTGCTTTGACTGCTCATTCTTACTCCGGCTTGAGTCTCGCGAACGTGCAGTTTGAAAGCAATGAAGCAGCAGCAAACGGCGGCGGGCTGATAATCACCGGAACGGCAACAGCAGAAGCAAACACGCTCGACAATTTGGTCTTTCTCCAGAACAGCGCCCTGAACGGAGGAGGAATTGCGATCCAGTCGGAAGGACTCAGTTTCGACTGGAGGGACGTGCTTGTGACCGACAACACGGCCACCGAAGATGGCGGAGGTATACATGTCCAGAATACCGCCAGTCAACCATCGAATGTTGAATGGACAGATTTATCGCTCACCTCAAACGACGCCGGACGTGACGGCGGCGGCATACACGCTGTCGGTAGCTTTGCCGTTGATGACGCATTTGTCTTTGAAAACACGGCTGTTCGTCATGGCGGCGGCATCAACATGGTTTCCGGCGAAGGGGATGAAAACTTTGCCATTTCACGATCGACGGTGGCCAACAACCAGGCTGGAGAAAACGGCGGTGGCATTCGGATCGACCAGGATCGTGGTACGACACTCATACGGAATGTCAGCTCGACGGAAAATTCAGCGGCAGCCGGCGACGGTGGCGGCCTTGTACTGAGCGGGCAGGGCCAAACGGTTGACGTGATCCAGTCGACGATCTCCGGGAACTCGGCGAGCGGCAACGGCGGCGGTGTCTTTGCCCAGCCCTATTCGGGAAGTATGGCGCTCGATCCAACGATGACGTTTACCAACGTGACGATCGCCAACAACGGTGCCGCCCTCGAGCTCGATATGACAAATGGAAGTGGAACCGACGGGGTGGGAGGCGGCATCTATGCGAATTCGAATGAAGCGAATGCGATCCGCATCAATAACTCGATCCTTGCGGACAATACGCGAGGCCCGAGAAACGAAGCCTCCGAAGCGACGATGGACGACTTTTCCGGAAGCGACGTTTCGCACTCGGTAAATTTCTCGATCATCGAATCCAATCCTGACGCTGCCGACGTCTCGGGGCAAAACCTGGTGACTGGTGTCGATCCGATGCTTGGATCACTGCTGGGGAATGGTGGCGGAGTCCAGACACATGAACTATTGGTCGGTAGTCCTGCAATAGACGCGGGAAGCGAAAATCTCGCCCCGTCGTCAGGGAACCTGTTTGACCAGCGCGGCGACGGGTTTATTCGCCTGCGAGACGGTGATAACGACGGCACGGCGACGATCGACATGGGAGCCATCGAGGTGCCCGGTGATAACGACGCACCGACGATCTCAACAGCTGGCGCGGTGACGACTCGAGTCGATGAACTGCTCCAACTGGATGCGTCTGGAACCGTGGATCCGGACAATAGTCCTGGCGAGCTGACTTACCGCTGGAGTATTCTGTCGCGTCCCGACAATCCGGACCTGAGCGCGACGTTCGAGAATGTGAACTCGGCGACTCCTGAATTCAGATCTGACACCGTGGGCGACTATGAGTTGTTCCTGGAAGTCAGCGATGGTGTAGAAACTTCGTTTGAGTTTGTGACGATCACAGTCGTCGAAAACGCCGCACCGACGACTGCTGCTGTTCTCGAGGATGGGCCGTATTCGGTCGGAATTCCGTTCACGCTGGACGCCCGCGGCTCGACGGATCCTGATGGAGACGCGTTATCATTCGTCTTTACGCCGTCGGAAAATGTGACCGTGGACGATAGCGAGCCCGGCCTCGCAACGTTCCTTTTTACAGAAGCCGCCACGGATGTCGAAATTACGGTCACGAGCAACGACGGAGTTCTTGACGGTGCGACGCTGACATTCACGGTCGACATCGAAGCCGCCGCTGCGCCGTGGCACAACGTGACGGTTCCGACGGACGTCAACAATGATGGAGAGGTGACACCGCTGGACGCCTTGCTGGTCATCAATGAACTGACGCTGCGAGAGCATACCGATGCCGAGTCTGGCGAATTTCTGGACGAGAATCGGCCAGAGGGAGTCGGTTTTCTCGACGTGCTGGATAACGGCGTGGTGGCACCGTTAGATGCACTCACGGTGATTAACGAGCTGTCGGACGATGAGGTTGCCAGGTCGTCAATCGGCACGATTGTTGACGCTGGGACAGAAACGCCGCCTGTCGTTTTTGATGTTGATCTCGCCGACAAGAGTGAAGTCGCTGAGTCAAAAATCCGGCTGATTGATCTCGTTTTCGCGGGATAGTGGCGTAAGTAGTTTGCATTACTACCGCCTAAAGGCAAATACTGCACAATCGAGCGAAGCTCGTTGGCGAATTGGCTGCGTAAGCTGCCATTCCAAGCCGGAACTTGCATCCTAAGCCGAAGGCTTTGCAGCCTGTAGCCGGCGGTAAACGCAGTGCCACCGCCGGTATGCGGCACTCACCACGCCGGTCGAGCGATTCCGCTCTGGAATTCATTCAAATCAACCGAGACCGGAATCGCAGCGCTTGAATTTCATCCGCGAGCCGTTTCGGTCTCGATAAACGGCGACCAGGAATTCAGCCGGCTTTCTCGACCGATGCATGCTCTGGAGCTAACCCGTGGTGGCGCTGCGCTTACCACGGGCTACCAGCTGATATCCCTTCGGGATGAAGCCGGCTGCCGCGCATCCCTCAACTCTTGCGAGTCCGCTACTTTGACGTCTCTGCGGTTTGCGACGCGATTTTCTCTTTCCATTCCGCTGCAAGATCTTCTTTCCCGGCGACTGTCAGCATGGCGACCAACCGTTCTCCAGCGGTGCGAAGCTGATCGGAGCGTTCTGGTTCGGGGATTCTTTCATCGGAAGCGGCAAAGGACTCGTAGCTCTCGATTAATAGCGACTGAGCCTCCTCGTAACGCTCCAGCCCGGTCAGGGCTTCTCCCAAATGTGACTTGGCGAGGTGGTGACGCCATTGATTGGGAGCAAACTCGCTGGTGATTCGAACTGCCTCGCGGCATTGCTCCTCCGCCTCGCTGAAATTTTCCAGCTGCAAGAGCGTGTCGCACATCGCCAGCAAGGAATGTTGGGTGTGAATTACCTCAATTCCCAGAGCTTTTTTTCGAGCGGCGTACGCTTCCGAGAAATGCTCGAGCGCCTGCTGCAACTGACCTGTCTGCTTGAGCAGAATCCCCATGTTATGGATCGAAAAGCAGGTGTGGGGATGCTCCCGTCCTAACGCCCCGGTTCGTGACTCGAGCGCTTCTTCGTAGCACTCTCTTGCTTTCTCGAACTTGCTCTGAGCACAGTACAGAAAACCGAGATTGTTCAACGTCGTCAGCGTATCCGGGTGCTCGTCGCCAAGATGTTCGCGTTGAAGTGGCAAGTTCTCCATAAATCTTTCTTCGGCATTGTCGAAATCTCCGCTGGACGAATACAACAATGCGAGATTGTTGCGAGTGATGAAACTGGAATACTGTAAGGCTATTGCTTCATCGGGCTGCTTTGCGTTTTCATTTTCCGCCGCGAGAGTCAGCTGTTTTGCGAGGACGGATTCGTAGATTGGCTTGGCTGCTTCATAGTCGCCGGCCCAATAGAGAAGGTGTGCGAGTTGCCCCTGCAAATCCAGAGTCATCGGGTGAGACGGGCCGAGCTTCGACTCAGCCAGACTGGAAAGCCGCTGGTACTCCTCCAGCGCCGCTTCATGATTGCCTTCGAGGTAATTCACCGTATTCAGCGAATACATGGCGCGAATCGACTCTTCCGAGTCCTCACCGAAAATTCGGCGAGCCAGATCGGCTGCGGACTGGTAATGTTCTCGCGACTCATCGTGACGGCCAAGATTGTTGTAAATCATGCCAAGCGTCGAGCGAATTGAGTGCTCGATATGCGGCTGTTCCCTGAACTTGCCCTCGATTTCGGCAGCTGCAGAATCGACGACTTCGCTCAGCCGAATGTCGCGATCTGCAGAATTGTTGGGATTCGCGTTCTGGAAAATGTCGTCGGTGAAGAACCTTGCGACGGCTTCGGCATTGCTGGCCTGAACCTGAGCCGCACGGGCATTGAGCGCACTCCGCCGCCACATCGCCAGGCTGGTTACCGAGCCGATGAGGAGCGACCCGGCGAGCATTAGCACCGTCATCGCCAACGCCGGGTTTCGACGCCGCCAACGTAGCGACTTTTCCAGCCAGCTGACTGGTCTCGCGGAGATGGGGCGATGTTCGAGAATGCGACGTAGGTCATCGCCGAGCAGCTTCGGAGTCGCATAACGATCCTCCGGCGACTTTTGCAGACACTTCAGGCAAACCGTTTCCAGATCCGCCGGGAGTTCGGCATTCAGCGAGCGGGGCGAAGCCGGTTCCTGATCGATGACTTGCCGCATCGTCTGCATCGGCGACGCGGCGCGGAACGGTGCACGCCCCGTCAGCAGCTCGTAAAGCACCGCACCGATCGAATAAACATCGCTCGCACTGGTGACTCGCTTGCTCTCGCCCGTCGCCTGTTCGGGGCTCATGTAGCTGGGCGTGCCCATCATCGCACCGGACTTCGTAAAGTCGATGGACTGGTCGTCTTCCGCAAGCAGCTTCGCCAGACCAAAATCGGTAATCCGGATCTTCCCGTCCGCTGCAACGAGCACATTGGATGGCTTGAGATCACGATGCAGCACGCCTTCGCCATGGGCGTACTCGACGGCTTCGCAAATCTGCTTCACGTACTCGACCGCCGTGCGCGATTCGAGCGGACCCTGGCGAAGTCGCTGGGACAATGTCGGGCCGTTTACCAGCTCCATCGTGTAGTAGTGGCAGCCGTTCCAGTGCCCGGAATCGTAGACTCTCACGATGCCCGGGTGATTCAAACGAGCCGTCGTTAGGGACTCGAACTCGGTTCTCGTGACTTCGCCAATATCAGCGAGCGGGCCTAGTCGAATGAGCTTGATCGCGACGTTTCTCGCCAGCTTTTCCTGGCAAGCCGAATAGACGGCTCCCATGCCCCCGCGTCCAATCCGGTTGGTAATCACGTACCCGTCAATCTCGGTTCCGATTTCCAGTTCCTGAGTGTTGCCAGGCGAGATTCTTGTTAGGGCGTCGACATTGTTGGCAGCCGAATCTTCGTTCAACAGCATGCGGGCTTCGTTGAGTTCGAAGAGCAAGTCGCCGACATCGGTGTCGTCGATAGAGCCTTGATCTGTATCGTTCGACTGGACCAGTTGGTCCCAGATCTTGTCGAGCGAATCGAGGTCACGATCGGAAGGCATAGGCGTTGATAACCTGAAATTCACTAGGTGCGGCGAACGGCGGCGGACTGTGAAACACTGAAAATGCCTTTGTAGCAACGGTTAGCTGGTATTCAGAGGATAGTCTCAGAAGCCAGATCGAAGCGAACCCTTGCTTGTGAAAAAGTGTCCGTTGGCGGCTGGGAGTGTCCACGATTACCAAATGGTACGGGGAAACTTGAAGCTGCCGCACAGGTAGCCATCGGAACAGTCGACTTGATTAGCCCATCTTTCACCTAAGGGGTGAAAACTGGGGGCCTTCGGCAAGGTTTGCTGGCTGATTTGAACGCATCAAAAAAAACTTCCAGTAACATGACTAAATCGCCCAAGGGCCGTTGACACCATCGCTGTATCGAGTATTATTTCGACTCGCACCGGAGCTGATTGGCTTTGTCATTCGGCCCCGGTGTTTGTTCTTTGACAACTTGGTAGATGAACCTCTTTCAAATATTTCTTTGTTGGGTTTAAGGCTTGTCCTTCGGGACTTGTACTGGACTCATTAAAGTGAACTATTTTTTTAGCCAGCATGAGACTGTGCTTTATTTTAGAGACGTTGCATTCATGTTGATGACCATCTGCATGGGTGTAACACTCAAACCATTAAATTTGGCTAGTAATCTGTGTTTGACAATCTTCGGATGACTCAAATGCAGTAAGCAATAAATTGAAGGGTTTGATCCTGGCTCAGAATGAACGTTGGCGGCGTGGATTAGGCATGCAAGTCGCACGAGAAGCTTAAGATTGAAACTTCGGTCGATTTCTTAAGTGGACAGTGGCGCAAGGGAGAGTAACGCGTAGCAATCTACCCCTGGACCCGGGATAGCTGTGGGAAACTGCAGGTAATACCGGATAATGTCTCCGGACCAAAGGTGTGATTCCGTCCAGGGATGAGGCTGCGTCCTATTAGCTTGTTGGTGGGGTAATGGCCTACCAAGGCTTTGATGGGTAGCGGGTGTGAGAGCATGACCCGTCTCACTGGGACTGAGACACTGCCCAGACACCTACGGGTGGCTGCAGTCGAGAATCTTCCGCAATGGACGAAAGTCTGACGGAGCGACGCCGCGTGCGGGATGAAGGCCCCCGGGTTGTAAACCGCTGTCAGTTGGGAGGAAATGCATAGTAGTAATCTGCTATGTTTGACCTATCTTCAGAGGAAGTCCGGGCTAAGTTCGTGCCAGCAGCCGCGGTAAGACGAACCGGACAAACGTTATTCGGAATCACTGGGCTTAAAGGGTGCGTAGGCGGCAATGAAGGTCAGATGTGAAATCCCACGGCTCAACCGTGGAACTGCGTTTGAAACCACAAGTCTTGAGGGGATCAGAGGAGAGCGGAACTGATGGTGGAGCGGTGAAATGCGTTGATATCATCAGGAACACCGGTGGCGAAAGCGGCTTACTGGGACTTTTCTGACGCTGAGGCACGAAAGCCAGGGGAGCGAACGGGATTAGATACCCCGGTAGTCCT
>CALHZT010000387.1 GCA_938040995.1 uncultured Pirellulaceae bacterium | reverse complement strand
TCTCCGTTCATGACGACTCAACTGACGGCCTATGGCCGTCTTCCCCGCGAACGCGGGGACCCACTCGAAGCGTATTAACGCTCAATATCTTTCCATGCATCAAAAAGCCAATCCAATTCAATGGATTCCCGCCTGCGCGGGAAAGACGGAGGAATCTCCGTTCATGACGACTCAACTGACGGCCTATGGCCGTCTTCCCCACGAACGCGGGGACCGACTCGAAGCGTATTAACGCTCAATGTCTTTCCCTGCATCAAAAAGCCAATCCGATTCAATGGATTCCCGCCTGCGCGGGAAAGACGGAGGAAGATAAGGCAGTAATTTCTCGAACGATCCTTAGTCGGCTATGGACTCGAAACTGACAATGTCAACAAACCCGACCGTGCCAAACTGACCGAACGAATCGCTGCCGCCATTTCCAGTCGCTCTACCATCCATCTCGTTGAACCAGAGGTTGAGTTCATCGTTACCGGCTCCCATGGCAATCTGAGACGAGCCAAGTTCGCTGTCCCTCAGCAACACATCATCATTCCCTCCACCAGCATTCAATCGGAAGGACTCGGCCAAACTAGCCTCGACATCGATATCGTCGTTGCCGCCACCGGAATTCACCGACAACCTTCCAATCTGCCCCGAATCAGTGATCGTGATCTGGTCCTCACCGCCACCTGTCGAAATCTGCGCATTCCCGTAGACATCTCTGACATCGTCGTATTTTGACGTGAACTGATTCACGATCACTTCGTCGTCCCCTCCACCAGACCGCATCGTGAGCTGCAACGCGTAGGAACTGTCGGCAAGCAAGTAGTTGTCTCCGCTACCAGCATTCACATTGGCATCACCATCGACGATGGAATTGAACAAGCCAATACGATCGTTACCGGTGCCGCCGCTGACAGAATAGTCGCCTCTGGTCTCTGATCCAAACATACCTGCAATGTCATCACCACCACTGCCGGTAATCGTGACATTTCCGCCCGCATTGGAGTACTTCATCATCATTTGGTCGTTGCCCGAGCCGCCAGTCATCCTGACGCTACCTTCAACTCCGAGACCGATTCCGCCCAGCACGGGCAGGTAGAAGCCCATAAACATGTAATCGTTGCCAGACCCCATCGTGGCTCGCACATTTCGAACTGGCACGTCAACGGTTTCACCAGGAGTCATCGCTCCTTCCGGGACGATTGCGACTCCGTCATCGCCGCCTTTCATATTGATGATGATGTCACCACTGACCCGGGAGCTTTCCAGGCCACTTGTCGTGATAATCGTTGGCCCATCGGGTTCGGGGTCGTCGTTGTTCAGCACTTCGACTTGTCCACTGGCGTCGATGGAGAGTGCGACCACGTTACTCTCGTTGTCTCCCGTCACGATCAGGTCACCCGCCGCATTGATCTCGACCGACACATTCCCGGCAAGCATTTTCCTGTCTTCGAGCAATTCAGCCTGGGCGCCGCTCAGGAGATGGCGACTTTGATGGTCTGATTCGTTCTTCGTTCGCTTCTTCATCTTGCTCTCCTTGTAAAATGCCTGAGCGGCACGGTGCCAGCCGCCATTAGATAACCCGTTATTTCGGGCCCCATAAGCACAAGACGAACATTAAGATTGCAACCTGCACGAAAAGCTGAGAATTCAGAAAAACACCGAGAACACAGCGAAACGACCAATATCGCGAGCAACAACACGGGTCGCGGGTATTGGCGACGACTGTTCGATGACCTGAAAAAGTCGGCAGGAGTGCCAGCCGGTGGACGAAGTATCGCCGAGATTCGGCGATACGGTTCTGGTAGAATGAGCGAAGTTGCGATCCCGGGCGAACAACCACTGGAATCTCCATGACGGAGCCACCATTATCCAACGGCAGTAACGAGAACTCGCGCGACAACGGTCGTTCGCAGGGAGATTGGGATCGGTATCGCTCCTACCTTCATCTTATCGCTCAGGCGAGTCTTGGATCCGTTCTGCGAAGAAAAGTCGACGCCTCGGACGTCGTTCAACAAACGTTGATGCAAGCCTACGAGAAACAGGATGATTTTCGTGGCGACGACGAGGCCACGAGGATGGCATGGGTCAAACGGATTTTGAAGAACAAGATCATCGACTTTGCCAGGCAGTGGCAGGGCGCGCGTCGCGATGCACGGCGGGACGTGGCGTTAGAACAAATCGTCGATGACTCGATCGTGCGGATCAATGATTTTCTGGCCGCCAGCCAGACCTCACCCAGCCAGCATGCAGCCCGGCAGGAAGAGCTGCTTCAACTTCCCGCGGCGCTTGACCAGTTGCCTGCAGATCTTCGCGACGTCATCGTGATGCACCATCTCCAGGGCATGAAGCTGCGTGAAATTGCCGGCCAAATCGGCTGCGACGAAACCACTGTCGGGCGACGCCTGATGCGTGGGCTGAAGCACCTGAAACAAGTCATGCAGGAATAGGTCATGTCCAGCTCTGGCAAACTTCCGCGGACTTCGGAGAGTTCCGGCGACTCGCGACTGGACGCTGCGACGCTTGAATATTTGCAAGCCTGCGAAGACGGCAATCCACCGAACCCTGACGAATTTATCCAGCGTTATCCGGAGTTTGCCCATGAGCTGCGCGAGTTTTTCACAGAGCGGGAAAAGATGCGAGCGCTGGTGAGTCCGATTCTTGGGTTCCGCGACTTGCTCGAACCGAAACAGCTGGTGATGGACGAACCGGTTGAATTTGGCGACTACCAACTGATTCGGGAAATCGGTCGCGGCGGGATGGGCGTTATTTATGAGGCTCATCAGAGAAAGCTGAATCGGGTCGTCGCACTAAAAATGATTG
This sequence comes from uncultured Pirellulaceae bacterium, assembly GCA_938040995.1. Lineage (GTDB taxonomy): Bacteria > Planctomycetota > Planctomycetia > Pirellulales > Pirellulaceae > CALHZT01. Next base: position 7,142 of record CALHZT010000387.1, on the reverse strand, counting down.
CTGGTTTTGGTCGCGATTCGAGCAACTCGCTTCGAAGATTTCAGGCCGAAGCCAAAGCGGCAGCAACGCTCGAGCACCCGAACATCGTGCCCATCTACGAGGTTGGTAACCACGATGACCGACCTTACTTCACGATGAAACTGGTCGGCGGTGGCAGCTTGAAAGAGATGCTTCAAAACGGACCTCTGGATGCTCGACTCGCAGCACAAGTTGCCCGTTCCCTCGCCGAGGCGATCCACTACGCGCATCAGCGCGGGGTGCTGCATCGCGACTTGAAACCAGCCAACATATTGATCGACAACCGGGGTGAATTGTCATCCAGCAGCGGGCATTCCGACAGAGAATCCGGCAGCAAGGAGAGTTCGGGAAGCGACTTGCGTGGGCATGTCACGCCGATGGTTTCCGACTTTGGATTGGCGAAACGACTTGATCATGATGATGGACTGACGATGACTGGCGCCGTGATTGGAACTCCCAGTTTCATGTCGCCGGAACAAGCGACGGGCAGCGGAACCCGATCGACCATCGCGACCGACATCTACGGCATTGGAGCCATTCTCTACAACATGCTGACGGGCACGCCGCCCTTTACGGGGCACTCCCAATTGGACATTACCCGTAAAGTCATCGGTGACGCGCCGTCATCGATTCGCAAAAACAACTCGCAGGTGGACCTCGACCTCGAAACGATCTGCTTCAAGTGCCTGGAAAAATCACCGCAACATCGTTACCAGTCGGCCGGTTTGTTGACGGAAGATCTCAGTCGCTATCTGGAAGGCAAACCGATCCGGGCTCGTCGAGCCGGCGCGTTGGAACAGGCCGCGAAATGGGTGCGTCGAAAACCGGCGATGGCCAGCTTGTTGGGGGTGATCGCTCTCAGCACGATTGTTTTGATCGCTGGTCTTTTCAGTAGCAACCGTATGATTCGATCCGAGCAGTTACAGACAAAAAAAGCGCTGTGGCAGGCGCACTTGAACGAAGCCCGTGGGCATCGCGAGAGCAAGCGAGGCGGTCATCAGGCGGCAAGTCTGGCAGCGACACAGAACGCTATCAAACTGTTACCAGAGATCGACGCGACGGAGCAGCTGATCGACTTACGGAGTGAGTACATTGCCGACCTCGCGCTGCCGGTCGACGTTTACGCGCTCAAGACGCTTTCGGACAAGTCGATTGGTCGCTCGGGACAAATTGACTCGTTCGATGATGCAATCGGCATTATCTCGTCGGTTCAGGAGAACAACGATGTACTACTGCGCGACATCCAGACTGGCGTTGTACTCCAAAGGCTAAAACTCAACGCGCGTTATCAGGCTCAACCTTCACCGGATGGCAAATTCCTGGTGGCAGATGTGTTTGGCTCCGGCAGACTGAGCCAATTCGTTTTCTGTCGATCGGATGGAACAGGGCCCATCGTCAAAACTGGTATCGATCGACTCAATAAGAATTTCTGTTTTAGCCCCGACAGTCGACGGTTGTTTATTAACGACCGAAAGCGCCTGCATATCTTCGATCTGGAGTCGGGAAAGACGATTCGCAGTTCGCCACTGCCATTGAAGAGTTACGCCGGACACCTTAGTTGCAGTTATGACGGTTCGCGACTTTGTGCGACGAACAGCGATGGCGAACTGCTCGTGCTTGACTCGGATACAGGTGAGATCATCCGCTCGATGGACCTGGGTGATGCAGTGGGAGCAGCGAGTTTTAGCCCCGATGGCGAACAACTGTGCGTCGCAGGCCAACGTCGCGGAAATATTATGGTGTTCGATATTGACAGCGGACATCAGGTTACGGAATTCAACTGCAAAACCGAAACGATGAACGACGTACAGTTTGACGCCTCCGGCAAGTACCTGATTGGTTGTGATTACAGCTACACAACCAGGGTGTGGGATGTTCGCAGCGGTGAACTGGTCCTGAGGTTGTTGGCTCAACTCCGCGAAACATCAACCACAAACAATCGGCTCGCCCTTCTCGACAAACCGGGCATTCGAATCTGCGAACTGCAGCCTAGCCCGCTATTTTGGCACGAGAGCGGTCACGAAATAGGGCCGTGGCACCAGGCGGTGCTGACCAACGAGACCACGAACGACGTGCTCAACGTCAACTTCCACACCCAACTCCCGCTAGCCGCCTCCGCTGCCGAGGACGGAGTGCGCATCGTCAATACGAAAACCAGATCTGAAGTCTGCCACCTGCCAATTGGCCCAGTCAGCACAGCCGCTTTTCATCCCATCGATGGCAGCCTGGTTACCTGGGGCGATTCGCGATTACTTCGGTGGCCAATGAAGGCTGGTGGCGATGGTGACTGGATACTTGGTCCGTTCGAACGTTTGCCCGAACCCGGCGGTCGCTGGCCTGGTCACCTGGCGATCAGTCGCAATGGCAAGTCGCTGGTCGCGTCGCTTGGCCACGAGGACAACTTCGTGATCGACTGGGATGATCGAACCGAATTTCGGCGACTCGGCCAACATGGGGGAATGAGCAGCATCGTTTCGGTCACCCCTGACGGAAAGTTCGTTGCGATCGGCAACTGGAAGCAGAGCGGTACGCAAATCTGGGATGCAACCTCGGCAAAATTACGGACGACAATTGCATCATCCGGAGTTTATGCGTTTCCAACTTACAGTCCTTGCGGTCGTTACCTCGCGATTGCAACCTACGATCAAGTCACGCTCTATCACGCCGACAGTCTGGAGCCGATAGGGAAGCTGCCGACATCGGACTGCGTTCCAGCGTTCACACCTGATGGATCACTGATTGCAATGACTTCATCCGAGCGTGCCATTGAACTTTACGATGTTGAAACTCAGCGACATTTGGCGAGTTTGATCGAAACGCCGCGACGGGCGAAACCGCATACCCTCGCATTGGCATTTGACCCCAGCGGTCGAATACTGGCCGAGCCATGCGGCGTCCAGGGCGTTTCGTTCTGGCGACTGGATCGCATTCGATCGGAGTTGGACGAGCTGGGGATCGATTGGAATGCCAACGGCAAATCAATGGGCTGGCCACCAACGGAACCCGCCGAAATCACGAAGATCAATTATCAACTTTACCCACGCGACGAAATTGGTGACACATTTGCCATAGATCTCAGCTCGCACGCGAATCATCCGTTGTCTCGCGACCTGTCGGACGACGAAGACGGATATTGCTTTGAGACCATGCCGCGCGGGCCGGTTACTTTGGAAGGCGTACCTTTCCAGGTTGGTGATGGACTAATTCTCCTGGATTCGGCAGTGGAGTCGGATTCCGATTCCAAACATGATTCCGATTCCAAACATGATTCCGAAAACACCGCGGTACGATCCATCGTCGTGAACGATACCGCAACAAAGCTTCACTTTTTTCACAACCTCAATGGCATACGATTGAAATATGAGAATTGGCTGATTCGCTATGAAGTGCACTACAACGACGGCACCCAATCCGACTTTGACATCACTTACCAGGCTCAAATCAACAGTTGCCGGGCGAATCACCACATCAACCTCTTGAAACATGCGCGCATCGCGTGGTGCGGCCAAACGAGAAATCACGAACCCATCAACGTCTCCAGCACAACGTGGACCAATCCACACCCCGACAAGTCCATCTCAAAAATCGACATCGTGCTATCCGACAAATCCCCTTGCCAATTCGTCTGCCTCGCAATCACAGCGGAACGTTAAATCACCATATCCAGCTTTGGCAAACCCACACAGGCTTGGTAAAACGAAAGCGGCACCTGAACCACCGACGACGAAAACGGGTTCGGAGCCATTGGTGTTGGGTGAGCATTCCCAAGTTCGGCGGCTCGGACGGAGCCTCGCCCTCCCGAAGCCACCCTCACCGAGTCCGTGATCTTATTTTCCGACGAATGGACAATCATGAGAAACCTGCTACTCGTCAGTAACTCCACACAACACGGCCACGCCTACCTTGAACATTGCGCCAAAGCAGCTCGCGAACTGTTTGCCGGTTGCGAAACGATCGCGTTCGTTCCGTACGCACTCAAAGACCTCGATAAATACGCAGCGACCGCGACGGCAGCATTCGCCGCATGGGATTTGACGCTGAAATCGGTTCACCTTGCGGACGATCCCGTGGAGTTTGCCAAGTCGGTAAACGGATTTTTTGTCGGGGGCGGCAATACATTTCGGCTGAGCAAGATCGTCCACGAATCGGGGCTCGCCACGGTCATTCGCGAGCGAACGCTGGCTGGCGAGACGCGATACATGGGCACGAGCGCCGGTTCCAACCTGGCATGTGCCACGATTCGAACAACCAATGACATGCCCATCGTGCAACCACCGACTTTTGATGCGTTAGGCCTGGTACCATTTCAAATCAACCCACACTATCTCGACGCCGACCCTGATTCGCAGCACATGGGCGAAACGCGAGCCAAACGTATCGAAGAATTTCACGAAGAGAACGACTTGCCAGTCATTGGCTTACGCGAGGGAGCGTGGCTACGCGTAGAAGGTGACCAGATGGTGCTTGAAGGAACCACCGGCGCCGTCTTGTTCGAGCGTGACGAAGCACCACGTGAGTGCGAAACGGGAATGGACCTGAGCCGACTACTGACTGGCTGAGCATCCCAGGTAGGTCATGCTGTGCATGACAACATGCAAGAGGCGTCATGCACAGCATGACCTACGCAGATGACCTACGCAGATTTGGAGCTGTTGATTTGCGCCAAGCGTTGCCAAACTCTGCGGCTCGGACGGAGCCTCGCCCTCCCGAAGCCGCCCATCCTATAGCAATTCGGAGTTGCTGTAGGCCGGTACCAGTGGCGAAATGGTTCTCAATCAGGAAAATGCCAACGCCACGCAGTGCCGGCAACCAGAAGCTCATTCCGCAAAACGATTCTTGCCCGCACAGCGCGGCCTGACAATCATCCACGTGGTGACCGTTTTCGCCGCTTGTACGGGCCTACCGTCGAGCCGTAAATCACTCAACACGAACGTCCACCTTCGGCCGCCATTTTCCCGGACGGATTGATCGGCGGTAATTGTGTTTCGAGCACACCCTTTGCTCTGGACCAGAGCGAAACCGCTTCGTAAACCGTCAGCGCCTGCAGTCCCAAAATCGCAAAACCAAAAACAGTCAACAAACGCTTCTCTTCATTAAAGAACCAACCGCTGTCTCCATTGAACAAGTTCCAAAGCATCGCCCACGCGGGAAGCACAATCATCAGCAGCAACGGCGGAATGGCAAACCAGACAGGCTTACTGCGGCGCCACAGATAAAACACGATCACGAGAAACGCGAGGCCGGCAAGCAACTGGTTCGTAGCTCCAAAAAGTGGCCATAGGATCAGGCCACCTGTTCCGGGCCCCTTGGCTCCCGGAGTCATCGCGACCGCAAACCCGCAAGCCAGCGCAAAGAATGTCGCCACGTACTTATTGGTAAGCGGCCGAATCCCAAGAGTCGCACCCAGCTCCTGCGTCACGTATCGCTGCAACCTTGTCGCGGTGTCGAGCGTTGTCGCTGCAAAGCTGGCGACAAGGACCGCCATAATACCAATCGCCATTTTGAGCGGCATGCCAGGCAACGTTGCGAGGAAATTCGCGCCGCCCTCGACAAAAGCACCAACCTTTTGTGGCAGTCCAAACCCGTTCCATCCCTTCGTCGCATCGTAACGCTGATTCCAGGCGACATTACCCGCGACTGGAGTGCCATCTTTGGCGATGGCGGCCACATATTCGTAACCACCACCTTCGCCCGCTGGTAGTACAACGCGGTCGAACTTTCCCATCCCGACTCCGGCACAACAAGCCAGAATCACAATCACAGCCAACATGCCTTCCAGCAGCATCGCCCCGTATCCCACATAAGTCGCGTCGACTTCGGTTTCGACTTGCTTGCTGCTCGTGCCGCTCGAAACAAGGCAATGAAAACCACTGATCGCGCCGCAAGCGATCGTGATAAACAGAAACGGAAGTAGCGGCGGCGCACCAGCCGTCCGCAACACTTCCTGTTCGACTATGGCCGGCGTACTGGCCATCAAACTGGCTTGTCCAGTCAGACTTGCGATCACCAAACCGCCAACCAGCAGCAGGAGCGCGAGGACCAGTTGGTGTGAATTGATATAGTCGCGGGGCTGAAGCAACGTCCACACCGGAAGCACCGACGCAATGAAGCAGTAGACCATCAGTATGCTGGTCCAAAGCACGACCGGATTGAACCATTTTGCGTCCAGTCCGGTGAGGCGTGCGAAGGTTTCGCCAATGCTCACCGGCAGTTCCAGCGGCAGATGATACGCGCCGATATAGATAGCAAGGTAGAGCAGGGCGAGCGCGATGATCGATGGAATCGTCAGCCCGCCACCCCGGCGATAAACCCAAAATCCAATGAAGGCGGCGATGGGAATTTCGATCCAGACGGACAGGACCGATTCGGGATACATCTTGAAAATCGCGGCGATCACCAGTCCAAAAATCGCGAGCACGATCGTGAGCGACAGAAAGAGAATCGTAAGCATCAGCAGTTTGGCTCGAGGCGAAATTAGTCGCCCGGCAATCTCGCCGACGGTTTGCCCCCGGTTTCGCAAGCTGACAACGAGCGCGCCGAAATCGTGGACGGCTCCGATAAAGATTGCTCCGAACAGAACCCAGAGCAGGGCAGGGAGCCAACCCCAGAATACGGCGATGGCCGGGCCAACGATCGGTCCCGTGCCCGCAATACTCGTGAAATGATGACCAAAGATGACTTCCTTTTTGGTCGGAACGAAATCAACGTTGTCACGCAATTCATGGCTGGGAACGACCGCGTCGGCATCCAACCGGAATACGCGACTGGAAAGCCACCGGCCATAAGTCCAGTAAGCCACAATGAAAGCGACAGATGCGCCGGCGGCGATGAGTAATGTGTCCATAGTGAGTCCTCACCATCATCGTACCATGGCGACGCTCAGTAGTGGACAAGACAACGAGCACAGGATGTAGGCCGGCAACAAGCGGCGAAAGCCAGACAACAAGCGGCGAAAACGCGACGGTAATTCAAATGGCTGACGCCGCGCAGTTCCGGCAATGGAAGCTTCTTGAGTTTCGCGAGGCGATTCCCCGCATGACGGCTGGGGACAGCCGTTCTGTTTTGCGCGACGGCTGGGGACAGCCGTTCTACTATCGATCACTCACCGGCGCACGTTGGAGTAC
>CALHZT010000386.1 GCA_938040995.1 uncultured Pirellulaceae bacterium | reverse complement strand
GAACCGGCGGAAGCTGCCGCCAGACCGGTAATCGCCGCGGCTTTTTTTAGCAAGTCACGACGACTTGAAGAAGAATCACTCATATATCGTTTGCCGACTGGCCTGAAGGAATGAAGGCTATCGCCCTCGTGATTGGTGGGGGGGAACGGCAGGGTTATGAACGACGGAGAATTCCGTCAATTCCGGCTGCCACCATGTTATAGCGGGTTCAAACCCGTCTCATCAACTTCAGCCGCGATGTCAACAATTTTAGCCCGCAAACTTCTCACTGTGATCCGCGCGGAAGCCGCTATAATCTGGCTGCCTCCTCTTCGCCGAAAGTCATCATCATGAAACCCGTTCGAATCGCCTGCGCCGCGACGTTTGTTCTGAACATTGCGGCATGCATCGCCTCTGCCCAGCCGGCAAGCTCCACTACAGATTCCTTTAAGCCACTGTTCGACGGGAAATCTCTCGCCGGCTGGGAAGGCGATATAGAACACACATGGCGAATTGAAAATGGCTGCCTCGTTGCGGGTTCTCGCGACAAGTCGACGCCTCGCAACGAATTCCTTTCGACCAAAAAGAAGTTTGGCGATTTTGAACTTCGGCTAAAATTCAAAATCAGCGGCGACAAAAAAGTCAACGCCGGCGTGCAGTTTCGAACCAGTCGCATTCCGGATCATCACGAAGTCATCGGGTACCAGGCCGACATCGGACCGGGTTGGTATGGCAAGCTGTATGACGAAAGTCGCCGGAAGAAAGTCATCGGCGATACCGACGAAGAAACATCGCGACTGGCCCTCTCCAAAGTCGCCGACGACGGATGGCACACCTACCGCATTCGGGCGGTAGGCAACCATATTCAGCTTTGGCTGAATGGCGTCCAGACCGTCGACTACGTCGAAACAGACGACTCGATTGACCGCGATGGAATCATTGCAATCCAGATACATGGCGGTATGCAAGCCATTATCGCGTACAAGGACATCCAGATTCTCGAGCTTTGACCAATCAACGCACCCCGAGAACGCCGATACTGAATGGTTGATCCACTGCACGCCCGCCGCCATCGCTAGCACTTCCCGCTGCGACTGATCAATAACGGCTGCCGTGAAAATGAAACCAACTGGTTGGGCATGATCTCTCCATTTCGCGCAAAAGCGATGGCGACGTTCTCGCTCTGATGTTCATCATTGACTCGCAGAATGCGACTTTTCAAGTGAAGCTGACAGACTATTCAATTGCCGATTGCTATGACGAGCTGTTTCAATCAGCTGGCGAAGCCAGAAATTCGTGTTCGCCGCTCGTCGAACACTTGCGGGCGCTCGACGTCGGCGAGTTAACCCAATACCAACAAGCCGCCGATCTCTTCCTTCGCAACTCCGGCATCACCTTCAACGTGTATGGCCACGCCGACGGCACCGAACGTGTCTGGCCGTTCGACGTCGTGCCGCGAATCATCGGAGCCACCGAATGGTCGATAATCGAATCGGGTCTCAAACAGCGAATTGATGCACTGAATTGCTTCGTGCAGGACGTCTACAACGACGCGAGGATTCTGGCCGAGGGAGTCGTACCCGAACACCTGATCTTCTCGTCCAAGTCGTATCGCGAGCAGTGCCGCGGTCTACAGCCGCCTCATTCCACGTGGTGCCACATTACCGGATCGGACGTTGTCCGGGATGCAAACGGAGATTTGTACGTTCTCGAAGACAACCTCCGCTGCCCATCGGGAGTCTCGTACGTACTAACCAATCGCGACCTGATGAAACGCGTATTCACAACGATCTTTCGCGGCATATCGATCGCACCGGTCGAAGAATACCCGGACAACCTCCTTCGCACTCTGACAGAATGTGCACCAGCCGCCGTCGAAAACCCAACGGTTGTGCTTCTCACGCCCGGCGTTTTCAACGCAGCCTATTTTGAGCACACCTACCTCGCGCAGCAGATGGGAATCGAACTCGTCGAAGGCTCCGACCTTGTCGTTGACGGTGGCTACGTCTGCATGAAGACAACATCCGGATTGCGTCGAGTCGACGTGATCTACCGCCGCATCGACGATGACTTCCTCGACCCAAAGTGCTTTCGATCTGACTCGGCGCTCGGCGTCGATCACCTGATGGATGTCTATCGCGCCGGCAACGTGAATATCGCAAACGCTCCAGGCGTTGGCATTGCAGACGACAAAGCCATCTACCCATACGTTCCGGATATCATTCGCTTCTACCTTGGCGAAGAAGCCATCATCAAGAATGTGCCAACGTTTTCTTGCGCAGTCGACAAAGAAAAAGATCACGTCCTCTCAAACCTGAGCAACCTCGTCGTCAAACCGACGAACGAGTCAGGCGGCTACGGGATTTTGATGGGGCCGATGTCCACGCAGCAGCAGCGAGACGAATGTGCCGCGTCGATTCACCAGAATCCTCGCGAGTGGATCGCACAGCCGATGCTAAACCTTTCGACAGCACCCACGCTTGTGAACGGTTCACTGCAACCTCGCCACGTTGATCTTCGCCCGTTTATTCTTCGCGGCAAGGACACGTATGTCATGAAGGGTGGGCTGACGCGAGTCGCACTGGTCGAAGGCTCGATGATCGTCAACTCTTCCCAGGGCGGAGGCAGCAAGGACACATGGGTACTGGCGGATCATGATTGCGTTCCGCAAGCCGGCGTTCAACAAGCGACTTTCCCGGAGGCGCCACCATGCTAAGTCGCGTGGCCGAATCCATTTACTGGATGAATCGCTATATCGAACGCGCCGAAAATGTGGCTCGACTGATCGACGTAAATATCAACCTGACTCTTGGTGAGCAGGACCTGCTCGGCAAACAATGGATGCCACTGGTTCGCACGACGGGAGACCATGGCGCTTTCGAGTCGCGATATAGTGCGCCAACGCCAAACAATGCGCTGAACTTCCTCCTGTTTGATGAAGAGAATCGCAACTCCATCATCTCCTGCGTAAAAGCAGCTCGTGAGAACGCGCGTCAGATCCGGCAAGCCATTCCGATTATCGTCTGGGAACAGCTCAACCGGTTTTATCACCTGGTCCTGGAGACTTCGACTCAAGATATCGAGAGTATCGACACACAGGATTTCTGCGAGCGCGTTCGCCTGGCCAGCCACCTTATCTCGGGCGCCGAAGACGCAACGTCCCTGAAAGATCAGGCATGGTACTTCGGCCGCCTGGGTCGCATGCTCGAACGAGCCGACTATACTTCGCGAATCGTGGACATACAGTACTTCATTCTGTTACCAGAAAACGTCCCGGTCGGCTCGACACTGGATGCCGTTCGCTGGTCGGCACTTCTTCGCTCCGCCAACGGACTGATGCTGTATCGACGCAAGTACGGAAACCTGGAACCAGTTACCGTCGCGGAATTCTTGCTGCTTGACCCGCTCTTTTCGCGATCTACTTTACGTTGCATCGCCGAAGCCGAAGACGCCCTGTTCCACATCGTGAACGACAGTCACGACGTCGCGAAACGGATTGCCGACGACCCGATGGCGAATGTCAATGAGCTTTGGAAAGCGGTCCTCGACATGGCCAAGCTTTCCGAGTCGATGCGAAATACCGACGCGAGATCCATACTCAACAGCGGCATTCACGAGTACATCGATCGAATCCAGACCGAGCTGAACCAGATTGGGATTACCATCCAGGACGACTTCTTCACCTGGAACAAACGCTGGTCGACGATTCAGACCAGCGATCATTCCACCACCGGCGCCGCGAAGAAGCAAGAACAACGCCAGCGAGCAGACTGACAGAGAAGGAAACGAGTTGGGCACCTCGATTGACCGATTCAACGACTTTTTCGGCGGCTATACTGCGATCCCCGCGACTTATGACGAGTTGCGGACCACGGATGGCAGGCTCGCACCTCCGTACGAAAAGCTCATCACCAGCCTCGAACGAATCGGGCGAGACGAGTTCAGCCGCCGGTGGGCTCAAGCCGAACAGGCCCTGCGTGAAAATGGCATCGCCTACAGTGGCTATAGCGGCAAAAAGTCACGTCCGCGCACCTGGCAACTGGACGCGATACCGCTCGCAATCGAACAGTCCGAATGGTCGCAAATCCAACGTGCCATTCAGCAGCGAGCCGCCCTGCTCAATCTCGTCACGAAAGATCTTTACGGCCCGCGAACTCTGCTGACAAAAGGCATCATTCCGCCCGATCTCATTTTTGCCGACCCGGGCTATCACCACCACAACATTGGCGTTCTACCGACTGGCGATGCCTGGGTACACCTTTACGCTGCCGACATCGCAAGGTCATGGGACGGTCGCTGGTGGATCATGACCGATCGCACCGAGGCGCCATCGGGGCTCGGTTATGCACTGGAGCATCGCGTCGTTCTCTCGCGACTGCTTTCCGAATCTTACTTTGAATGCCAGGTCAAACGACTGGCTCCGTTTTTCAGGACGTTGCGAAACACCGTCAAGAAGCTGGCCCATCGTGATCACGAAAATCCGCTGACGATTCTGCTCAGTGACGGGACCGTCAACCCGTACCACCTGGAAGATGCGTATCTCGCCAGGTACCTCGGATATATGCTTGTCGAAGACGGCGATCTGACGGTGCGCAGCAGTCAGACGATGCTCAAGACGCTTGGTGGTCTCAAGCAAGTCGACGTGATCCTGCGGCATCAAAACTCGTCCGAGTCTGATCCGCTCATGTACCCGTCTGCCCAGGGTATCGCCGGCCTCAGCCAATCAGCCAAAGTGAATCAAGTCGCCGTTACCAATCCCATTGGCAGCGGGCTCACCGAGTCGGCGGCCTACATGGCATTTACCGCCCGATTCGCGCAGGAGCTGCTAGGCGAAGAGTTACTGTTGCCGAACGTGGCGACTTGGTGGTGTGGAGAACCCGGCAGTCTCGATTATGTGCTGGCAAATATAGACACCCTGATCATTCAACCGGCGTACCGACGACGCGGAAGCGACACTCCCCGGCGTAAAGAGTTGCTGGAGATGTCAAGACATGACCTCGTCAACGCGATCCGGCAAAATCCGACTCAGTTCGTCGGACAAGAGCGAGTTCGGCGATCGAGCGCACCAACATGGGGCGACTCGACCAACTCGGAATTCACCGCGATGCGTTGTTATTCCGTCGCTGATTTCCAATCCAAAGATCCTGAATCCGAATTGACGAGTGAAAATTACGAAGTCATGGATGGCGGGCTTGGCAGGATGACCAAATCCGATGATCCATTGCAACTGACCATTTCCGATGGAGAGACGAGCAAAGACGTTTGGGTTCTGTCCGATTCGCCGGTCGCTTTTGTGACCCTGCTCGACGGAAACTTTGGGCCAATCGAGATTCGCCGCAGCGGCGCTGATTTGCCCAGTCGAGTCGCGGATGATCTTTTCTGGCTGGGAAGGCTTCTCGAAAGAGCCGAAAGTCGGGCTCGCCTGCTAAGCGTCACGCTCGGACGAATGGTGGGCGAACTTCAAACCGAAGAAGACGACCTGGCGATGCTCATTCGCTGTCTGGCTCAGGATGGATTGATCGAATCGGGATACGCGATTCCCAATCTTCGCACGTCGCTGCCGAACATCCGTTTTGCGTTGCCAAATTTCATCTTTGATGACTGGCAATCGGATTCCATGCGGAGAGAGCTACAGCAGCTCAAGCGACTGGCTTCGCAGCTGCGTGACCGATTGAGCATTCAGGCCTGGCGAACGATTCAATCACTTGATCGCGATTTTAAGATGCATGATCCCCGCCAATCAACGGCGGCCGATCTACTCGACGCGACGAACAAGCTACTCGTTCAACTCGCCGCCATCAGCGGCATGGTCATGGAAAACATGACACGCACGCAGGTCTATCAATTCCTCGATCTTGGACGACGAATCGAGAGGTCGAATCAAACGCTGAGCATGCTTGCGAACGGCGCGCTCTTCAGCGAAAAACCCAGCCGACCTACGCTCGAAGCGACGCTTGAACTTGGGGACAGTTTGATGACTTATCGCTCACGTTATCTCGCCAACATGCATCGAGTCGGCGTACTCGACTTGCTAATCACGGATGAGACTAACCCACGCTCGCTGACATATCAGTTTGTCCGGATCCAGGATCATGTGGAACAGCTCCCGGTTCAGGACGGCGACGCCGCGGACCTTCGTGATGAACAACGACTGATTATCGAACTGGTAACGGCGGCGAAAACGTTTGACGTCAATGCCGTTGAAGGAACGATTGCAGCTCGCAATGAGCTGCAAAGCTGGAGTAATCGAACGTCAACCTTGGCACGGCTACTTTCGCATCGTTATCTCGTCCACGCCAGCGCCGCCCATCAGCTCACCGACATTGGTCGAGGAGATGAAGCACAGTCGCGACGCCCAAACAATTGAGCAAGTGAGCTCCGAGAGATTCATCAACGCATGAAATACAACCTCAACCACACAACGAGATACTCCTACTCGGATGCGGTACCGGTCTGCCACAACATCGTTCACTTGCGGCCCCGCAATCTGGATCGCCAGTCGTACAGCGACTTTCAGATGATTGTCTATCCTGAACCGTTCGATATCCATGAAAGTACCGATTCGTTCGGCAACGGCGAAACCTACTTCTCGATTGAACAGGCGCACATGGGCCTGACGGTTACCGCGACTTGTTCAGTCACGGTGAATGACGAACTGGCCATCGACTATATAGCAGCCAACCGGGATTCGTGGGAGTCGATACAGAGCCAGCTTGCCTTTCCTGCCTCGCCCGAGCTGATTGAGTGCAGCCTGTTCCGCTTTGAATCACCGCGCGTCAAACCATTCCCGGCCGTCAAAGAGTATGCGCTCGGATCATTTACGACGGGCCGCCCGATTTTGGACGCCTGCCTCGATCTCACGGCGCGCATTTACAAAGATTTTGTTTACGATCCACGAGCCACCACGGTACTAACGCCCATCGAAACGGTGTTCGAAAGTCGCCGGGGCGTCTGCCAGGACTTCGCTCATTTGCAAATCGCCTGCCTGCGTTCACTTGGCCTGGCCTGTCGATATGTGAGCGGATACATGCGGACTTATCCGCCACCTGGAAGTGTGCACCTTCAGGGCTGCGATGCATCGCATGCCTGGATCTCTGTCTACTGCGGCGATGCAGGATGGATCGACTTTGACCCAACGAACAATCTCATCCCGAATAACAACTACATCACAGTGGCCTGGGGGAGAGACTACTCCGACGTCTGCCCGATTCGAGGCGTGATTCTCGGCGGCGGTAATCATCAGATGACAGTAGCGGTCGACGTGATACCGGAAGAATAAGACGACCGCCAACGCGTTGCGGCCCATGAACAGCTGCACAGATTCGTTCGCGGTACTCCACTGGGCCAATAGTTCGCACCTATATATCGAACCGGTCGCTAACGCGTGGCGGCTGATGGGCG
>CALHZT010000385.1 GCA_938040995.1 uncultured Pirellulaceae bacterium | reverse complement strand
CGTTCCGATGGCGGCCAACGAGCGCACTCCAACGGTGCTCGTGGCGCTGGTGACACCCGGAAAACTGGGCATTGGCAGCCAGATTGCGACGGTTGAACGCATGGCAGCCGCTATTGTCCAATGGCGATTAACCGATGCCCTCACACGACTGGACTGGGAAGCACACACCAGTTCGGCCGCAACCGAACTGGTCAGCCGGATCGAGTCGAGTGAGTCCGTTGTGGATGCGACCTACCAACTGGTCAACGAACTCTGTTCATTCCTCGAATGCAAACAGGTTTCTCTTTCGTTCCCAAGGAAGACCGGTGTTGGCTGCCAGGTCAAAGCGATTAGCGGGATGGCCGAGTTCGATCGAAACTCGTCAACCGTTGAGCATCTTACCGCCGCGATGGACGAATGCCTGATTCGCGAAAAGATGACGGTTTGGCCGCCACTGAACGCTGCGGACCGACACGCGACTTTGGCACACCGGCGGCTTACCGAACAGGTCAGCGAGCAAGCCGCTCTGAGCATCCCGCTGCAAACGCCTAACGACGAGCACGTTGGGGTGCTAACGTTAACGGGAGACCGGCAGACGATCCATCACAACCGTATCCAGTCGGCGATGCGTGCGTTCGCGCCCCACCTGGCTTCGGCTCTCAAAATTCGTCAGGCGGCTCAACCTGGCATCATCGCAAAAACCAGGCAGTGGCTGGCTGGCGATAAAGATTCGCCGCGCCGCCGATGGGCAATGACCGCGGCAATTATCGGCGCCTGCCTGATCCCGGCAGTTCCGTGGAAGTACAAAGTCAAATCAGATTGTCAGATGGAACCGGTAATTCGCCGCTTCATGGTAGCGCCGTTCGAAGGGCGACTGGAGACTTGCCTTGTCAGGCCAGGCGACCTCGTAACGAAAGGACAAGCGCTTGCAGAGATGGACGATCGTGAGCTGGAGCTGGAACTTGAGTCCACCAAGGCGGAATGGAGTCGCGCGAGTACCAAACGGGCGCAGGCAACTAGCAAGCATGATACTTCCGAAGCCAAACTCGCGTCGCTCGAAATGGAAAAGTCGCGATTGAAGCTCAAAATGCTGAGAAATCGCCAGAACCAGCTAAAAATCACCAGTCCAATTGATGGCGTCGTACTTCGTGGTGACCTCGATGATGCGGAAGGGGCACCGGTCACTTCCGGTCAGTCTCTCTACGAAATTGCACCGTTGAATCCGATCAAGATTGAAATCGCCATCGACGAAGAAGACTTGCCGTCCGTCGAAAGCAACATGCACGTTACCGCGCGGCTGGACGGATATCATGGCCCGGCGATCGAGGGCAATATCACCAAGATCCATCCACGCTCCGAGATCCGCGATTCGAAGAATGTGTTCATTGCCGAAGTCGAACTGGACAACGACGACGAGCTTCTCCGGCCAGGTATGAGCGGAAAGGCAAGAATCGCATCTGGATACAAGCCTCTCGGATGGATCTGGTTCCACAAGGCGTGGCACAAGGCAAGAACCTGGCTGGGTGTCTAGAACCAGATTCTCGATCGCCCGAAGTTGCCTCTGATCAAGTTAGCAGTGAAGAACTATGGCCGCCAATTCTATCGGTAGTACCGTCGAAATTGCCAATGTCGCGCCCGTGTTGCGGAGCGACTTGCGATTCTCGTTGCAGCAGCACGGCGAAGACACCTGTTACCTGATCGAAGACGAAAAGAACTCTCGCTTCTACCGGGTTGGCATTCCCGAATACACATTCATCTCTCTGCTTGATGGAACCACCACCGTCCGCGAAGCGATGTCCCATACGGCGGCTTTGCTGGGAAACGATGCGTTCACAGAAAATGACGCAGCGACAATCTGCAAATGGCTGATTGATACACAGCTTGCCAACACCGAAGCATCCGGCGCGTCCGGCCGACTTGTCGAGTCCCAGCAAAAGGCGGCCAAAGCCAAAAAAGCCCAATGGATGAATCCGGTGATCGTTCGGATCCCGCTCCTGCGTCCCGACAACCTGGTCGAATGGTGCACCAAACGGTTCGGATGGTGGATTAGCTGGCCAGCCTTCGCTGTCTGGTTGGGCGTTGTCTGCCTGGCCATTCATCAACTGTTCCTGAACTGGTCAGACATGTCCTCTGCGGGCAGCCATGTATTCGCCGCCGGCAACTGGCTTTGGCTGGCCATATGTTACTGCCTGCTGAAAGTGTTTCACGAGCTTTCTCACGGGATGGCTTGCAAGAAATTCGGTGGACATGTTCGGGAAGCCGGCGTGGTTCTGATTGCCTTGGCGCCGATCCCATATGTCGATGTAACGTCTGCATGGCGTTTTCCATCCAAATGGAAGCGAATCTTTGTTTCAGCCGCCGGGATGTACACCGAGATTTTCATCGCCGCACTGGCAACGCTTGTGTGGGCGAAAAGTGAGCCGGGTCTTGTTCGCCAGCAGGCCCAAAACGTGATGATTACTGCAAGTTTCATCACCCTGCTCTTTAACGCAAACCCATTGATGCGTTTCGATGGTTATTACATGCTGTCCGACTTTTTGGAGATTCCAAATCTCTACGGGTTGGGGCAGCATTTTACACGGTACCTTGGCCGACGGTACTTCATGGGCGTGAAAGCACGCCTTCCACAATGGTCTTTTCGCAAAGCCGCCTGTATCAAGACCTACGGCTTCTTCGCCATGTTCTGGCGCATACTTATCTGTGCCAGCATTCTGATCGGTGTCTCGACGATGTTCCAGGGTGCGGGAATCGTAGTCGCCATCCTGGGAGCCATCCTGTGGGTAGCGTGGCCACTTTGGCAGCTGGGCGTCTATATTGTGAACGGGAACAGCCGCGAACGTCCCAATCTTGTTCAATTCGCTATTACCGGTTCTATCTTCGGCGCCATCGTCGCAGGGGTACTCTTGATGCCCGAGCCCGGCGGAATTCGCGCGCCGGCTGTCGTATCTTACGAACCATTACACGTGATTCGCGCACCACACGACGGGTTCATTCGCGAGATCAGGACCACGCCCGGGGCCCGCGTATCCGAGGGCGAACAACTATTGGTCATCGAAAACGATGAACTTACCGTCGAGAAAGCCGAGCTGAAGCTGAAACGGGACCAATCGACGTTTATGGCCCGGCAGCTTCAGAATGAGCGCGATATCGCCGGTGCCAAAGTCGAACGAGAAATGAAAAAGGCGATCGAAAAGCAACTCAAAGAGCGAACGGAACAGCTGTCGAAGTCTTTCGTCGAAGCACCGGCGAGCGGCGAAGTGCTCACCCGTGACATCCAGGCACTGGTCGGATCTTATGTCCGTGAGGGCGATGCGCTGATTTCAATCGGTACCGAATCCAGAAAAGAGCTCGAAGTCGCAATTGCCCAGGACGACGTGGAAAAGTTCGAAGAACAAGCCGGCAACGAAGTGATTGTCCGACTGAAAACCGCCGGCAGCAAAGCACTGAAGTGTCAGCTGGGTGCCGTCGATCCTCGTGCCAGTCGGGAACTTCCCGACCCTTCGCTCGCTGCCATCAATGGCGGACCCTTGGCAGTTCAACCCAGGGAAGAACAGACAGATGACAAAGAGTCGTGGGAACTGACGGACCCACGCTTTCTCGGAAAAGTAGCGCTCACGACGTCTCAAAGCGAAGCATTACGCACCGGGCAGACAACAACCGTCTACCTCGATGCGGCTCGCGGCAGCGTTGGGGAATGTCTCTACCGGACGATCGCTGACTGGATCGAAGCCAAGATCAAAATGGCACGCGACGCCTAGTGCGGGTCGCTTGAACTTTTACATGTCATCGTGTATTTCGAGCGACAACGATGAGTTGACGCTACACAAAAAGTCGAATGCGGTCGGAGCGCAATTCGAGTAGTGCTATCCCGCACTCCAGTCGACAAGGATCGTTGATGAATTGTCACCACATCACCGATTGCGCCGTTGCAAACGCCTTTGACGCACTCGGCATCGCCATATTCGTTGCAGGCCTTTGCCGCATCTCACTGCTGCAAAAACACCCCCCTTTTCGTTGTCACCGTGACCTATTGTTTGGGTATGAACTGAAACCGGATTTTCCCTAGCGAAAGGGCTCGATGATGAAGCTCGCTACTTACGCAACTCCTGACGTTCGCCGCCTACTGGACCAAATCAAAGCTGATGAAACAGCTTATGACAGCGAGTCCCGAGCAAACCAGCGCATCAAACTGATTCGCCCCGTGACAGTTTCTTCGGGCGATAAAACCTACCAGGCGTTTTCGCGAGACATCTCTACGGGCGGTATCTGCCTGATCAGTTCAGTCGACAACGACTTGGGCAAAGAATGCACCATCCAGATTCAAAACACAGATCATGAGCTCCATGTTGCGGGAACGTGCCGTTGGAAGAGCACATTCGGAGCAAGTCACTGGATCTCCGGTTGGCAGCTGGATGGCTCCCTGGACGTATCTCAGCTCGAATTTGAAAGCAGCGTCGCGCTGGACAATCGCCACGAAGAACGAATCAAGGCGGCTGTTCCTGTAGAGATCCGTGGCGGTGGTCCGGCCGCCCACGCCTTTTCGCTCAATCTTTCGGGCACTGGAATATGTCTGGTGACTGAGAATGCTACCCCTCCCGAAACTCTTCGGCTGCTGCGGCTATCCCGTCGAAACTCGGAGAGCTGTGAAGTGGTTGCAAAATGCAGGTGGTCTCGGGCCTTTGGCGATTCGCACTGGCTATCCGGCTGGGATTATCCAAAACTTGATCGCACCCAGCGATTCTATCGCCAGCTGCTGGGATAGTCCACGAAACGGAACTGAACGAAACGGAACTGAACGAAACGGAAAGAGTCGGAAGCTCGCGCGGAAACTTCATTCGCAAGCGAACTTCCCGGAACTGCTCACGTCCGTTTCGTCACCAAACCGCATCGCGGACGCCCTATCAACAACTTTCTGGAGCCTGTCAGCACCGGCGGCCTAGTTTTGGCCGTCGATAATGTCATCCGCATCCAGTGAATCAAAATCAACGTTGAAATCGTCGCTTGAACTGCCTTCACCTTCGACCGGCAACTGGCAACTCATACCGCTTCGAAACTTGCCTTTCGCATTGTCGATTACGCAGGAAATCTTGACGGTTCCGCTCTCCGCGTCCAGCACAGGAGAGACGACTTCGACAACAGCGATCGCTTCCCGGGAGATCTCTGGCAAGCTCACATCGATACGGTCACCAGCCTTGTACTTGGAGGCTTCTGCGATAGACACGGGGAAATCAACGCGCAGTACACTCAATTGAACAATCTGTAGCAGTCGCGAATCACTGATTTGTGTCGACTCGCCCGCTTCTTTGAACACTTCAACGATGACGCCATCGCAAGGGCTTCGCAAACGCGACTTGTCGATTTGGGCTTCGATACGCGCGACTTCCAACCGGTTAATATCCTGCTCTTCTTCGGCGAGGATCAAATTGGCTTTTGCGACATCATAGTCGGTCACGGCCCGCTTGAACTCGATCGGTGAAGCATTGCCTCGCTGGGACATTTGCCGGAGCTTGTCGGCTCGGCTGCGACGAAGAGCGACTTCCGCCTGTGCTGCCTTGATCCTGCCAACCTGAGCCGCGCGTCGCTTGGCGACGGCAAGAGATGCTTCGAGGACTTTCGTGTCAAGCACGACGAGCACTTCGCCTTCTGCGACTTTTTGACCCTCTTTCACACGGATTTCCGTGATCAAACCTGGCTCTCCAGGTATCGAAACTTCAATGTCCCGATTCGGCTCGGTAAAGCCCTCAACGTAACCCGCGAGCAAAGGAGTCGCGGAGAATGAAAAAGCGAGCGCAAACGCCGCAAAGGCGCGAAGATCATGAATCCGGTTCATCGTTTTTCCTCGAGGTCGAGAATTGGGGTTCGTGCCACCCTGCACGGCCCATCACAGCAACGCTGATATGAAGTATCTAAAACGTACACCACGTTTCGCGGCCAGGCCGGAACTAGTCGCAATTTATCGGGTCCACCTGTTTCACTTCGTACGGTTATCCCGCTTGCACCGCCGTACCATCGAATAGGAAGCATCCATTTTATCTGACCCGTTCCAATGGCACCCTACCGGGCGAACTAGAGTTCAATTGGAAATCCCTTTTCGCGGAGCAATTTGAATTCATGGAAAATTCCGTTCGCAACTCCATTATGCGCTGCCTCGAGCGGCATGCGTTTCCTGTCCCGTCAATTGACCAGGATGGCAAAACTGTTCAATGCGCCCAACTCGAACCGAGGACGCTCTTCAGTACTGTCCCACTCGACATTGACGCAATGGGGCTGGAAGAAGCCATCGAAAACTCGGGCGCCAACATCGCCGTCGCGCCCGATTCGAACGGCGGTGTTCAGATTGCGGACACCGTCCGCGAAGTCGTATTCATTGACGAATCCGTTCCCGACGCTGAGTACCTTTTCGACGAACTGAATGCAGCGGGAACGACGGCCATTCTGATCGACAGTACGTCCGGCGGGATTGAACAGATCTCTGCGCACCTCGCGCAGGCCACTGACCTCTCTGCAATTCACATCATTTCGCACGGTTCGGATGGTGAAGTGCTTTTGGGGAACACACTGTTGGACACCGAGAGTCTCATGGGATCGGCCAGTCAAGTCGCCGAATGGCAAAACGCTCTGGCAGAAGATGCGGACATTCTCTTCTATGGTTGCGATCTTGCCAGCGGCGAAGATGGGCTCGAGTTCCTTGAGGCGGTAGGTGAACTCACCGGTGCCGATGTCGCGGCCAGCGACGATGTGACCGGCCATGAGTCGCTTGGCGGGGACTACGACCTGGAATTTGCGACTGGCACAATTCAATCCGGAATCGTGTTCGACAGCAATTTACGGTCACTATGGCAACATTCACTGGCAGCCCCGATCGTGCCGAGCGGCGAAGAAGCCGTCCACCAGCCCACACCGACCGACCCGGATCATCCTGTTACAACAGTTCAGAACACTTCCAGGGCTGGCCGTGGCAGTGACTCGGCGGTCGCCATTTCACAAGATACCGGCAATTATGTGGTTGTTTATACAAGTGAAAGCAACGGGAGCAACGGTGACGACGTCTTTTTCCAGCTGTTTGACGCTGCAGGAAACGCCATCACCGACGAAACGAAGGTCAACGACGATCCCGGTTCCGGAAATTCACCAGGTAACCAGAATTCCGCAAGCGTCGCCATGGACGATGCCGGCAACTTCTTCATCACGTGGGTCGGGCACGACACAGACGGTACGGCGGCGAACATCTACGCGAAGTTCTACAACAGTGATGGCAGCGAACGTACAACACCGATACTCGTCAACGACAGCCCCAACTCTGATACTTTGTCGGGCGCTCAGCAGAATCCCGATATCGCAGTAAGCAGCAATGGAGCTCACGTATCCATCGCGTGGGATGGAACAGGTCTCGTCGGCGGCCAAAATGACACGCAAGGAGCATTCGCCCGTACATTCGATGCGGTGACTGGCGCTGCCAACTCCGATTCAATTCGACTGAATGAACTTGGAGGTACCGGTGGCGATCAAAACCACGCGGTAGTCGCCGTTGACAATTCTGGTGTTTCTTTCGCCGCGTGGAATGACCTTGGGCAAACTCTGGGTAACAACACCATCGTCGCACGGAAGTTCGACTCGGCTGGGAACCTGATTCTGGATGAAGCGCTTGGCTACGAGCAAGTGAATCTTCCCGTGGACACATTTCTCGGCACGATCTTCGTAACCACCGAGGTGGACGCACGAAACCCGTCGATTGATGTAAATGACAGTGGTTCCGTGGTTGCCATTAGTTTCGACGCGACGCTCGATTTGGGCATTGCTGGCATAAGAACCGGAGTTATCGCGCAGGCATTTAGTGGCGCTGACCTTGCCGACAACCTGGACTATTCACAAGCCGAAGGCTTTTCTTCAGAAGCAGACGCGGCGGGGCAAAAAGGATCTTCCATCGCCCTCGTGGAAGACAACGCAACCGGAAGTCTATCGGCCATTTTGACATGGGAAGGAGAGGGAAGTGACAACGGGCAGGTTGATAATCAGGGCATCTGGGCGAGAAAATTCGACGTCGGTCAAAATATTAATGACAACAATCGCCCTATTCTGGTAGCCGCCAGCGGCGACATCCTCGTGAACCAGACTATCGCCGGTATCCAGGAGACTGCTTCGGTCGCAGTCAACGACGTAGACAACTTTGTTGTTGCCTGGTCAGGAGGAGGCAATACCGACGACTCCGGAGTGTTCGCGAGAAGGTTCGGCACTGCGACAATTACTGCCGTTCCAGACGAATTCACGACAAACGAAGACACACCAATTACGCTGACACCACTGAGTAATGACGTTTTCAGTGGGATGGCCACTTTTTCAGCTATCACCGTTCCCGCTCCCGGTATCGGCCAGGGAACATTCGTTACGAACGTGGATGGCACTTTGACGTTTGATCCCGGTTCGGATTTTCAGCACCTGCTGCCAGGGGAACAAGTCATCATTTCCTTGCCGTACACGATTACCGATGGCACAGATTTCAGTTCGGCGAATATCGAGCTGACGATCACGGGCGAGAACGACGCGCCGGTCGCAGGAACCTCGACGTTTTTCATATCAGAAGATAGCCCACCTATCTTGCAGGGCCTCGCGACTGGCGATGTAGATTCCAATGACACTTTCACCTTCGGCAATCTTGCTTTCAGTGGCTCTGATACAGATGGAATAACCGTTAACTTTGCAAGTGGCTCATTCTCGGTTGATACCAGTCACTATCAATACCTTCCAGCCGGTTCAACACTCACAGTTAGCTTCGAATACGACGTAACCGACGCGGCAGGTGAAACGGAAACCCAAAGAGTCATTATCGACATCGTGGGCGAGAATGACGCACCGGTCGCGCAAGACTCGTTTGAAATAATCCCGGAATCAGCCGGTATACGGACCTTTGCCCCGGTATTCAGCGACCCTGATGATGGCGACACCATCAGTCTTACCGGATCAGTCGCTGGAAACGACGCAGGAATCTCGTTTTCAGGCGGGTCCGTTATCGTGGATCCGGGAGCTTACAACTACCTGAACGATGGTGAAACCGAGACAGTCGTGGTGAACTACACAGTTACCGATGGCTTCTTGACAGATACCGGATCAGTCACTGTGACGATTACGGGAGAGAACAGCAGTATTATTGCCGGAAACGTGTACGAAGACATTCTTGGCGATGGGAGCATCGCAGGGGATCCACTGACTACCGAAGTCGTTGTCCACCTCTATCGGGACTCAGACGGCGACAATACGCCAAGTGCCAATGACACCCGGGTCACGACGCAGTTTTCTACGGATGGTCAATTCTCATTTGAGGTTCCGGGCGAAGAAGTTTATTGGGTCTTTGTCGACTCACGTTCCATCGGACAGCCCGTCGGCGGGTTTAACGGAACTGGCGCGCCACTGTGGGCGGAACAAACCTATGCTGCTGCGGGGGCATATTCCAGTGCCCTCAATGATGTAACACTCACGGACGGTGCGTTCTTTGGCGGCAAAACCGCGGGCGTGGCCGACGACCCGCTGGCGCTGGTGACCTCCGAACATGTCATCCAGGTGGACCTCCGCAGCGGTCCGGATAGCGATGGTGACGGAATCGCAGACATCTACGATGTAGACTCAACTACCGGGACAGACGCCAACAATGATGGCATAGACGACAACATTGCGTACACCGACCCCAGCCGTACGGATGTGGACTTTGGCTTCAGCTTCAACGTAGTCACCGAAACGCACGACAACGGTGGACAGGGAACTCTTCGACAGTTCATCGACAACGCGAATGAAATCGCTGGCAGCAACGAATTGCGGTTCGTACCGGTAACACCCGCAAACAGCGCCGACGGAACTTACTGGACAATCGAGATCAACAGTCTGTTGCCCGTTTCGCATGATACTGGCACCACGATCGATGGAACGGCCTACGATAAAACAGACGGCACCTCGCGAATCAACAGCAACAGCGGATTCATTTCGTCACGACACTCTCGACCTGCCGAAGTCGGTGTCGGCGGAATTTCATTATCGAACGTCGAGGCGCCGGAACTTGAAATTACGAACTTGTCTGGGGCATCCCTTGAATACGGCCTTGCGATAGAAGGCGACTCGACGACGGTACAGCATGTCGCAATTCACGGATTTGGTACCAGTGGCGCTGGCAGCGCAAACATCCTTGTCGGCAATCCGGACATTGATTCAATCGTCACCGAAGATTTTGTACTCTTCCAGTCCGTGATTGGAACGGGAGCCGATCTTTTTGATGCGCCGAATGCGGGTGAAGAGAACAAGACCGTAAATGTTGCCATCCATAACGCAATCAACGGCCTCGTCAGCAGCAACCTCATTGGTTTTGCAGGCGGCGACGGGATCCGCATCGTAAATTCCACAGGTTCGGAGATTACAGGAAATGAGATCAGCTCAAATGCACAGATACAGTCCGATGAGGGCGGTATTGACCTGGAATCAGGTTCAACCGACACAACCATTACCGCAAATCTGATTGTCGGCAACCGCGGGTTCGGATTCGAAAGCGGCGACACGGAGTCGGGGACCGGCCTGAACAACAATTCGATTATTGGCAACGGCCTGAACCTGGACGAAGTTGCTGGAGTACGTCTATCCTCGGGAAATAATCAGGTAATTAAAAATGTAATCACTGAAAACGCTGGAGACGGCATCCTTGTTCTTGCCGACGTAACAAACGCAACTCAGGGCAACCTGCTCTCGCGGAATCACTTCTACGGCAATGCAGAATCGTCGATCGACCTCGCCGACAGGTCGGATGAAAGACGAGGCGATGGAGTCACATTGAATGACGGCAACAATGCCGATGGGACCCTCGGGAACATGGGGCTCGATTTTCCAGATATAGCCCTCGCAACGGTTTCAGCCGACGGAATGACACTCACCCTCGAAGGGACGGCTCCTGAAAACACAACGGTGGAATTCTACGTCGCCCAGGCGGCAGGCACGCCCGGCGCCGACTCATTTGGAGAAGGCGAATTCTTCCTCGGCTCAGCCAGTGTCGGTACATCTGGAACCTTTAATTCTGTAATCAATCTCTCCGCGCCCGCATCAGCCGACATGATGGTAACAGCGATCGCCATCGACTTCTCGAGTTTCAACACCTCCGAGTTCAGTCGAAATGTCGCAGTCACCGGAGGAAACCAACTGCCAGTCGCACTCGATGATACAGGTTTCACTACGACAGAAGGCACGCCGCTGACCATCAACGTTTCCGATCTCATCGCAAACGATTCCGATGTCGATGGTGACACCCTCACCGCTACGATCGACATGCAACCGGCCAACGGAACAGTCACGGATAACTCCGACGGAACATTCACGTACACACCCACGGGCAACCTGAACGGAACCGACTCATTCACCTACGTCGTTTCGGATGGAAATGCTGGAACAGCGACAGCAACGGTCACAATCGAGGTGACACCAGTCAACGACTCGCCAGTCGCACTCGATGATTCGGGCTTCACGACGACAGAAGGCACGCCGCTGACCATCACCGCTTCCGATCTCATCGCAAACGATTCCGATGTCGATGGTGACACCCTCACCGCTACGATCGACATGCAACCAATCAACGGAACAGTCACGGATAACTCCGACGGAACATTCACGTACACACCCACGGGCAACCTGAACGGAACCGACTCATTCACCTACGTCGTTTCGGACGGGAATGGTGGAACAGCGACAGCAACGGTCATCATCGAAGTGACACCAGTCAATCCATCAGTCAACAATCCACCAGTCGCACTTGATGATTCTGTTTCGACGATTGAAGATACTCCGCTCATCATTAACACGACCGACCTTCTGAGCAATGATTTTGATCCTGAATCGACAACACTTTCTATCGTCATCAGCAGCCAGCCCGGTGCCGGTACGGTTGTCGATCAAGCCGACGGCACCTGGCTCTACACACCGAATCTGAATTTTGAAGGTACAGACTCATTCACGTATACAGTTTCCGATGAAGACAATGGGACGAACTCTGCCACGGTCGAGGTTACTGTTTCACCAGTCAACGACTTGCCAATCGCCAACGATGATGCAATCACAACCAATGAAGACACGCCAAAGCTGATCAACACCGCCGACTTGCTCAGCAACGACTCCGATGTCGAGGGCATCGCATCGATCAGCATCGCCAGCCAGCCGCAATTTGGAACCGTCGTCGCGCAGGGAGACGGTACATGGCTGTTCACACCGACCAGCGACTTTGCAGGCCCCGACTCGTTCACCTACACAATTACCGATACGGATGGTGACCAGGCGACGGCGAACGTCAATATTACTGTCGACAACTTCAATGATCTGCCGTCAGCGGCAGATGATGAATTTGCTGGCTTTGAAGACACCGCCCTGCAGATCCAGACTGCTGCGGTTCTTTCGAACGACCAGGACCCGGATTTTGACATCCTGACTGTCGCGATTATTTCCCAACCATCAAACGGCACGGTCTTTGACGACGGAACGGGAGTCTGGACGTACACTCCCAAAGCCAACTTCAGCGGCGTGGACTCGTTTTCCTATCAGCTAAGAGACGGAAATGGTGGTTCAAGCGTCGGCACCGTAACGATCAACGTGGCACCAGTAAACGACCTCCCGACGGCTGTAGCCAACGAATTCCAGACCAGCGAAGATCGACCGCTCACAATCCTGAAACAGACTTTGCTTGCAAATGACTTTGATCTTGATGGCGACGACCTGGTCATTTCCCAGATTGGCCAGCCGCAAAACGGAACGCTGGTCGACAATGGGGACTCAATCCAATACGTACCGGATGCGGACTTTAACGGGTCGGACAATCTGGTTTATCAGATTGACGACGGGAACGGTGGTACGGCAACGGCATCTGTCCGGATCATGGTGACCCCCGTCAATGACGCTCCGGAAGCAGTCGACGACAACTACATCGTGGCGGAGGGTGCCACACTAAACGTTGCCATTGGCGACGAGCACGTGCTGGCGAATGACAGTGACCGGGACGGCGATCAAATCACGGCACGCATCACGACTGAACCAGAGCATGGCCAACTCACCCTGAATGCCAACGGTTCTTTTGTTTACGTCCATGACGGGTCGGAAACGACGACCGACCAGTTTGAGTACGAAGTCGTCGATGAAAATGGTATCGCCTCGCTCGCGACAGTCACCATCGACATCCTCCCAATGAACGATGCTCCCGTCACCAACGATGACTTTTTCGCAACCCGTGAAGAAACCGTCCTCGTGACAAACGCTAACAACAGCCTGCTCAACAATGACAATGACGCAGACGGAGACCCTATTACCACGTCTTTGACAGGACGTCCTTCAAATGGCACCGTGGTGCTAAACAGCAATGGCACCTTCGTCTACGAGCCAAACGAAAACTTCGACGGAACGGACAGTTTTGAGTATACGGCAACGGACGTGAACGGAAACTCTTCGACTGCCACCGTAACGATTCAGGTTGCGCCTGTTAACGACATTCCGGTAGCTGGAGATGAGACCTTCACAATCGAAAACAATGCAGTCAATGGCAACGTGCTTGCAAACGATTCTGATGCGGATGGTGACGAGCTCACCGTCCGTATCCAAAGACAACCGGCCAATGGACGCGTCACCCTGAACCTCGATGGTACTTTCCAATACGTGCCTTTCGACGAAAATTCCAACCTTGGTGACTCTTTTTCCTACGTTGTCATAGATAGACCGGGAGCCCCTGCCGCAACACCGCCAGAAAGCATCGGTGAGGTTACGATCAATGCAAGTCAGGAAAGCGCAATCCCTGTAAATGGTCAAGGAGTGAACGATACAGGCAACGCGCCGGCCGAAGGCGGAACTGTACAGGAAGCGCCGCTAGCGCCCACCGACACCGACGTACTGAATCTGTCGGGAACCAACATTGACAGCAGCGTGAATGGTGATGATGACGATGATGACGATGACACCTTTGAGGGCACGGACCCACGCGCGAATATCCGAACCCTCGGAGATTCGAGCTCCGTAAATGTTGGTGAAGAAATCGTGAACAGCGAACGTTCTGATTCCTCCACCGCGGCCGCCACTCCGTTCAATCGCGTTGTTCAATCAGTAGAATTCGCGAGAAACTCTGCACAAGACCTGGCAAACCTGCAAAACGAGCCTCAGGTAGCAACATCCACCACCCGATTGCTCGAAGCTCTGTCATCCAACGCGTTCATTGAAGGCCTCGACTCGATTGTCGCACCCCTCACAACCAGTGCAATCGCGCCGGAGCTAATGCTCGAATCAGTAGTAATGGCCACCTCTACGCTATCTGTAGGCTACTTTTTGTGGATAGTCCGTACGGGCTACCTCGTCGCAAGTTGCATTTCGGCATCTCCGGCATGGCAGTCGTACGACCCTCTCCCCATTATGGCTTCGGTACAGAACAGCGAAGACGATCTCCCTGAGACCGATCAAGATCGCGAACTGGAAGCGATGATGGGTGTTAATCCCAGGTAACGCCCTTTAAGTGTCACGCTTATGTTCAGCAAACTTTCGCCCGGTTCCCGAATCGCCTTTGGCCTGACTGGTATCGCGTCAGCAATCCTGACCCTTGGTCTCATTCTCAACCTGATTCCAGACGAGCGCGAAGCCATCATGAATGGCCGCATCCGTGTCTGCGAAGTGCTCGCCGGTGATGGACGAGCCTACATTCAGGAAAAAGACCTTGGCCGATGGCAAGCTGTCATGCAACTAGCTGTCACACGGGACGACTCACTCGTTTCGGCTGGCGTCCGATCCCGAAAAGGCAAAATGCTTGTCGAAGTCGGTGAACACACGGCCAACTGGCCCGAGAATGTTGACTCGACGACTGGGCAATACATCCATATTCCAATCCTGACATCAAAGTCCGGCAATACGCTGAAATGGGGTCAGATCGAAATGCGGTATGACAAGCCGCTAAGGTCCCAATCACAGTTTCTTGACATGCTTTACCAGCCACTCACGAAATTGTGGATTCTGTTTTCGATTCTCTCATTCCTTGCTTTCCGATGGTTCCTCAGTCGGGTACTTACCCAGCTCGATCCCGACAAGGCGGTTCCGAAGCGAGTCAGCCGCGCTTATGACTCTCTGGCCGGCGGTGTCGTCGTGCTGGACACCAACAAGAAGATCATTCTCGCGAACTCTGCATTCACACAGCTGGTCGGCATTGATCGTAAGGACCTGATTGGCAAGAAGCTTTCTTCGATTCCCTGGCGTGCGGACGAACTGCCGTGGGATATTGCTCACGAAACCAAAGAACACGCGCTTGGATCTACGATCCATCTTGACAGTCCCGACGGCGAAAAAGTCATCGTCGTGAATGCTGCACCTGTGATTGCAGAAAACGACGCTTATCGCGGAATCCTGCTCGGCTTCGAAGATGTCACTCAGCTCGAAGAAGCCAAACAGCAACTGGTCAATTCACAACAGCAGGCAGAAGCTGCCAATGTTGCCAAGAGTGAATTCCTGGCCAACATGAGCCACGAAATTCGCACGCCGATGAACTCCATCCTTGGATTCGCGGACATCCTGCGTCGAGGATTCGATGATGATCCTGAACAGAAGCAGGAATACCTGAACATCATTCACTCGAGTGGCCAGCATCTACTCGACTTGATTAACGACATTCTCGACCTTTCCAAAGTCGAGTCAGGGCATGTCGAACTGGAGTCTGTCGAGTTCCAGCCGCACGTTGTTATCAACGACGTGTTAAATGTCTTCCGTGTGAAATGCGAGGAAAAGGGACTGAATCTTGATTTCGCCATCGATGGAACTATTCCCAAGAAAATTGTAGGCGATCCAACTCGACTGCGTCAGATTCTTACCAACCTGAGCGGCAACGCAATCAAATTCACGTCAGAGGGTGGCGTTCGCATTAAGGCGAAGTTTAACGAAGCCACCAACGAAATGAGGTTCGACGTAATTGATACCGGGATCGGTATCGCCCAGGAGAAGATCGAGAAGGTTTTCGAGCCGTTCAGTCAGGCAGATACTTCGACGACTCGAAAGTATGGTGGAACCGGACTGGGACTTGCCATTAGCCGAAAATTCGCCCGCATGATGGGTGGCGATCTGACGGCGACCAGCATCATCGGCGAGGGAACCACTTTCACAGCGAATATCATTACACAACCTGCCGCTGGCACAAAACTGATTACCGAAGACGAAGCACGTCGCCTGATCTCTGGCAGAGCCAAGGCAAAAGGCAACAAGCTCTCGCTGCCTGACGGACAGATCCTGCTTGTCGAAGATGGTGCCTCAAACCGGAAGCTGATCGAACTCATCCTCGGTCGAGCGGGCTGTACCGTCACATCCGCAGAAAACGGGCTGATTGGCTACGAAAAAGCGATGACAGGAAAGTTCGACGTTGTCCTGATGGACATGCAAATGCCTGTCATGGATGGATATACGGCAACGACGAAGCTTCGCGAAGACGGTTACACCAAACCAATCGTTGCAATGACAGCGAATGCAATGCGCGAAGACGAAGAGCTTTGCCGAAGCAAAGGCTGTTCGCACTTCCTGCCAAAACCTGTAGACGCGGAGAAGCTTGTTGCGTTGCTTTCCGAGCTCCTCTCGGCACCAGCGCAACCTGCCGCCGCCGTGAATCCTGTAGAAGAAACACGCGTCGCTGCCGAATCAATCGCTGCTTCTCTCGAAACATCGGCTGATGAAGCATCGGCTATCGAAGCGCCAGTTACCGAAGCGCCAGTTGCAAAAACACCAGCTGACCTGACAGACAAAAAAGATCTGATGCCAG
The DNA here is from genome assembly GCA_938040995.1 of uncultured Pirellulaceae bacterium. Lineage (GTDB taxonomy): Bacteria > Planctomycetota > Planctomycetia > Pirellulales > Pirellulaceae > CALHZT01. The sequence continues at coordinate 4,557 of CALHZT010000385.1, read as the reverse complement.
TTCCTGCTGCACCTATTGCAGCGGCCGCGATGGCCGCCACCACGCTTGCTGGTTCGGACCGTAGCGACAACGAAAATCATGAGCCTACTTCAATCGCCGCACCTGCCGCGGCGGTCGAGCCAGCCTTGGAAATGCCTGAATTCTCAACGCCAGAACTTTCGACCGCAGTCGAAGAAATGGCCACGCTGGTTCAGGATACAGAATCAGCCGCGCCTGCCGTCGAAGAACTTTCAGCCCCACCGAGTATCCTGAGCGATCAACCGAAGCCAACTCTGGAATACTCGCCAGGATCGTTCTACAAAGACGCCGACTCTACACAATTCGATGTCTCTGACACAGGCACTTTCGAAGAAGTCGATTTGACCGAGTCTCAAACGGTTACCAGTTCGACGACACTGGAAGAGTCAACCGAACAACCTTTGCAGTCCATCGAGTCTTTGCTGGACCAGTCGGAAGAAGAGCCGCCGGAAGAAGAGCAGGCCGACGAGCCAGCACAGAAAGCAACTGGCAGGTTCACGGACGCCATCTCAACCGACGACGAGACCACAGACCCGATCGAGAGCTTGCCTCCGATTGAAGAGTTCGCTCTCCAGTCAGATGAAGAGACTCTCGCTCAGGAAGACACCTCATCTGATGAGTCTGATGAGCTTATGGTGACGACCATCGACTCGAATGACACGGAAAACGACACACCTGCTTCGTTCGAAGAGACTCCGACACAGCAATTCGATGCCTACCTCGAAGCTGATGCCGAATCTGACGAAGGTTTTGCAACCGAGAGTAAGAGCGAAAACGAATTCAGTGACGAAAACGCGTTCGATGATTCGATGATCCCTGAATCCATCGTGCTTGACGACGAAGATGACGACTTCGCGCCAGACCTGAATTCCGAGCAATGGCTCGCACAGGTAGAACGTACGATCAATTCGCCAGCTACAGTTGATCGAAATGCCATTGCTGACGCCGCGAAATCTCTCGTTGCCGGCGCATCCCGATCCGCCAAACCCCAGGATCCCGAAGGCGCCACAGACACCTCGTTCACGGACGACGTGAACCTGGACTCCGAAGCCACGCTCAACCAGGAAGAAGACCGGCCCGTTGATTCAGAGATCGACGCAGTTCCAGCGCAATCAGAAGCAGATGCGACCGCATCCGAAAACACACCCACAATCTCTTTCTCCGAACTCGAATTGGACGAAGTTGCATTCGACGACGAAGGCAAAACCGAACTGCTCGACGAGGTCAGTGTCACACTGCCCGAATCAACTGAAGCCGACGACAGTCCCACCATCAGCTACACCGGCGATGAGACTGGCGAATCTTCGGAATCAGAATTTGACGCAGCAACGCCCGAGCATGCTGCAGTCGAGGACTGCCCAACGATTGGCTACACAGGCGATGAGACCAGTGAATCTGAGTTCGACTCAGAACTGCCAGAGCTTGCAGAAATCGACGACTACAGTCCGACCAATATCGAAGCGGTCGAAGCGGACGTTGAAAATGGGCCAGCACATTTTGAATCTGCGGAATCTGACTCCAGCGAGAACCCATCTGTAAACGACTTTGAAAATTCGACCGAATCGGCAGAAGACGCAATCGCTGCGTCCGATTCACCAGAACCTCCAGCAAACGATTCTGACGTCTCGCGTGCAGAAGAGTTCCCAAGAGACGCACTCACTCGCACCATGGCGTTCGACAGCGTCATGCATTCAATACGCGACGAAGCGTCAGCGGGCGGCGAGTCATTCGAAGCATTCGATGACGACGATCTTCCGCCACTCGGCGAAATGGCGACAGGCGACGATGTCGCCCTGGAAAGAGTGATCGATCCATTTTCGTCCGGTACGGAACAATCGGAGACCATCGCAGCTTCCGCAGAACCGGATGCAGCCGCCCAAGTGCATGACGATACAGATACGGTTCCATTCGCTGAGATGAACCTGCTGGAGGACACTGATGAGAAACTCAAGCTGCCAGAAGGTAAGCTGATCAGCGCATTGCCGATGGACGATGAAGAATTTCGGGAAATCGTTCTGGAATTCAAAGCTCGGGCGCAGGAGCAGGTTGTCGAACTTGAGTCGGCTCTGGCTACGAGTGACTGGCACAAGCTCGCGACGACGGCTCACTGGTTGAAGGGTTCCGGAGGAACAGCCGGATTCAATATTCTCACCGACATCGGCCTCGAACTTGAACAAGCCGCGCACCGTGGCGATGCAAAAGACTGCCGCGGATTCATTGCCCAGGCAAACGACCTCGTAAACCGCATCAGCGTAGGTGAAGAGTTCGATTCGAGTGACCAACCAATATCCGGCGATGCCATCTCTACTGACGAGTTTGCCCCTGCGGCAAGCCCTTCCCGAGAAGACGAAACAAGAACTTCCGATGCAGACCAGCTGAATCTTGGGCAGTCGGCGGAATCTGCATTCGGTCCGGGAAACAGTTTTGGCATCTCCGATTCGACACAGCGACCGTCCATGCTCGAGACGTCTTCGCAGGATACGCCCAGCGTGTTTTTACCGGAAGACGACTCGCTGAGCGAATGGACCGCAGTTAAGGGTGGTCAGGCAAAACGTGAAGTGGCTGAAAAAACCGAACCAACCGACAGCGCTCCCAGAAACGACGATGCTGACAACGCACCGGTCGTATCTACCTTGCCAATGGACGACGAAGACTTTCTGGAAATCGTTCAGGAATTCGAAGAGCGTTTCAGGCAACGGCTCGACCGGATGGTAGAACTTGCCGATTCGAATGAATTTGCAGATCTTGCCATTGAAGCACACTGGCTAAAAGGCTCCGGTGGTTCTGCCGGTTTCCCGATGTTGACGAGCATCGCTGCGGATTTGGAGGGGTACGCCAAAGAAAATAACCCTTCGGGGGTAGAGAAGACGATGACCCTCCTACACGATGTCGCCGGACGACTGCACGTTCCGGAAACGGCAAAAGCTGTTTAGTCCCTGAGTCCGTTTTCACGTACGCATAGCTGAAGAAGTGCACAATGAGTAGTTCCATCGCGACTCAAGCGAAACCTGCACAGCAAAACGTCGTCATTCCTCGCGTCGAGAGCAATGTCACCTCGGCGAAGATCATGATCGTTGATGACGAACCCATCAACATCAAGGTTCTGAGGAAGTACCTGAAAACCTCAGGCTATGAGAACTTTGTAACCTCCGAGGACGCCCGTTCCGCGATCTCCATGGTTCGCCGCGAATCTCCTGACATCCTGCTATTGGATGTCATTATGCCGAATGTCAACGGACTTGAGATCCTCCGGCACCTTCGCAACGACGCGGCGATGGTCAATACGCCGATCATTATTCTGACGGCATCGTCCGATCAAAAGACAAAGACAAAAGCATTAGAATTGGGAGCCACCGACTTCCTCGCCAAGCCGGTAGATCCCAGTGAACTGAACCTTCGCGTTCGCAACGTGCTTACCGTGAAGGCACACCAGGACCACCTTGCCGAGTACGCTTTCCACCTTGAAAGCGAAGTCCAAAAACGGACCCTGGAGCTTGCCGTATCACGCAAAGAAGTCGTCGAGTGCCTCGCCCGTGCGGCAGAATTTCGCGACAGAAGCACCGGGCATCACATTGTCCGTGTAGGTCGAGTCGCGTCGCTCACAGCCAAAGCGATGGGAATGCCGCCTGACTTTTGCGATCTGATCGAGCAGGCAGCCCAGCTTCACGACGTTGGAAAGATCGCTGTACCTGACGATATCCTGCGCAAACCAGGCAAGCTCGATCCGGAAGAGTTTGAGCTCATGAAGCGTCACTGCTTCTACGGACAGAAGATTCTTCAAAAGATGACGGACGAGGAATTCGAACTCGCCAAGAACAGTGCCGAACACGGCAAACAGATTCTGCACTCACGCAGCTCGGATCTTATTCGACTGGCAGCCCAAATTGCGATGACACACCACGAGTGGTGGGACGGCTCCGGGTATCCATACGGATTGAAGGGCGAAGACATTCCCATCGAGGGCCGTTTGACTGCCGTCGCCGATGTGTACGACGCACTTAGTAGCAAGCGAGTCTACAAACCGGCTTTCAGTCGAGCAGAATGTGTGACCATGATCACCCAGAGCGCCGGTCGACAGTTCGATCCGCGCGTTGTCGAAGCCTTCATGACGATCATGCCGCAGCTCGAAGCCGTACAGAACATGTTTCCGGATGAAGACGATTGAGTCTGCGATCGAATCTCCATCTGTATGAAAAGAAGTAACCGTTCACGCGGGCGAGGGTCTGGCTCAATTCATCGGCGGCGAACTGACTTAGCATCGTTCGATCAATAAGTGTCCAATCTCCGTTCATGACGACTCAGTTGACGGCTTATGGCCGTCTTCCCCGCGAACGTTGAGGCATGGCGGATTGTCGGGAGGATCTTTGTGCTTCAATGCCACGTAAACCGCCTTCCATTCAGCGGACGCAATACGCTTGAACAATTAGCTTCACGTTCTCACTGGTGGTGATCGGGAGTGTTGTTACCAACAGCCACGAGATCGGATCGCAGCCATCTGGCGGATACTGTTCTTCGATCAAAACCACGTTTACCGTTATC
>CALHZT010000384.1 GCA_938040995.1 uncultured Pirellulaceae bacterium | reverse complement strand
CCCGACATGGAAATCCCCAGCTGGCTCTTGAGGTCGACGTTGCTCAAGTCAACGGCCAACGCCAGCCAGCCTCTCGTCGCTTCGATCTCGTCGATCGCAACTACGCGCAACTGCTCCAACAACTGGGCTACCTGCGGATTCGAGCCCAACGCAGATCCCGGGGCTGGTGTTGGCAAGTCGTCGATCGAGAGCTTTCGACGGAACAGCAATTCCATTCGCTTCTTGATGGCGGTTTTATAAGCCAGTTGCTTCGTCGAAAGACGACCGGTGCTTTTTCGTACAAAGACAACATCCAGATCGCCAATCCGTTTCGCTTCCAACTGCCGAAGCGAATTCTTCCTCAGCCGATAATTCGCCGAAATCTCAATCGGTTCGTTGACTTCCCTCGCACCCTGTTCGAACTTGCGACCTCGGATGCTGATGCGAAGCTTGCCTTCGCTGAACGTAACCGTCGCCGGTTGCAGCTCGTCAAACGTAATCGACCAGTAATCCGACTCATCGTCGTCTTCATCGTCTGCTTCATCGTCTGCTTCTTCGTCTGCTTCTTCATCCGCGTCATCTTCCTCGTCCGAATCACGTGCGTCTGAATCTGGTTTGGGCTGCAGCTCTTCCGGCACGGGAAGATTGTTCTCTTCCAGCAGTTTCACAATCAATTTGTTGTCGAGCTTGACTCCACCGAGAAGCTCGGCCAGCACGTTGTTGATGGCTGACTGATGCAGTTGCATCGTCACATCGCTCTCCGATCCAACGTCCGGTGGATCGGAAACCGCGGCGAGGAAGTTGCCAATCGTCAGTCGCCCTTGCGAAAGAACCTTGCGGTCCGTCGAACGAACGGAGACTTCGGGCATAAACTTCTGGGGGATGTTCAGTTTCGCGAGTGCCGTCTGCATTCGACTGTTGGCCTGCCCAACCATCTCTTGCGTCTGGCGGTTGATTCGGTCGCGTATCGTCTGCTCGGCTTCGTTCGTCTGCATGTACTCCGCCTTGGGCCGGGACTGCTCCGCCTTGCGACTGGCAATGCGGCGGATCAGTCGATTACCGCACGTGCATCTTCGATTGATGCAGATGTCGCAGACCTGCTGTTTGGTGGAAGCTGAAACGCTCGCCGGAGTTGCGCGGACACCGTCCAGTCCCAGATACAACCGCGTTCCGCCATTGATGTACGTCGTACCCTGCGTTCGCACGAAGACCTTCCGCTTCTGTGCAACGCTGTTCGCGACGGTAGAACCATTCAGCAAAATATCCAGCAGCACACCGTTGTTACTCGGAATCAGCTGGGCCGTCACATTCGCCACGGTGCTGGCGGAACCAGTCACGCGAGACCCTTCGAACATGCGATTGATACCCTGTGTGTCCGTGATGCGGTCCTGCAGGGCTCGTGTGATCAAGTCGCCGGAGAGTGACGCAAAGAAATTTGGCCGTGCATTCAGCGACTTGATTTTTGTCGCCAAATCCGGCATCAACCCGGTCGATTCCATCCATCGTAGCTCGCGGATCAGATTCGCCGCCGTATCATTCGTCGGGTCGAGAATGTGCTGCTCAATCAATTGAGCAATCTTTTCGACTCGCTGAGTGTAAATGTCCGACGCGTTTGATCCCTGAGACACACTCAGCAATTCGAGGTACTTCTCCAGCCGATCGTGGACCGCTACGAACTTGCGATGATCGAGTCCGTCTTCTTCCGCTTCAAATTTCTTGAGGATGCGGGTGAGCTTCCGCCCGTCCGGGACCGAATCTTCCATCTGCCCGGCAAGTGCATCGAGATCCAGAAACTCACGCCACAACCTTTCGCGCTTCTCGGAAGCAAGTTGCAACCAGTTGTCCAGCGTTCGCATCGTATCCAGCAGTTCGCGCCGGGACTCCGTCAATCGTTCCGGGCGTCTTTCATTCAGTTGCAATAGCTGCAGGTAATCATCGAGTGCCTGCCTGGTCTCACTGAACTGGCGAACCTTTAAACCCGGCTCACCGCTGGAGAACTGGTTGTAAACAGAAAGTAAAGGTCGTACCAACGGCGTGGCACTTCCGTTTAGCGCAGATTCGAGTTTTTCCCATTCGAGGAACTTCTTCCAGTTGGCACCATACTCTTCCGACGTATCGAGAAACGAACCCAGTCGCGAAGTTGCCTGTTGCAATCGCGTACGCGTGTTGATCAAACGGTTCTGATCAACACCGGGGAACGAGAGCTTGCGTCGTCGGGCTTCCGCCGCGAGTGGCTCGTCGACAGGAAACCGGTCAGCGACTTGCCAGGCCTGCAAAGCGCGCCGCAGTCGCACATAGTCGCTGCGATCCTGGCGGTTACACTCAGTGATGATTCGCGAAAGCTGCTTTTGAACTTCGACTCGAGTCGCATCTTCTGGCGCTTCCGCCCGCGATTCAATATCATCGAGGCCTAATCCATCACTCCATGAACCGTAACGCGGCCCTTGGCGTTTGAGCCAACTGTTCAATTTGTCGACTGCCTCGACGACTGGTTCGGCACCAGCCGTTGTCAGTTCTGACTTTTTGCTTTCTTCTTCTTCTTCTTCTTCTGCGTCGTCTTCTTTGTCGTTACTTTCTTCTTCGTCGTTTTCTGAATCCGCGCCCGACGCGTCGCCGATCTTCAACTCCGGTTTGTCGTCCAACCAGTTTTGCAACGAATCGCGAAGATTCTCAAGCAATGCCTTGTCAACGGAGCGCTCGGCACCGGCGAGCGCACCAATCGCCTTGGTTAGTTGACCCGAGTCGGAATCTTTACCAGCGTCCAACTGCTTGTCGATTTCGTCCAGCAGTAGGGTGTCGTTCCACAATCCGTATCGCGACTCGTCACCACGAATACCACTACGGAGGGATTCGAGTGCACCCCGGACGCGAGCCACTTCCTCAGATGATTGCGCACCCTCAGCGAAAGCCTCGCTCGACAAAAGGCCGACTGTCACGCAGCATGCACACATGGCGGCTGCCGCACGAATCGTTTGTGCAAAGTAACTCTTCAAGGTTGTGCTCTTTCTGTACCAATTTGCCGATGGCCCTGTCCGAAGGCACATACCGACTCGTTAAACTTCGACCGCTATCAATGCTTGCAGCCACATTATCTGCAAATCTTGACCAATTAACCCAAAACAACACAAGACTATTTAGGAAAGCTCGGTGGATTGCTGGAAATTGTGGGATTAAATAATGGTCGATCCCCCCAAATTGAAGGCAAGTGTCCTGGTATTTGCGTCGGGTGTCGGGTGTCGGGTGCCGGGCGTCGGGTGTCAGGTGTCGGGCGTCGGGTTGGCAGCGATCAACGGCATGGGGAGCTCTCGGCCTAGTTCCTCCTTCGTAATTCCTTGTTCGTCAATCGATATTCAAAAGCTGGCGGGCGTAAATCGCGCGACGATACATGGGCACAAACGGGCCCCTCCCCGTCGCTTAGCCCGGATATTTCATTCGTTGATAGTCATTTCTCATTTTTCCCGGCGGGAGAATCGGGGCCGGAGTCGTTTGAATTCGTCGCGCAGCTTCCCCCTCCCCGTGATAGAGGGTGGCGTCATTAAGTAGTGAATGAAGAGCAACGGGATAGAAGACGACGAATCACTTGAGGCTAGTCACTTCGGCAAAGCCTGATTCGCACACGATTGAAAATCGCTTCATACGGGCAAGCACTTGCGAGATGAAAAACAACTCGACGACAACTGACTTTTACACGAGCCGCAATTTTGAATAGACGTAAGCGAATCGTATCGACTCGCCAATTTGACCACGGTGTTCCCGATAGCCCATGCCGTCGAAGACCGTTGACCAGCACGTAAGCGAATGTGGAAAGCAGCAACCGGAATTGATTGGCGGTGAAGTCCGTGCAACTCGTTCGATCCGCGAACAAGTAATGCTGCTGCTCTTTGATTCGATTTTCCATTTCGCCGCGTGGGCAATATTGTTGCTCGTAAATCGCCTGCGGACTTATCGAAGGAGACAAGTCTTCGATACGCTCTTGAGTTGTGTCGATCTGGTTCGTGACGACGAACCGGGGGTTGGATCCTTTTGCGGAATGCTCTGCCTTGCATACAACCCAACGATGACGATCCCAGCTTTTCGCACGATAAGAACACCACGTGAATCGACGCTGCGGCTCACCGGTCTTCAGGAAATCTGCATGGGCGTGAATCAAGTCGTAGACCATCAAGGCCTTCAACGTCGCATTTTGCCGAAAACCAAAGATGTAATGGACATTATTCTTGTCGCACCACCGCATCAAACGCTCTTTGCTGAAGTCGCTATCGCCGCGAAGAATGATTTTCGCGTCAGGCCAACGGGCCCGGATCTTTCTGACTAACAACTTTGTCACTCCGATCGCATGCTTGGCAGCGCCGGTCTTGCTAGATCGCAGATAGGCAACCAGCGGTTGGTCTCCGCAGAATACGTACAGCGGCAGGAAGCAATGTGCGTTGTAGTATCTGTTGAAGTGTTTTTGTTCCTGGTTGCCATGGACAGTATCATCAGTGGCATCAAAATCCAGCACGATTTCTTCGGGAGCAGATTCAAACGAATCGAGAAACAGGTCTACAAGCAACTCGTTTAGCTGGAAGCACGTCTTTTTACTGATGCGGTTTTCCAGTCGCGAAAGCGTAGAAGGACTTGCGAGTGGCTGCTGATCATCGGGATTGGATTTTTCAGCGGGGGTTCTTCCTGCGGCAACTTGAAACGCTGGGTCATCTCGAAGTTGTTGATGGTCGTTGCCATCTTCGTATCCAGCTGCAATGGCAAAGATGCGACTGGCAAGCATCTCCGATTGGAGGTGCGTCGTGTAGACGGGATCACGTGGATCGGGAATTACCGAGTCGATGCGTTTAATCAAACCCAGCCGACGATCGACCTCTCGAAGCAAAATCAGGCCACCGTCGGACGTCAGCGTGCCACCATTAAAATCAGCCTCTACCGCATGACGCCGAAGCCGTTTCAAAGTCGCACGATTTCGTTTACGCTGTGTCATGGTCGAGAGCCTTGGGTTCGGACATGTATGAAGTGTGGAAACTCTATACATACCGGAACTGGGGCTCTCGCGCCATCCGAACAAGCCCATCCGCGAATGAAATATCCGGGTTAGGCTCCGACCCTCCCCACTCGCCAGCGGTTTGATTTGCTCGTGCCTCGCAAGATCACCGCTTGGCGGAAGGAGGGTGGAAATTGATTTCAAATTTCAAATCGCAGATTGCAGATTTCAGATACTGCCAACTCTCTTAAACGTTAAAGAGAAAGTGGCAGATATCTCCATCCTGCATGACGTAGCTCTTGCCTTCTACGCGAAGCTTACCGGCCTGTCGAATGGACGATTCACTTTCGTGCTCTTCAAGATCGTCGAGCGAGTAGACCTCGGCGCGAATAAAGCCGCGTTCGAAATCTGTGTGGATCACACCGGCGGCCTGTGGCGCGGTGGCTCCGCGCGGAATCGTCCATGCCCGCACTTCCTGTTCGCCAGCCGTGAAGTAACTGTCGAGGCCAAGCGTGCGATACGCTTCCCTTGCCAACACCGCCAACGCCGGCTCGGTCAAACCGACAGCTTCGAGCATCTCGGCCCGGTCGCCTTCGTCCAGTTCCGCGATCTCCGATTCCAGTTTGGCGCAAACCGTGACAACGCCTGCGCCACTTTTCTCGGCTTGAGCCCGCACCTTCATGACCAGTTCGCTTTTGCCCTCAAGATCATCCTGATCCACATTCGCGACGTACAAAATCGGCTTGGCAGTCATCAAGCCGTAACTGCGAATCGACTTTTCTTCGATCTCGTTCAGCGAGAGACTCCGGATCGGCTGATCCTTGCTCACATGCTCGAGACATTTCCCGATTGTCGCGACGAGTGCCTTGGCTTCTTTCTCGCCGGTCCGCGCCATCTTTTCAGCTTTCTTGAGCGCGTTCTCCAGCGTTTCCATATCTGCAAGCAGCAGCTCGGTTTCAATCGTCTCGATATCGGCGACTGGATCGACAGAACCGCTCACGTGCGTGATGTCCGGATCTTCGAAACATCGCACGACCTGAAGAATGGCATCGACCTGACGAATGTGGCTGAGAAATTTGTTGCCAAGCCCTTCGCCCTCGCTGGCTCCTTTGACGATGCCCGCGATGTCGACGAGTTTCAGCGCAGCCGGAATAACCTTTTTCGGCACGATGTATTTGGTGATCCGCTCCAACCGACCATCGGGTACGTAGACGACACCCTCGTTGGGTTCGATCGTACAGAAGGGATAGTTCGCGCTGTCCGCGGATTGCGATCCGGTGAGTGCATTGAACAGGGTGCTTTTGCCGACGTTCGGCAAGCCAACAATTCCGGCTTCCATGGCAATTCGAGCGGCAAGGCCGCTGTTAAAAGGTCAAAGAGATGCGATCGGGACGCGAGGCGTCATCCGGGTCCGAGGGCTCGAACAGTGCGAAGCCGCCATGGTACTCGACAGAATTTGACGGCAGCAAGGGCCGATTGTGAATTGGCGAGAGCCAGATTTTGCAATGCGAGCCCACCTACCGGCGGCCAACCGATTCCTGGCTGGCCATTGGCTGGCGAACTCGCCACCACGCCGCAGCGAACAGGAAGCTCGCAAGTCCAACACCGATACCAAGGATATCAGCAAGCCAGTCGAGAACATCCGGCATTCGGCCAACAAAACCCTGCGTGTACTCATCCAGCGCACCAAACAGGCCGAGCCCAACAAACAGGTAGCTTTCCCAGTACTTTACGGGCATCATGCGATAGATCGTAAACGCGAGTAGAATCGTCAGACCGCAATAGGCCCCGAAATGAACCGTTTTATCGAGCGTGGAAAACGTATAGGGAACCTGATCGGCGGGCAAATGCGTTCCGATCACCAACGCCAGCCAGTAGGCAGCGAGAACAATCGTTGGCGTCCGGTCTTTAATCGACTTCAAAGGAGTGGTCCTGTCTTGCATAAAAAAATCTGGGCCGTTTGCTCAATCGCACGAATTTATGTTGGCTCGGTCGAAACAGTCACCGGGCGGCCAACATGGCCAGAAGTGGCATAATGCCAAGGTGAGTTGGGACAGAACGCGTGACAATAAAACTACGGCTAACCGTCGTGAAAGGTTCGCCAGAGCGGCAATCAAAAAATTGCCCGCCCACGCCTTTTTCGACTGGGGCCGCTAGCATAATGCATGTTGAATTTGCCATCCATCGAAAAGTCGGAATTTGCCGATCGCCTGTGCGGATTTTCCGAAAAGAGTTAAATGAACATGCTGTTTGACGAGCTGAATAAACCGTCGATCGACCCCAATCGACTGGCAATCGCCACCCCCAAAGAACGGGTTTCGTGGTCCGAGTTGCTGGACCGAATCGAATCCACACGTGGCCAAGTCGCCGGGCTGCTCCCTCAATCCGGAAACCGACGGCTTCGCACCGGCGTGCAAGTACCAGCCGACATCGCGGGAGTCGCCGGACTTGTAGCGCTCGACACGCTGGAATGTGATGTCTTTCTGATGGATGACTTACTTGACGATTCGGCGGCAGAGCGGCTGGCAACCGAATGCCGGCTGGACGTACTTCTTTGCCATCGCGACGGGCACTGGTTGGCGAAAGAACTGGATTCGGCGGCGGCATCTCCAAACGATGTGTCGCCAGCCAATTCTGATGCAGAATCCAATCTGGATTCTGATGCGGTATCGAACGTAACCATTCTTACGTCTGGCACCGAAGGCAAGCCGAAAGCCGCCACGCACACCTGGACAACGTTGGCTCGTCCCGTCCGGCGACTGAGCCCCGAGAAGCTCGCGAAGCAAACGCCGCAAGTCTGGCTGTTGAGTTTTCGAGTGCAACTTTACGCGGGGCTGCAAGTCATGCTGCAGTCGCTTTTGAATCAGGGCACACTCGTGATCCCGGGCACCGGCGCGGCACCCAACGATGTTGTCGCACTGATGCAGTCTGCCGGCGTAACTCACGCCTCGGCGACACCTTCGTACTGGCGGCGGCTGGTGTTGTTTGCAGATCGGCAAGCACTCACTTCGATCCCGCTTCGTCAGATCACGCTCGGTGGCGAAGCCGCAGATCAGCAGATCCTCGACTCGCTCCAAGCGATCTTCCCGGCGGCTCGCGTCGCACACATTTATGCAACCACGGAGCTCGGACGCTGCTTCTCGGTGACCGATGGAAACGCCGGCTTTCCAAAAGCATGGATTGATGGTGTAACCGATGACGGAGTCGAACTTCGAATCGACGAGGACCAGCTGTTTGTCCGCTCGGCGAATGCAATGAAAGGCTACGACCAAACGACCGATGCTCCTGTCGAATCTCTGTACGGATGGAGGGCGACTGGTGATCTTGTCCAAGTCGTCGGAGATCGCGTTCTGTTCGCTGGCCGAAATGGTGACATGATTAACGTAGGAGGCAACAAGGTCCGGCCTCTGTCCGTGGAGGCCGTGGTTCGCGCGGTCCCTGATGTCGCCGATTGCCGGGTGTTCGCCAAGTCATCGTCGATCGCGGGGCAGTTGGTGGCGTGCGAGTTTGTCGCAGAAAACGCAGCCGACATTGACGAGGTGAAACAGGCGATCGCTGCGGCTTGTAGAGAGAATCTGGCCGGGTACGAATGCCCACGTTTCCTGGCAGCAGTCGATGAGCTGACACTTTCGGCGGCTGGCAAAACACAGCGACGGGAATAGACTGGGCGTTCGTCCGTAGTTTGGGCACTCGACTCTTGCCCGAAAAAAACCACACCCTCCCTTCGCAAAGCGGTGATCTTGCGAGGCACGAGCAAATCACCGCTGGCGGGTGGGGAGGGTCGGAGCCTAACTAAGCGACGGGGAGGGGCCCGTTATTGTGGCTTTTGAATATCGATTGACGAACAAGGAATGACGAATGACGAAATGACTTGTACCCACGCCATTCGCAGACTCGCAAGTCCGTCTTTCACTCGCAAGTCCGTCTTTCCCGCGAACGCGGGAATCCAGTGTGAACGGGTTGCCTTTAAGTGACCATAGATAAGTTTGAATACCAGTCAGCCACAACTGGGTCCCCGCGTTCGCGGGGAAGACGGCCAGAGGCCGCCACCGGGAAGCCCACACTCGCCACTCGCCACTCGCCACTCGCCACTCGCCACTCGCCACTCGCCACTCGACACTCGACACTCGACACTCGCAACTCGCAACTCGCAACTCGCAACTCGCAACTCGCAACTCGACACTCGACACTCGCATTACGCCAACGATTCAAGCAACTTTGCAATCGCCGCTGCTGGTTCGTCAAACGAACAGGATCCAAACGAAATCGCCTGCGACTTACGAAGCGCCCGAAGTTCCTTCGCACTTACCGCATCGCCACGCCACGAGATCTTCTTGTCCGCAAACTTCAACGTTTCTGCATTCGGGCACCCCAACAGCTCGGTCACATCCAGCTCGCCACTGCTCACGAAGGCAAACGCCGCTGCGAGGAACACATTGAAAAAACCGTGAAGCACAGCCCTCTCGCTGTCTGGCTCATAAGTCAACTTTGCGTCGCAACGCCACGGATTATGCAAACCGGCAGTCGCCTTGAACCCAACACCCAATCTCGCGCAAGCGCCGATGAACCTTGCGACCTGATCCACTGGCGGAATCAGCTCTTCGGTCACACCGCCCGTCCGGATCTTGGCAAACAATCCCGACTCTTCATGCGTCGTTGTCGATCCGATGCACTCGATCAACTCAGAAGGATCGTCCGCGTGCGGAATCTCAATGAACGCCATGATGCCAGGCGGCAGCGCTGCACCGATCTCCTGAATTTGCGAACTGGAAGCCGCTTTAATTTCGATCGCGTCAACAACCGCCTTCCCTTCCTGCGGCTTTTGATGACGAACGTTGAACGATTCTATCGCGAGGAGCGCCGCATCGAATCCTGCGTCCTCCGTATCCGTCGGCGGAACGAGTGCGCTGATTCGCCACGGTTTCGACTTGGTCGTATCCGGCAACAAGTGCCTCGCCAGTGACTCGAACTCTTCCAGCCGCGATGTTGGTATTACCAGCCGCCCCAGCATGGACGACGAAGGGCCATCTTTATAATCGCGAAAGTTGTTCACGACGGATTGCATCGGCAAACCAGCCGGCGGGAACAGGCCGGCATAGTCGACCAGTTCTTTCGCAAGTATCTCAATCGTTTGCATTGCTCGTTTATTCGCCTTTGGCTTTTAGCTCCCGCGCCTTTTTTCGCAGGTCCTCGCTGTTCCATCCATTCCTCACGGCCTGCGACAGCAGTTTCCGCTGCCCGGGCCCTTTCAGTCTCGCAACCGATGCGTGACTTGACCACGACAAATCGGGGTTACGATTTTGCGGTGGCACGCGGCGAGCCACGGATTCGTATCGCTGCAACATATCCGCCGATACGTAACCCTCACACGCTTGGGAAAACGCTTCGCCAAAATGCGCATCGCCAGCGTTCAACATATCACCAATCCACCAGGGACTGGCACGTTGGCACCAGATTGCAAACTGAAGTGGACCCATCCACTCCTCAATATCTGGTCGGCCGGTAATCTTCACGCTGGCTGGCAGGAATTGAAAATTCCCCAGCGAGATTTTCGGGGCATGTTTTTTTGCGTTCATCTTCGGCTCCTTCCGCTTCTCCATTCGTCCCCAAGAATATATCCCGCTTCGCGAAAGTTTACTAAGTCAATGCTCCGGCGCGGGAAAGTCGCAAACCCAAAAGCAGTCGGCGACGAAATTTGATATTTTGTAAGGCGAGTCGGCCGCCAACGCCTTATGCCAAAATGAGTCAACAGGACACTGAAACCACCTATGAATCTGAATTCTCAATTCCCGTCGACTCGAATGCGACGCAACCGTCGTAACGACTGGTCCCGGCGGCTGGTCCGCGAATCGCATCTGTCCGTCAATGATCTGATCTGGCCAGTATTTGTGCACGACGGCGACAACCTTCGCACGCCTATCCCCTCCATGCCCGGTGTGGATCGGCTCTCCATCGACTTGCTCGTCGAAGCCGTCGGTGAAGCCGTCGAGTTGGGAGTCCCTGCGATTGCGATTTTTCCGGCGACTGACCCCAAACTGAAAACACCGCTGGCTGAAGAGGCTACGAACGAAGAGAACCTCGTCTGCCGGAGCGTTCGCGCCGTCAAGAAAGCGCACGGCGACAAGATTGGCGTCATCTGCGATGTCGCGCTCGATCCCTACACCAGCCACGGGCAGGACGGCCTGGTCATCGACGGTTACGTTGCGAACGATGAGAGTCTCGAAGTCCTATGCCAACAAGCCATCGTGCAGGCCAATGCCGGATGCGACATTATCGCGCCGTCGGACATGATGGACGGTCGCGTGGCGGCAATTCGCGGGGCACTCGACGAGAATGTTAGCAAGGCTCAGCGTGCGGCAGTCGGAAGTAACAACGGCGGAAGTGCCGTCCAGATCATGGCGTATTCGGCGAAGTACGCGTCGGCATTCTATGGTCCGTTCCGCGACGCCGTTGGCTCGTCGGGAAGTCTGGGGCAGGGCGACAAGCGAACGTATCAACAGGATCCCGCCAATGGCGACGAGGCGATTCGCGAAGTCGCACTTGATATCGCCGAGGGCGCCGACATGGTGATGGTCAAACCGGGCATGCCGTATCTCGACATCGTGCAGCGAGTCAAACAGGAATTCGCGGTGCCAACGTTTGCCTATCAAGTCAGCGGTGAGTATGCGATGCTGACTGGAGCTGCAGCGAATGGCTGGCTGGATCACGACCGCGTGATGCTCGAGTCGCTGATGTCATTCAAGCGTGCGGGTGCGGACGGCATTTTGACTTACTTTGCCATCGCTGCTGCAAAGCTGTTGAAGTAGGCTTCGCATTTCTCTGTTCCAACCACGAAGTGGTGACGCCTTCGCATTCCTCTGTCCCAGCCACGAAGTGGTGACACAACCCTTGCCGGTGGTGAAGCCACCGGTGGGTAACGCTTAGCAACGCCAAAGCCACGGAGTGGCGACACAAATTCATCTTGTATCGCCGCCTTCGGGGCTCTGTAAACGAGGCGGGTCTGTCCGGTGGCTTCGCCACCAGTGGGTGCGCATAGTTACGCCAAAGCCACGGAGTGGCGACACAAATCGTCTTGTATCGCCGCCTTCGGGGCTCCGAAAACCACGCCGCATGTCCCGGTGGCTTCGCCACCGGCAGGGGTTGTAAAGGCCCTTCGGGCCATGCCGAACGACAATGGCAGCACTCGCGATGCTGGCCTGCCTTCGCCCACAAGTTCCAGCCACGAAGTGATGACACAACCCTTGCCGGTGGTGAAGCCACCGGTGGGTGCGCATAGTTACGCCAAAGCCACGGAGTGGCGACACAAATCGTCCTGTATCGCCGCCTTCGGGGCTCCGCAAACCAGGCCGCCTGTCCCGGTGGCTTCGCCACCGGCAGGGGTTGTAAAGGCCCTTCGGGCCATGCCGAACGACAATGGCAGCACTCGCGATGCTGGCCTGCCTTCGCCCACAAGTTCCAGCCACGAAGTGGTGACACATCCCTTGCCGGTGGCGAAGCCACCGGTGGGTAACGGATAGCTACGCCAAAGCCACGGAGTGGCGACACAAATCGTCTTGTATCGCCGCCTTCGGGGCTCCGAAAACCACGCCGCATGTCCCGGTGGCTTCGCCACCGGCAAGGGTTGTAAAGGCCCTTCGGGCCATGCCGGACGACAATGGCAGCGCTCGCGATGCTGGCTTGCGCTCGCGATGCTGGCTTGCGCTCGCCAGAAAAAAATGGCACCAACTGGCGACTGGTACCATTCCGCCAGAAATCACATTCAGTTCGGCAGTCGATCTGTTGGAGACTCAATCTGCAATCCCTGAATCCCGCCGTGCATGCCTCTTGGTGACATCGCGGCTTTGTAAACAACCCGGTCGACATCATCCTGAATCGAGCGAACGTTCCCACCAACCATGACAACATTCACCATGCCGTTATGTTCCGACGAGAGAAACGGGGATGGATCGGCATTGTCCGCGTTCGGAAGCCCACTGACGCCATTAGGAGTCGGCGGGTTGGCGTAATTTCCCGGTCCGCTGCGACGCGTATCTGCCGGGTACATAAAGCCGACCATTAGCACCGACGGGTTCGACCAGTTGGTAACCTTGCCCTTGGACCCGCCGGATCCGAAACCTGTTTTGAGGTTCTCGCCGAAGAGTAGCGTGTGGGACGTCCCGTCGTACATCTGCCCATACTTGAAACTGAAATTGCGGCTGCCGAGATGCACCCAGGAAACGCCAGTGTTTCTTGTTGCTTTCGCATCGGCGCCGCCCCACGTTTCTCCATCGCCGTCCCAGTCGAATGGGATCCGGTTGTGGGTATGCATCTGAGCTTCAGACGGCAAGGTTCCGGCAACATCGTTTCCGTCGTAGTCTTCCAGTATGTCGTAGCTGCCGGTCCCTACGTTGATGACGTAATTCAAATCGGCATCCTGAACATCATCGTTTCCCGGACATGTCAGGTTCTTGAGGGTAGGAAGAGCAAGTGGACTCTGGCTAGAGCCTTGCTGGAACCACGGCTGCGAAAAATCAAACTGGTCGTACAGCGCGTTTTCTTCCAGATACGGAAGCAGCGTGACCACCCAACTTTGGCCCGGCGCACATTGAACATTGTGTGGAGTTGGATCCGAATCTCCTGACGGCATAATCATCGTAAACTTGCCGTATCCCGGAATTTTGTTGGTAACGGTCGCATAATTGGCAGCGGCAATGTGCAACTGCTTGAGGTTATTCTTGCATTCGACGACTCGGGCCGCTTCCCTCGCCGCCTGAACGGCAGGCAAAAGTAACGCAATCAGAATTCCGATGATCGCGATGACCACGAGTAGTTCAACAAGCGTAAACGCCTTTCGCCAGAACTTCGCTGGCCCGCACAAGTCTCTTCGATTCCGATTCAATGGTGAGTACATAACTACCTCCGAGCGATTGCGTATTTCACCCATCTCGAATTGCATGGTTTCCGACGACGGAAATTTGCATTGAGCCGGGTTTCGAGGTCCAAACTGTAAATAGCCAATCTTTGGCCATTGCCGTTGCAATAACTATCGAAAGGCTGTGACACAGAGGCCATGAAGCAGAAACTGGCTGGAAAGCTGTCGTTGTGCCCGAATTTGGACTTACCCGGCAACAGAGAGCCGATGGTTAGGAGGAGTACTCTGAGAGAATTCACAGGTAGTGGATCTTGTCAAAGATCCCTCAGTCGCCCGCGAAAAAGCGATATTGCTGCAAGGATCTTTAACAAGATCCACTACGAACTACTCGGCCGCGATCATCTCATCGCGTAACGTGGTGGCATCGTCATTGTCTGGCAGCAAGCCAACAAGTTCCTTGGCGACTTCTTGAGCGAGCGCCCAATCTCCGGATTCGGCGTGAAGCTCGGCGAGATCACGAAATGCATCGACAAGGACGGGGTGAATCGTCAGATCTTCAGTGCTGTCCAGGTGACTTTTCTTCAAAAGGGCGCAAGCCTCCGTGCACTGTTCGATAGCCTCAGGCAACTTTTTTTCCATCCGCGAAACTTTCGCCAGCTCCTGCAGCAACTCGCCATGGCGTCGCACGCGGTAGGGTCGCGACTCCTGCAGTTCCAGCTGGGTGATTAATTCGATTGCCTGACCAAGAATATCACGGGCGATTGCAAGATCTTCATTCCGGTGGCTGAATCTGGCGATTTCCAGGTAGGCGCCCGTCAGTTCGAACCTCATCTCCGTTCCGTCGCGCATATGTGGCGGAAGCTCAGAGATCAACTGCTTTAGCTGACCAAGCTCCGACTCCGCCGACTTTGCGTCATCGGCATTGAGGTGCGTGCGGATCATTGCCCGGCTGATTGCCACACAGAGACTCGCGTATCGTGGATGATCCGGAATCGATGTTCGAAGCTGATTGAAAGTCGCCCAGCCACTCCGATATTGCTCAATCGCGGAGTCAAAGTCTTTCCGATTCTCCAGGACGTTTGCCAGATTCAAGCGGCAGATTGCAAGGTCATCCGCCAATTTCGATTGCGTGGGATTCTCGTCAACAACAGGTTGCGCGATCGCAATGGCCTTACGAATATTTGACTCGCCTTCCTTTTCGTCACCGACCTTTAACTGATAAGAACCAAGCGTATCGTGGAGCTTACAGTCGAGCATCTGACGGTCCAGGCCGCCTGCCATACATTCAGGACGTGGGCATCGACTCACGTTGCCTTCCGCATCATTGACGACTGACTTTTGTGATTTCGCGAGGCAACCAATCCCTTGCTTTAATAACTCGATAGCTTCGACCGACTGGCCCATGCTGTCAGTGATTTTGCCTCTGTGAAAAAACGCAAGGGCATTCAGGTAGACCGCGAATGGGTCCGACTTCCGTGCCTGTTCTGTGGTTTCACTGATCACCAACTCAAGCAACTGAAGTGCTTCAGTCGACTGCCCGAGGATATGCAACTGCTTTGCCTTGTTGATCCGAAACTCGTCATGGATAGCCTTCTCGCCAACTCGCTGGCCATCCAGAACATTCTCCTTGATAATGTCGATCGCGCGTTGGCTGGTTTCCAACGATCCCGAATGGTCACCGAGTTCACTCTGTAATGCCTTCAGTCGACTGAGGAACAGCGTCATCTCGTGATTCGTTTTCGGAGAATCGCTCTCGTCCTTCAGAATGTCCTCCTGCAACTCGACCGCCCTGCGGATTAGCTCGGCTCGCAAGTCGCTGTACTCTGGTACATTCTTGAGTTGCCCGGCCACCTGGGAGATCATTTCGTTGATTGCGATCTGCGAATTTTCAAGATGTCGGGATGCTCGCGCACTGTTTTCGTTTGCCAGACTGAGGTTTGCCAACGCATTCTGCCATTGCCAGGTCGATACCCCCAACCCCACAGCGAGCGAAACGAATCCGAACAGCATGGCCGCGGCAAACGCGGGATTTCGACGCACCCAACCGGCGACTTTTTCCATTTTGGTCACGGGGCGAGCCACAACGGGAACACCATTCTGCCACCGCTGGAGATCGGCCGCCAACTCGTAAGCCGATTTGTAACGGGCTCCTGGCGACTTGTTGATGCACTTCTGGCAAATCGCAGCGAGGTCTTCAGGAACGTCCTTCTTCAATTCCCTGGGCGACGGCGGCTCGTGCGACTCGATCGCCTTGAGTGTGGAAAGGTGCGACGATTTTTGAAACGGAGAAACGCCAGTTAGCAACTCATAAAAAATGGTGCCGAGCGCAAAGATGTCACTGGCGGCAGACACTTCACCATCGCCCTGCGCCTGTTCCGGCGACATGTAAGCCGGCGTTCCAACGACTGCGCCATCAGCCGTAATGGTCATATCCTGATTCGACTCCAACCTCGCCAACCCAAAATCGGCGATGCGAACCTGACCTGCAATGTCGTCAAGCGGCGGTTTCGTCGCGGGCCTGTGTTCCCGGTTTTCCACGAGAATGTTGGCAGGTTTCAAGTCGCGATGAATAATGCCTCGCTGATGAGCGTGTTCCACCGCGTCAGCCAAACAAGCCATAATCTCAGCAGCGGACCGCGGACTGACTTGTCGCGATTTCTGCGCAAACCACTCGCTCAGGGTGGTTCCAGGACAATAGGCAAACGCGATGTACGAAATTGGGCCGACAGCACCGGATTCAAAAATCGGCACGATGGCTGGGTGACTGAGGATTGCAGCAGCGCGTGCTTCACGCTCGAAACGCACCCTGGTTGCCGGACTGGCCAGCGATTTGGGAAGCGGTATCTTCAGTGCCACCAGACGATCGAGGAGTGGATCTCGAGCCAGCAGGACTCTTGCAAAACCGCCTTGCCCCAGGACCTTGATGATCTCAAAGCGGCCAAATTCCTTTGGCAATGCCTGCGAACCTTCGAAGGCATCTCCCGTCCAGTCGCCGTGTGTTGACTCGTTCGAAACGAATGTCGAATCGGCTTCTGCGTTCTCGGCCAATGCGGTGATGTTTTTCCTCGCCTGGCGTAGAAAGACGAGGGCCTGTTCGGCTCTCTCCAGCTCGGCGACTTCGTGGCCCATCAATGAGTCGGACAGATCGCGACAATCCTCGTCCGCGAAGCCATTCAGTTGCTCTTCAATTTTCTTGGCGAGCTCTGCCAGCCGCTCATCAGGCTCAACATCGCGCTCTGTCATACCTGCCCCACGTTCCATGACTTTGCCAACCTGCAGGAAGATCAAGGCTCATCGCGATTCAATTCTTCCTGCAGTTTCAATATTGCCCGATACCACAACTTGGTAACCGAATTCGTATTTCGATCCATTCTTTCCGCGACTTCCTTGAACGAAAGTTGTTCCAGACTTCGCAGCCGAATCACTTCCGCGTGGTCATCGGACAGTTTTTCCAACGCGTTATGTAACTCCCCAATTTGCTCAACGGCGATGGCACTGGAACCCGGAGTCAGGTTACGGTCCGCCAGCGTAAAATCCAGGACGTTTTGTCCATCTTCTGTCACCAGATTCTTTTCGAGTTTGATATCACGTTTGTCGCGATGGTAATCTCTTTGAAACTTCTTCGATTCGTTAGTTACGATCATGCGCAACCATGCCAGAAATTCGCCTTTGGAATTCCCTCGAAAATCTTCAAAGTTGACGATTACCTTCGCCAACGACTGTTGAACAACATCGGACGCTCCAAACTTGCCTTGCAGGTTACGAGGCATATTTTTTTGCGCCATCAGGTTCATGTAATCCTGCACATGGGCGAAGAGTTTTTCTTTGGCTTCTTCGGAGCCATTTTTGGCTTTGGGGACCAGTAAGCTGACGGTATCCAGGTCGGGTAGAGGCTCTTTTTGATTCACAGCAAGCCTTTCAAACAGAGATCCCAAACGGCAAAGAACTACCCGAAGAATCTGGCAGAATTTCCCCAGTATATAACAAGGGCTTTGGGCGGCGAAAAGAAACCGGCTTCGCAGAAAATCAGAATCGGCTCAAAGATTCCTTGACCAACAGGCGGAATCACCGACGTGCCAATGCTCGTTGGGCGAAGTACACCACGATACCGAACAACATGGTGACGACCATGATGGCAAACACTTTTGGCGTCCGAGGCGCACTGAGAATCGCCAAACCAACTGTCGCGAATACAAAGAATATCGGCGTAAAGGGATAACCAGGAACCCGAATCGCAGCCCGCCCTTCGCGGCGATGAATCACGAACAAACAGCAAACGGTTGCGGCGGCGCTGAGCGAAAGAGTCAGACCCAGATAAGTCAACAACTCGCGAAGATTGGAGATGGAAACAATGGCGGCTGCAAAAATCACTTGCATCCACACTGCCGCAACAGGCCGCTGCTGGTACATCTTTAGCCAACCAGGAAAGACGCCATCCTCCGCCATTTTCGCATAAACACGCGGCCCTGCCACGATCATGGACGATACGGAACTGAAGAGCGAAGCCAAAATCGCCAGTCGAATAACGCCCGCCACTCTGAAGAAGGCAAAAACTTCGTTCGTTCGATTCGCTCCAGTCGCACCCGGTCCATCAAGTGCATTCGCAGCAACGATCGCAATTTCCTGCGCACCACGGACGTCATCCGGCAAGGCTGCGTAAACAAAGATGAAGTTCAGCAACAGGTAGACCACAAAGGTAACAAACGTACCGATCCAGAGTGCACGCGGGACAGTGCGTTCGGCATCGGCGACTTCGCCAGCCACGTAAATAGCCGCGTTGAACCCACTGAAGCTCAAAGAAATCCAGACCAGCGAGAGAGCGATCTTGCCAACTGGAAAAGCCGAACCAGCGGGCATTGCGGCTTTGACAGTATCTGCAACATGCCACCCCGGCCATGCGCCGCCGCTCCACTGCCACGCCGCGAATCCGACGAAGCCGCCGAGAACCAGGAGCTTGAACGCGATGAGAAGATTCTGAGCCATCAGGCCTGGCCGAACGGCGAATGAATGAACAACGCCACAAATCAGAATGACAAGAATGGCTGTCGCATTTTTCGGAATATTCCCCGCCACGGTCGGTAACGCTTCCGCCGCGTACGCTTCAAAAGTCATCGCGGCGAAGGCGATCGCACTGGTGAATCCGGCGAGCAACGAAACCCAGCCGGCCAGAAAACCTGCGAGCGGGTGAATCGTGCGAGACAGAAAAAGATACTCGCCGCCGGACCCGGAGATCGCGCGAGCCAGACCTCCGTAACTGACGGCTCCGCAAAGCGCGATGACTCCGCCAATCGCCCACGCGATCATCACCAGTTTGCGACTGCCCAGATCCGCAAACGCAAAACCGGATGTCGTGTACACGCCGGCGCCGATCATGTTGGCGATGATCAGGCAGACAAGCGACGCCAGCCCAAAGCGTGGCAAGTCGTCATTATTCTTGGAATTGGATGTCAACAATCTGTCCGCCGATCCTGGATTCATGCCAGCATTCGCTGCATCCGGGCCGCACCCGGACGTATCGCTGCTTGCGTTGTGTCACACTCAATTTGCGGAAATCGTGACGCAGGCCACAAAAGCTAACGCGAAAACCGCGGGAAAGCAGCCACAATTCCCCTACCGACGACTGGCGACTTTTGAAATCGCGCGCGAATTGATAAAAATGAGGGTAGAGATTTTCGGCAAACTTCGGGAGCCCACAAGCGGGATAAGCAGATGAAACGCAATCGACGACTTCAAACGGAACAGCTCGAATCCCGAATGGTTCTCTCTGCGAATGCGGCTTGCTGCCCGGACATGCTGACATCGCTTGCCGAGGTGGCGCCAGAATTCGCACCGCAAACGATACAGATCGCAGCGGAGTTCCCAGCCGCGACCGATGAAGCTCCTCTGTTTAATTCAGTCGACTATTTTGGCGGCCGCGCGGAATGGAATGTCAACGCGACAGAAACACCCGAGGTGTGGAACGCCGGTTTCACGGGCGAGGGAGTGACGGTCGCCGTGATCGACTCGGGCGTTGACTATCGACACGCCGACTTGATCGATAACATCTGGTCCAACGAAGGCGAAATCGCCGGGGACGGAATCGACAACGACGGAAACGGATATATCGACGACTATTTCGGTTGGGATTTTGTAAGCAACGATGCATCGCCACTTGATGGTAACGGACACGGTACGCATGTCGCGGGCACGATCGCTGCCGGCCACAATGGCTTTGGCACAACGGGCCTCGCGATTGATGCAGAGATCATGCCGATCCGGGTGCTTGGCGATGACGGGTCTGGTTCGTCGCTAGGTGTCGCTGCCGGTATCGAGTACGCCGTTGATAACGGCGCCGACATTATTAACCTGAGTCTCGGCGGCGGTTACAGTCCTTCCATCCTGGCGGCTCTTCAATATGCGGCAGACAACGATGTATTTGTCGTGGCTGCGGCGGGGAATGAAGGGCAGGGCACGGCGTCTTTCCCGGCACGTCATAGTGCGACGCTCAACAACGTTATTTCGGTCGGCGCAAGTAACTCGCGAGGACAAGCCGCAGGATTTTCCAATCAACCGGGTAGCGGAGTCATTCAGGTCGACGCTCCGGGAGTCAACATTCAAAGCACGGTGCCCGGTAACGGATACCGTTCATTCTCCGGGACAAGCATGGCGGCTCCGCATGTCGCTGGCGTAGCGGCGCTGGCCCTGTCGGCTGATCCAACTTTGAGCGCCGAGACTCTTCGCAACGTCATTGTGGCGGGCGCCAACGTTTCGGTGCAAGGTTCGCTTGCGCTTGGTGGCATCAACACCAACGCGGCGGTATCTATCGCGGCTGCCGGACAGGGTCTGCAGCAACCGGCGGCTGAACCCAATACGCCAAATACCCAAACCTTCGAGGCGCGAATTGTGAATGATCCGCTCATGACAATCCAGATTGTTCTGGAGTTGGGCGAAGAATCAACGGAAGAGTTCGCCGAGATGCCCCATGCCCAAGTCATCGACCGGATCGTTTTTGAAACCAGTGAAGCCGTCGCTTTCGCAAACTATTCTTCAAACCAGGTTGCCAGCGAAACACGCATACCAACGTCGGGAGTGTCGACTGTCGGATTGAATGGTGGTTCGCTGACACTGAACTCGGCGAATATCAGTCGAACGCTGACTGTTACTCCGCTCTAGGTCGTCTACCAAAAGACAGGCGATCGACTTTCCGGGACGATCGCACGTGTGGGCACGCTGATCACCTTTCGACTAAACTGGGACTATTCTATTAGTCCCAGACTAAATCTCAGGATCGGTTGATGTCAGAGCAGGCAAGCGTTACCCGAAACAGCAACCAGTTCGGCATTTCAGCGATCTTCTGGATTACGTTCACTTTTGGACTGGGACTGTCTTACCTGCAGAGTATGCGGTCACATGAAATCGTGATCGGCGGGCTCATCAGCCTGGCCGTTGGAATGCTCGTCGGCGCAGCGATTGGCAAGCTGTCCAGTCGAACCGGCGATGGGTTCTTCTGGGGAACGCTGATCGCTGTCTTTGCCTATATGTCGGTGATCGGCATCAGTAATTACGACGCCGGATTGCGACTGGCGTGGGCGACGGTCGGCGCCTTTACCGGCGCGATTAGCGGAACGCTACTTGATCGGGAAGGAGCGGCCAAAATTCAGCGAAGCGATTTCAAAACGGCATTGATCGCGGCGGTCGCTGCCTTCGTCATCATGTTCACCTATGCGTCGTTTGGCCGTATGACTTTCGATCTGCGACTGGACCAGTACGCTGCGCCTCTGATTGGCATCGCTGTCGTGTTCTTTGTGAAGCTGATTATCTGGGTCGAGAATCAGCGCATCATGCCAAGGTATATTACTGCGACCTGGTTGCTGGTCATCATTCTGGTTGGTAATACGTTTACGAACTCCTAGGACACCAGCCGGCCCGCCGTGCACCAAAAGTGTATGGCGGATGATTCGTTCGGGCACCCGAAGGCGAGCCGGCTGTGTCGAGTTGCGAGTTGCGAGTTGCGAGTTGCGAGTTGCGAGTTGCGAGTGGCACGACTGTTGGAGTACAGGCTTTAGCCTGCGACCGCGCATCTTTAGCGACTGGCGAGCCGGCTGCGTAAGCTGCCGGGTGGGAACGTGGTACGCACCTCATCGCCAGTCGTTTGGCAATGGTAGCCGGCATTCGTGCACGGTCTTCATCCCGAAGGGATATCAGCTGGTAACGCTGGTAAGCACAGCGCCACCGCCGACTACAGACTGCAAAGCCTTCGGCTTAGGGCAGGCCAAGGCGGCCAAGGCATATCAACCAACTGCGCAACGTCGCGATGCCTCAAACCCACACCCGGCAGCTGACGCAGCCGGCTCGCCGGGCGACGAGAGTGAATTGCCGGGCGGTTGGACGGATCACAGCGATCAGGCAAGATTCGAATCGAAAACGCGGACGCTTTCCCAGTTCTCTTTCTGCTCGGCGACGAATTTGTCGTGGGTTTCATCAACCTGATAGGCATCATGCGATTGGCGGCTGTCGAAAACGATCGCCAGTGAAATATCGAACTGGTCGTCATTAACTTCGCGACTCAGATCCGGCACTCGCCCGCCTGCTGAAAAGAAAACGACACCAGGTTGCGGCTTTAGGTATTGGTGGCACGCCTCAATCAGCTCGGCCTTCTTTTCGGCGGACTTGTCCTTGAGCGTGAAATAAACGTGATGTGCGAGCTGGCCTTCTTCGACTTCCGACATGCTTCTGCGCCTTTTTATTAGTGCCTATGAGGGAGGGGGACTGGATCGCTACTCCAGTCAGGGGGAATTAAGACCGCCAATTTAGACGCCCGGCAGCGGAATCGCAATTTGAGTTGCGGCATGGCCACCATTTGCTCGACCAATTTGCAGATCAGCACTAACATTCGGACAGCGTAATGAACGGCGGCTCGGACTCTCACCCTTTTCGAGTCGTCGTTCTGACCGCTTTTCGGATGGAACCGGGGGAATGGAATCCCCGGGCAACCCGACTCAGTTTTGCCCGGCTTCATTCGGCGTCGCGTGGCAAGTCAACGAGCCTTGGCGGCAATTCTCTTACAACCGCTACAACGAATCGCGTGAGCGGACATTTTCGCAGCCATGGCCTGACCTCAGCCAACCACAAGTTAACGGCGACTTTGGCGAAGCGGTTGAATATCAGGAATCGTTGTGTCGCGGAAACATGGGCATTTGTGTCAACAAACTCCTTTAGAAAAAATGTGACGCCCAACTGACCGACACGAGCTTTTTATTCTGATCAGGAACTTTGCGGGTTGGCACCGAGTCGCCGATTCGTGCCGCTTTTTTCGACTGGGCGCGTGTACTATTTACCGGCTCGCCAGGTTCTGGTCGGGGCCGTCGCCGCGAACGATGGACGCGACGAGAAGACTTGGAAAAACGTGGAAACGGAAAGGGAACTCAGATGCACATGAGCGACAAGTCCAACGACTTGACCAACAATCCTGCCGATGACGCAGCCTCATTCGCGGAAACCGCGATGCGATTGAGCGGCAAGAGCGATGATGAAGCTCGCCGAACAGGCGCGATTGACAAAGCGGACGATCAGGTGGAATCGCTTTTCCAGCCACAATATCAAACGATCAACAGCCCGGCTCATCGAGCCGTCTGGGACAAAGAGCTTCCCATCGAACTGTTTGAAGGCAAGTCGATTGAAACAGATCCCGCCATTCAAAAAGTGATGGACGATTCGATCGAAGTCGTTCGCAAACACCGCGTCGCCGGCACGCTTCACAATGAGCACGGCAAGATTCATGAATCGATCATGGACGAACTCGGTGCCGCCGGTTATTGGGGCTTGCTAGTCGACAAAGAGTACGGCGGAAGCGGCACGCCATTTCGATCGTTCTCAAAGTTCCTGACGCGAATGGCTCTTGAAGATCCAACGATCGCGGGCCTTGCCAGTGTGCACGGCTGTATCGGAGCCGTCGATCCTGTCCGCACGTTCGGAAACGATGAACAGAAAGAACGATTCCTTCCTGATCTCGCAAGCGGAAAGCGACTGTCGGCTTTCGCGCTGACGGAACCAGCCGCCGGTTCCGACCTGACGGCGCTGAAGACAACTGCCGTATTGAAGGGCGACAAGTATATCGTCAACGGCGAGAAGCTGTTTATCACCAACGTTGTACCGGGCAGGACCATTGGACTTGTCTGCCTGGTCGATGGAGCACCGGCGGTTCTCATTTGCGATCTTCCGAAAGAAGAAAATGCGAACTTCCAGTTGCGCAAGTATGGCCTTTGGGCACTGAAGCATACTTACAACCAGGGCATCATCTTTAACGACTTTGAAGTGCCTGCCGATAACCTGCTGGTACCAAAAAAAGGCAACGGCCTTCTGATCGCCTATCACGGACTGAACCTCGGTCGCGTTTCACTGTGTGCCAACGCTGCAGGAACGATGCGGCTGATGATGGCGAGCATGATCCCGTGGGCCAACTATCGAGTCACCTATGGAGAAGAGATCGGCAAACGAGAGCTCGTGCAACGACGGCTTGGACGCTTGGCCGGCATGATTGTGGCTTGTGACGCGCTTGTTGACTGGTGCTCGACGCTGCTGGACGAAGGTTACCGAGGCGAGATGGAGTGCATCATCGCCAAGATCTTCGGTAGTGAGTATCAGAAAGAAGCCGCGATTGAGCTGTGCATGAAAACGCACGGCGGACGCTCGTTCCTGCATGGTCACATGTTTGGAGATCATGTCCACGAGTACCTTGCACCTTGTATCTACGAGGGTGAAGGCGAGATGCTGGGGATGGCTTTCTTCAAGTCGCTGGTCAAAGCTCATGGCACAAAGTACTTCGAACCTGTAGGAAAGGCCTTGGCCAAAGCGGGGATCAAAACGATGAACCCGATGAACCCCGGTCACCTATGGGCGCTGCGAAGTGCGATGCCACCGTACGTTGCGTGGCTGACGAAACAGTTCCTGACTCCGACAAAGCGGCCGACGTTGCCTTCGATGCCATCAAAACTCAAAGATCATGCGAGCTGGGCATGTGCACAGCTGCAAAAGTCGCCAATGGAAATTGACGGTGCAATGCGAAAACACCAGCTCAAGCTGGCAGATCGCCAGTGCCGCATGGCCGAGCTCTCGCTACGTATCCAGTCGATGATTGTCATGCTGGCAACGGCGACTTATGCCGCGAAGAGCGACGATGAGCTTGTGCAGAAAGCTGCCGAGGCGCATTGCACAAGCATCAAGAACGAACTGCTCGGCAAGCGACCGTCGGATCGCGACTATCGCACCGTCACCAAACTGGGTGCCGAGATCGCCGCAGGCGGATTCAAATCGCTGGCGGGCGTGCACGCCGAAGAAATCATGATGCGATACTAAATCGCACCAAGACGGATCAACGACATTGAAAGGGTTGGAGCAACTTGCTCCGGCCTTTTCGCATTTGGCTGGGTTACGGAAGAGTCAGGTGTAATCTGATTCAAGAAGCCCAGGTTGCAGAATGCGGATGCGCGCAAAAATGTTCTGGACACAAAAAAGAGGCTGGAGCAATTTGCTCCAGCCTCTTTGTTTTTCTTAATCAGCTTGTTTTGGCGAATACTAGCTTCGTCGGCGACGGAATCCAAGCAAACCAAGGCCAGCAAGTGCCAGCAATGAGAAGCTCGCAGGTTCCGGTACAACCGTCAGCGTAACCGATGCGATTGGCCCACCGGAGAAGTCGATCGACGTTGTGTCAAAATCACTTGGCAAAGTATTGGGAATACCTGCGAATGGATCAGGACCAGTAACGAGCGCGATCGGATTCGCTTCAACAGTTCCACCCATCGGATCGTGACCAGGAGGCGGTGTCAAACCAACCAGTGGCAGTCCGGGGGCATACATAAAGTCTTCTGCTTCGGTACCTGCGTCGTAAACCATTCCTGGATTAATCGTCAGGCTCGCTCCAGGAGCCGCGCCCACGAGGCTGGAAACGTCAATCGCCGAGGCGTTTGCAATGAACCAGTCGTTGGTTGGCAGAATCATGGAAGCAAAAGAAAACATCGTCTGCGAACTATTCACTGTGAATACTTCGCTTCCAGTGCCACCGTTCGGCGCGAAAGGCCCGCCGGGTGCAAAACCTGCTGCAGACACCGTGCTTGGAGTCGCAGCAACGAGGACACTGGGATCACCAAGTTCCGCGAGCAGTTCGAGACCGGGCGATGCCATACCGCCGGGTTGGAAAATACTGAAACTTCCGTCATGGAAAGAACCATAGAACGGGGCAAGACCAACAGGTCCTGTCGTTGTCACGTCGACTCGAATTTGAGTCTGAGCGGAAACGAGGGAAGCAGCAACAAGTACAAGAACAGCTGTGAACGAAACAATCTTTTTCATATAGAAACTCCAAAAATTCAAAAAATGGTACAAACACGATAAAATCAACGGAGATCATTCGATCCCTGGTGTTTTCACTGGCTTGTCCCCTTTTTCCGAACTTTTGAAATATGCCGCACGATTTGTCGGGCGAAGGTAGCCATTATTACAACGACTTTGAGAAAAGCACCGATTTACTTTTTGTGTAATCTGAAGCACACGAGGAAAGTTACCTCGGCAACACTACGCCGAATCTCAGCAGAATAGCGACAGGAACCACGGGGGCAGCTGTGGCTGGCAGAACGTGAAATGTGCGAGGTCGACCAATCGAAAGCTACTGAGGTGACTCCACCTGAAAAGCTGCGATTGGAGATTTCACCCCTATCTGCAATGCAAGAAAAGCCGCATCGGATGATGCGGCTTTCGTTTTGCGGTTCGCCAGTACGAGCTCGTACCAGCAGAGCTGATGGTTTCCGGTGATTAGCGTTTGCCTCGTCGCCCCATCCATAGCATGCCGGCGCCACCAAGAATCAGGAGACCAGCCGACGGCTCTGGAACCACGGTGACTGTAGCCATACCATCGTTACTTGTGTATGTCCCCGGATTAAAGCAGTCGCATGCAGCCTCACTATCCCCTTGGTAAGTCAGGGTAAAAGAGCCCATCCCCAGCGAATTGATGGTTGAGGTATCCTGCGCAACGAGATAAAGATCGTGACTTCCGTTGGCGTCGTAATCGGGTGCAATACCGATGTTCGGGTCTGAACTGGTGACCCCAAAAAAACCGTCCCAGAATGCACCAGAGAATCCGTTTTCAAATAACGGACAGAAAACATCGCCGAGGCCAAACCACGACACGAACCCGACAAGGCCAAATGGTGGCGTCGCAGAAAGGGAACCGGTGTTGGGGTCCATAGCGCTAAACGAAGACGCCAGTGGAGACCCAACAATGTCGTAGTCAATTTGCCAGGTGACAAGATTATTGTCATCCCAGCTGACTTCGATATCGATTTCGTTTGCGGCAGAATCGAGTGATGTCGAAAAACATAGACAGAGGGAGAACAGGAGAGTGCAGCTCGTACGTTGGTTCATTTGCTTTCCAGTCAAAGTCGCTAAAGAAGAGTGTTGCCTAAGCCATCCAAGGCCATCACATCCCGGTTGCTAAATACAGAATGAAAGTGGCAACCTGATTCTCATTGGCGAACATCCGGGAGTCAAAGGATTTTTGACATATATGCGACGAAATATCAGTTCCGACATCCAATGGGGATCTTCTTCAAATTTTCGAACCAAAAGTCCTGAGAAACCCGGCGATCTGCCAGACAGTGCCTGCCGACATGGTTCCTCCAACATATATGACCGGTACTTGCCACTAAAAAAAAAAAACTGCTACACTAAGTGACCTCTACTTGGCATCCGTGCGAGAAACGACGCTATGACGCTTCAGAAGTTCTGGCAATTGTTAGTTGCGCTTTCAATCGTTCAAGCAGGGATTCTGGTCCTACTCGTCCAGTTTTACGACATTAATGCGACAACGACTGATTCACTCGTGATCGAACCGGACTCGATCCAACTTGGACAAGTCAGCCGAAACAGCAGACACGAAGGCGAGTTCAGGATCACCAATAAGCATGACAGCAGCCTGAAGATCGAAGCACCTCGCGCATCATGCGGGTGTATTGACGCCACGATCGATCCCAATTTGCTACCAGCCGATGGCCAGGGATCACTCAACTTCACGATCGTCAGCCCCAAAGAACCGGGCAAATTCGAGAAATTTGTTTACCTACACGCGACCGATCTGGGGAGATTCTGGCGAGTCCCGATAACGGGGGAAGTGGTTGACGATGTAGTGTTCGAACCAGCCAAAATTGAGTTAACAAGGGATACTTTGACAGAGACATTTCGAGTCTCATCGGAATCGCTTGACTTGCGCGAAATTGTTCTGTCGACATCGACAGACGAACTACAAATTTCGATCGCAAATAGCAGCAAAGGAAGTATCACGGCAACCTTGGCGGCGCCGCGCAACTCTTCGGGTCGGGGCCTCGTCTATGCCATGGACGTAAATGGCGCCGTAAAAGGAAAGGCGGAAGCCTTTTGGAATGGCGACTCGCCATTTTCGTTTTATCCTGCGTCGAGCGTAGTGTTAAGCGACACCGCGAATTACGACGTGGTTGTCCTCGCCAAGAATCCCGACGGTGCAGTCAACGTGGAACCAAACGTCGACTGGCTGCGTATAAACTCGACAAAGCGCATTTCTTCACGAGGACTATCCGTGAGCATGCAAGTTGATTTGCCTACACCTACGAAGACTCTAATCTGGAGCGAATTGTTAACCGTCACCGTCAGGGTAAGGAATGCAAAACTGGGCATGCCGACGATACCGGCACGGCCCACCGCAAGCAGGAGCAACCGATGAGCAAACCTGGCTACAAACGACTCGCGATCCTGATTCTGATGATTTTCGTTGCTGTGAACGGATGGCTGATTTCGCGAGTCGTTTTTCCTGAACGAACGATTGAAGACAGCTTGATCATCGCGTCAGAGGATCACTCGCAAATGGTCACCGACTTGCTGAATGAATGGAGTGTATCTCCGCAGCATGATGTAACCACTGAGTTAACGATAGAAAACCTTGATGCGATTTCGCGAAACAAACATCTCGTCAAATCAAAGCTCGACAAGACAATCAGCTTTTCACGCCTGAGCGAAGGTGCGCGCATCGACCTCGCCAATGCAATCAACACACTCATCGCCTCAGAGTTGTCACAGGATGCAGAGCGAATGTACGAATGGTGGGTTGAGCGTGGACGTTCCATCCCGGAAGAGACGGTAGACTTCCTCGCTTCTCAAGTTGACGTGAGGGGAGACTTTTCTGCAAAAGAGCTGTTTGTTGCGTTCTCGCAGCGACGCAAGCCAGCGAAATGGCAGGCAATCCTGCTGGACGAATCCAGTGTGTCTGTCTTCGAAACGGAGGCAAATTCCCACGAGGTCTATTCTGCGCGGGAGCTTACCGTGGCGGACTTTGCTGTCTGGAAGCACATGTACACGTCGTCGAGACTCTTCGGTGGTGAGCTGCAAGTCGATAGGGCCATGAGAAAACACAAAAGATTCAACGTTGCCGATGTTCGTCTTGTGTTTCGCTTCCAGCTTGATGGCCAGGAAGTGTACGAGCCGCAGTTGATCCGATTCTTGTACAACCCGGACATCGAGAAATGGCAACCTCTCAGGCGGTTTCGCATCGTCGCGAACCAGGACTATGACGCGGACTATTTATGGTGATTCGATGAACTCAACAAGCCGTTTTGGATTACTGTTGGTCGTTGCGCTCGTCGTCGGCGGCGTATGTGGCTGCACAACCAGCGAATTCCCTGACAGATTGAATTCGAGGTCACCGTGCTCGAACATGCAAACGGACTGTTGCCAAAATGAATGGGGATGGGCCGTTTGCCCGGACCTTGAGTTGGCATGTTGTGGCCACGGTCGAAACCCTGCATACGGCGACGAAATCCGGTGCTGCCCACCGGGCCAAGGCTGCACGGTAATGGTTGAGAAAAATGGGCGAGCCTCGGTGTCCTGTGAGTAACTGATGACACTTGAATCACCAAAAGCCGCATCATCTGATGCGGCTTTCGTTTTGTGGATGAAAAGATTGGCGGCTAGATGCCGAACAAGCGGAGCAGATTTCCTATCGCGACGCGGCGGCTGCTGGAGTGATCAACCGTCCGTACGACTTCCTTCGTCTTCGTTCTGACTTTCGTCACATCGACCGATCGGCTCTTTGGCACCCGGTAGTTGTATCCCGTCGGCAGGATCAGTTCCGGAGGAGCAGGTGTCGGCTCGTAGGATGGCGCCGGCAAGGGAGCTTCTTCGATAAGCTCCCAGTCGGTACTCGATTCCGGTCCGTACTCATACTCGTTTTCGTAGGGAGCTGGCGTCTCGTAAGGCACTTCCGCTGGAGGGACTGGCGTCCATGGCGTCGCCTCTTCAAAAATCACTTCCGGAGCAGCCCATTCCGGCGCAGGTGCCACGATGGTAGGCACTTCGTACGATTCGCATGTCGTTGTTGACACAACAACCGGCGTCGCCATCGTGCAATAAGTCGCTGGAACCTTGGCTACCACGACTTCGTAAGAGTTCCGCAGGGCTGCCAGCGAAGCCGCGTATGACTTACGAAGCGCCTTCATCTCGTAATGGTAGCTCTTCGTGACGGCTTTTCGAGCAAGTCGAATTTCATTCAGCGCGCACTTTCTGGCGTGACCACACAACTTGGTGGCAGCACGGCGATCGAGTGCAAGTCGCTTGTAAGCGTCACGACGTGCACATTTGATCGCGGCTCGTTCGGCATCGACACTTGCCTTTAATGCGTCGTATCGACCGTCGTACCTCTTCTTGACGTGACGGACCGCCGTTTTGCAGCGGTTGCACGCGTCGGCTGAGCTACCCACGAGCATGGAGAGAACAAAGGTGACGGTGAGTATTGGTTTGATATTTTTCATTGCGACTCCCTGAAAAGCGTGGCTCCTGCCGGTGCGGCGCCCGGCCAAAAACCGACTTTGGCCCACCCACTGACTGTACCTATTGCTTTTGCATTCTATATGCCTACCCCATCACCATTAGTTCACCTAAGCCGTAAATCTCATACCCTGAATGAGTTACAGCAACAGCCGCGGCTGCAACGAGCGGCCAGGGAAGGCCACCAGACCTTGCTTTGTTATCAAAACGATGACGGCCAGTCCCGAATTCTTTGACTTTATAGGTAGCCGCGATTGAGCCCGCAAAGTCATCACCAACCACCAAACTCGCACACAAAATACCCAAACAACGAAGACCACTCCTTTTCTCTTATCTGCAAACCAAACGCAAGACGACGGAATGGTTGGGAGCGTTGCATACAGCCTCGCCTACCAATTTTAACACCGCATCGGTCTTCGGATTCGATCGCGAGGTAACGGAATAACCGCGTCTTCGGATCGCGTGAACATAAAACCTGGCGACTGAAATCAGTCGTTGAAATGATTCACAAGAAACACTTATGTGTTTTTCGTTTGTAACTAAGTAAGGAGAGTTTGGATGTTGCGCAAAGCACTGTTCTCGATTCCCGTAGCTATGCTACTGGCATTCGGCCAAGTGCAGGCACAATGTGGCTGTCAGTCTGCAGCCCCCGCATGTGGTGGGGTTGTATCTGGTGGCATGGCCGGTGGTTATTCCACAGGCGGCATTGTTTCTGACGGCAGCGTTGTCGACGGCGCCATCATTGATGGCGGCGGAGCAGCTGGTGGCATGATTGCCGATGGTGGCATTATGGCTGACGGTGGCTCGATGGCGGGCGGATGCATGACCACACGCACGGTCATGGTGCCCACACGGTCAATGGAAACACGCACACGCACAGTAACGAAGTACCGTACGGAAACCCGTACACGTACGAACAACATTACTCGTCGTGTCCCATCGACCAGTCAAGTTTCAGAAAATTACACCGTAATGGTTCCGCAACAGCAGAGCCGCACGGTCAACTACAACGTACAGGTCCCTGTAACGACTCAGGTCGCTCAGAATTACACTGTACAGGTTCCTGTAACGACTCAGGTTCAGGTTCCATACACGGTTCGTGTCCCTGTTACGACTCAAGTCGCTCAGAACTACACCGTTCGTGTTCCTGTTACGACTCAGGTTCAGGTTCCTTATACGGTTCGTGTTCCTGTTACGACTCAAGTCGCTCAGAACTACACCGTTCGTGTTCCTGTTACGACTCAGGTCGCTCAGAACTACACCGTTCGTGTTCCTGTTACGACTCAGGTCGCACAGAACTACACCGTTCGTGTTCCTGTAACGACTCAGGTTCAGGTTCCTTACACGGTTCGTGTTCCTGTTACGACGCAAGTCGCTCAGAACTACACCGTTCGCGTTCCTGTTACGACTCAGGTTGCACAGAACTACACTGTTCGTATCCCAGTCAAGACACAGGTTCCACAGAACTACACGGTACGCGTTCCTGTTCAAGAGCAGCGAACTGGCTACAAGACGGTTCGACGAGTTGTCACTGAGCAGCGCACTCGAACGGTTAACGTCGCTGGCGGAAGCTATCAGACTCAGCAGCACACTGTCATGCAGCGTGGTACAGACGCTTGCGGTAACCCAACTTGTTGTCCAAAGACGTGTTGTAAGCGTGTTTGGGTTCCATCTTGCGAAACCAAGGTCGTTCCTTACTGCGTACGTCGCACAGTCTGCGAAAAAGTCCCTTACACTTACTGCGTAACAAGCTACAAGTGTGAGCAGCGAACCCGAATGGTTTGCAACACGTCATGGAAGTGCGAAACTCGCACTCGCATGATCCCGCAAACCACCTACAAGTGCGAAACCCGCACTCGAATGGTTAACAAGTGCTCGTTCCGAAACGAAACTCGTACACGAACAGTCAACAAGACTTCGTCGCGATGCGAAACTCGTACTCGAATGGTTCCTCAAACGACCTACCGAAACGAAACTCGTACTCGAACAGTCAACCAGACTTCGTACAAGTGCGAAACTCGTACTCGAATGATTCCTCAGACATCATTCCGAAACGAAACTCGTTCACGAACAGTCAACCAGACTTCGTACCGTAACGAAACTCGTACTCGAATGGTCCCTCAAACGACCTTCCGAAACGAAACTCGTTCACGAACAGTCAACCAGACTTCGATGAAGAGCGAAACTCGCACTCGAATGGTCAACCAGACTTCGTACCGAAACGAAACTCGTTCGCGAGAAGTCACTTCGACGATCATGGTTCCACAAACACGTACTCGTACACGAAACGTTACGACGTACAACAACGTTGTAGAAGCTGTTCAGCAGAACTACACCGTTCAGGTTCCTTACACCGAAGAAGTTCCTTACCAGGTTTGCGTTACCAAGATGGTTCCACAGACAATCACTGTACCAATGGCAGCTCCTGCTGATCCATGTGCAGGTGCTGGCGGAGCTGCTTACGGTGCAGGTGCTGGTGGAGCTGCTTACGGTGCAAGTGCCGGTGGAGCTGCTTACGGTGCAAGTGCTGGCTACGGTGGCGGCATGCTCGGCGGTGGTGTCCTCGGCGGCGGAAGCTGGGGCGGTATCGGCGGTGGCAATGGCCCAATTCGTGGACTGCTTCGCGGCCTGTTCGGCGGCGGATGCGGTTGTGGCGGCAGCGGTTGCGGTGGTGGAAGCTGTGGCGGCGGATGTGCTGCACCAGCTCCAAGCTGCGGTTGCTCGGCTCCAGCTCCAAGCTGTGGCTGCTCGGCACCAGTTGCTGCTGAGCCAAGCTGCGGTTGCGCTGGCTAAGCCATAACGAAGCCGTCATCGACGGTTTGTGATCAACATCCAAAGGCCGGGCTTGGAAACAAGCCTGGCTTTTTTCGTTTTGACGTCACCTCTTTTACGCCATCACAATACTGAAAAACCAGCACGAACCAGGCCCAAGCGCTCCAATTCGCACGTTTTCGGTCGCGGCTTACGATTCCGCTGGCGCAAAACTAAAATGAAAGAAGGCAAAGCGCTCTTCGCGCAGAGTACCACTTCCTTCCCATAACAAACAACAGTCAACATGCCGCTTCCGCCGCTAGGACCGTATGACCTCGACGAACCGCTGGGACGCGGTGGAATGGGGACAGTCTATCGAGCGGCCAATCGTGACACGGGACGTCAAGTCGCCGTGAAGGTTCTTTCTCAGGGCTTTGCCAGTGACCACGGCTTTCGCGAGCGATTCGAAGCGGAAATTCGCTCCCTTGAACAATTGCGGCATCCGAACATCGTGCAGCTCTTCGGTTACGGCGAACAGGACGGAACCCTGTACTATGCCATGGAGCTAGTCGACGGTCCCAGTCTTCAGCAGGAACTCGCCGCCGGCCGTCGTTTCCATTGGCGGGAAGTCGTCACGTTCGCGATCAGCATGTGCGGGGCGCTCAAACACGCTCACGATCATGGCATCGTCCATCGCGACTTGAAACCAGCCAACCTTCTGCTTGGTGAAAACGAACAGATCAAACTCACAGATTTTGGAATTGCCAAGCTCTTCGGAAACACGCAGATCACCGTGAGCGGCGGAATCATCGGAACCGCCGATTACATGTCGCCCGAGCAGGCGGAAGGAATTGGGGCCACGGCGAAGAGCGACCTCTATAGCCTTGGCAGTGTCATGTACTGCCTGCTGTCCGGCTATCCGCCGTTTCGTGGCAAGTCGATGGCCGAGGTTATCCACAAGGTTCGATACAACGAACCGGTTCCTGTGCGTCGAGTCGCCGAGGACACACCCGAAGAACTCGAGCAGGTCATCACGCAATTGCTCAGCAAGCCGCCGGACGAGCGTGTCCCTACCGCAAGGGCGCTCTCCAACCGACTGAAGGCGATCCTTCATGCCTTGTCCATCAACGAAGGCGGGGTGCTCAAAGTCACCGAGTCCAGAGACGAGACACAGGTTGATGTTAGCGAACAGATGACGGAAGAAGAGTTCGCTCAACTGGAAACGGCCTACGAAGCGCCATCGGGCGGCGGCTCGTCTTCGGCGGCGGTCGCAACGCCCGCTGCGAGGACCGTCTCGCAATCAATGCTCGCTGATAGCCCCGGCGAAGCGACTCACTATACGGTGGTGAATGAACATCGTCGCAAGAATCTGATCACGGAGGAGGCGCCGGACGAGTCCTTCTGGAGGCACGTTGGGGTAGTCACCTGCCTGATGTCGCTGCTCGCGTTGCTCTTCATCGTGACGTGGCAGCTGAGAAAACCGCCCTCGGCCGATCAGCTGTATGCTGAGATTAAAAACGTTGCCAAAGAAACACCCGAGCAGTTGATTCGCGCAGAAGATACCGTTACCGAATTCACGCGACGGTTTCCTGACGACGAAAGAAACGCCGAAGTCATCAAAATTGGTCAACAAATAGACCTCATGCGACTGGAAAGGACATTCGACGTGTTCGCGAGAGTCGGCCCGTCACGGACACTTGCGCCGGTTGAAAGTGCGGTTCTGGATGCCATGCAGCAGGAGAAGCTCAATCCAGCCGAAGCTGCAAAGACCTTCGATGCGATTATCAAGGTCTATGCGAACGACGAAAACGCCACGATGCGTGAGAAAGAGTGCATCAAACTGTGCCAGGTACACCTTGATGATCTGAATACAAAAATTCAGCGAGATCGTGATACAGCAATCGAAGCCGTTCAGGAACGTCTGTCATCCGCCAAGGACCTGATCTCGACCGACACTGCACAGGCGCGGGGGATCCTTGAAGGAATCATTCAGATCTACAAACACAACACGTGGGCGAACGAAGTGGTCGAAGAGGCGCGAGAGACGCTTGAGACCGAATTTTGATGAGCGACGATTCAACCAGCCAGAAATTCGCCGTCATCGGTGCCGGCTTTTCCGGAATCTCCGCGGCATTCTACCTGCAGTCCAATACCAGCAAGGGCAGCCGAAATAAAACGGCTCCAAACGTTACT
Organism: uncultured Pirellulaceae bacterium; assembly: GCA_938040995.1. Taxonomy (GTDB): domain Bacteria; phylum Planctomycetota; class Planctomycetia; order Pirellulales; family Pirellulaceae; genus CALHZT01. The sequence goes on along the minus strand of CALHZT010000384.1, from coordinate 2,879 downwards.
GTCTTCGAGTCAACGGATCGAGTCGCCGGTGTCGTACGCTCCGTACGCAAGAACGGATTCTTGTTGGAAGAAAGCGCGGACAGCTTCATCATCAACGAGCAAGTCCCATGGGCAGGCCAACTGGCAAAAGACGCAGGTTTCGAGTCGCAGTTGATTCCGACCAATGAGGAATTCCGACGGGCATTCGTACTTCATCGCGGCGAGACTCATCCGGTGCCGGATGGATTCCGGTTGATGGCTGCAACAAAGGTCGCCCCCGTTTTGCGTTCGAAGCTCCTCAGTTTCCCTGCGAAACTCCGTGTGCTGCGCGAGCGATGGATCGCCGGCCAACCTGAAAAAACCGTCAGCGAATCGCTGCAGGAGTTTGCTGTGCGTCGAGTCGGACAAGAGGCTTTCGATCACCTGATCCAGCCGCTGGTCAGTGGCATCTACACAGCTGATCCGGAAAAGCTGAGTATCGCCGCCGCGTTGCCTCAGTTCGTCGAACTGGAAAAACGTTTCGGAAGCCTGACGGCTGGGCTCCGGCAACAGGCAAAAAAGGCGAAAGAAGACTCTGCGGGAGCGAGGTACGGCATGTTTCGGACGGCCAAAAACGGGCTCGAATCTTTCGTGCAGCATGTTGCCGACCAACTCGAGCACGGCGCAGTGCGACTGGGCAGCGGCGTGACCAAACTTGAACGCTCGACAACAGAATCGGGTGCGAAGTGGATCGTTGAATCATCCGGCCCGGCAGGTACGCAGCGTGAGTCGTTTGATGGCGTGGTCCTGGCGACTCCTGCTCCCATCACATCGCAGCTTCTTCAACCGCAGTTCGCAGACCTCAGTCGCGAGATTGGTGATATCGAACATGCGGGAGTCGCCGTAGTCTGCCTTGGTTATCGCGTTTCCGATATCCGGCATCCGCTCGACGCGTTTGGGATGGTCATCCCAACGATCGAAAAACAGGATGCGGTGGCAATCAGTTTTTCGCATCGCAAGTTTCCCGATCGGGCGCCCAAGGATCATGTCCTGCTCCGTGTGTTCCTTGGTGGCGCACTTCGCCCGGACCTTGTCCAGTTACCTGACGAGGAACTCACTGCGATTGCCGTATCGCAGGTAGAAAAGACGCTCGGTGCGAATGGCGAACCTGCTATGCAACATCTGACTCGCTGGCGATCCGTCACGCCTCAGTACCACGTCGGGCATCTGGAACGAGTCGCAGGAATTGAATCGCTCGCGGAGAAGATTCCCAATCTTGCCATCGCCGGCAACGCGTTCCGCGGCATTGGCATTCCGCAGTGCATTCGGAGCGGAATGCTTGCGGCCCAAAGTTTACTTTCTGGCCCAAGGTAGAGCGAACCCGGACACCGTTTAAAGGATGGCCGATACGAATTCAAACTGCGACATGACAGGTGAGCCCAAATGGGCATAGAAGGTATCGCCTCGCAATGTAAGCTCGTCGATTCCTGAACCTCCGTTGTAGCGCACGCTCCCATGAAACTCTGAATTCAGTCCGTCATTTTCCACGAACCTTACGACATCATTGCCGCTTCCCGCCGAAACACGAAAATCACCAACGGTCGTGAGCGCACCTACTTCAATCAGGTCATGTCCGGAGCCTGTCGAAATGCTCGAAGCTTTCTCAACCTCGAAACTGGTGATATTTACCGAGTCGCCGCCCTGCCCGGTGCTGATTCGTGAGTTCCCCAAAATCACAACGCCGTCAATAAGGACCTGATGCCCGTTGGCTGACCCAACGAGCGTACTGTTGCCGGCAACCAGGACGCTCCTCAGTCGCATGGTGTCACTGAACAAGGCACTCGCGCCGGCATTCATTTTCAGGTTGCCGATCACGGAAACGGACTCCATCGAAAGATAGTCGGCGTACTGACCACCGCCGCCATTCACAACAACATTGTTTCCGACAAAGCTGGTGCGCATGTCAAACAAGTCGCTGCCCTGGCCCAACTGAACTTTAAGGTTCCCGTTGATACCAACGTCCGCCAGACTCACCACGTCATCACCTGCGTTCATATCGATCGTGAGATTACGGCGAATACTTCCGGCGTTGTCGAACACATCCAGAAAGATCTCGCTCGATGTATTGCCTTCGTGCGTGATGGTCGTGTTGTCGTTCCCCCGGATATGCAACAGCCGGCCGGGAGTGCGAAAAACGCCAATTTCGTTTGAAGCGGCGTCTCCAACAACGCGCACATCTCCTGCAGAACTGACAAACACATCAACATCACCCGCAAGCATTTCGCGTGGTTCGAGCGACTCGATTTCGCCAATCTCCAGCCGCTGTTCGTCACGAGCACCATTCGGACGCGAACGGTTCGAACTCAGCACAGCCTTTTCAAAAAGTCGCCTAAACATGTCACTTCTCCGCTGCTTATTGATCGTGAATCCCCAAGGCTGAGCGTCAGGAATGGGCAAAGTCTCAGAATGCGTGCCCGACGTGTGCTTACTATTCATCATCGCGAGAATGGTGCCACGATCATGAAAGCATTGGCTTTCCAACCAGTTGCTCCGAATGTCGAACGTTCAATGAAAGCGCAGGGCGAATCAGGGCGAACCCGTCGCAGAAAAACACGGGACGCTCACAAACAGCAATCACGAAGTGAGGTGCGCGGCCGAAACTTCGTAACCGTTCACGAATATTGACGTTTCCTCAGCTCAGATTCGAGAGAAGAGAATGAAGCACAGGGTCACAAGGAAGCACAGGGTCAGGTCTGACCCCAGCGAAGCCCTCCCAAAAGGCTATCGCGGTAGGGACGGTCATTGCTGACCGCCCCCCGCACAGATCCGTACGTGAAGGATTACCTCATACGGCTCCTACCTTGAGTCGATCGCGAAAGCGTTTGTTGGGATAGGGATGGGTGACGCGTGGTCGGGGAAGA
>CALHZT010000383.1 GCA_938040995.1 uncultured Pirellulaceae bacterium | reverse complement strand
TCTCCGCCAAAAAAGTTATTGCTGCAAGGATCTTTAACAAGATCCACTACGGACTATTCGGCCGCCATCCCGTGAGTTTTTGATCTGGTCTCTCAATTGAGACCATCGCGCTGTTGCCCTGGAAGGGCCCCGACAAGTCAGCGTGGGGCAAACGCGGCGAGCCCAAGCGAGCCGCCCCAGGTTTCTGAATCTCGGAGGTTGGGCGATCGAGCCGTGTGTTTGAAACTTTTGAGTTGAACCGAGATCGCAAGCAACGAGGTTGGCCACCTCAATTTCGGTCTCGGCACGATGAAGACAGGTCACGAATGCCTGGCTACCATGCCAAAGGACTGGCGATGAGGTTCGAACCGCGTTCCCACCCGGCAGCTTACGCAGCCGGCTCGCCTGAAACCGATTGAGCAGTATTGGGCTAAAGCCTGTACACCAACGTGCGCGGTCGCAGTCTAGCCGAGAAGGCGGCGTTCGACGCGGCGAATGGCGTCTTTGACGGGGCATTCCTGGTCGAACATGCGTACGCTCGATCCGTCCGATTGCCACAGTTGGACTTTCTTCGATGCCGAGATCACGGTCGCGTGACTGCGACGACCAAAGAACTCGCCAATCTCGGCGAGACCGGCTCGCGTATGCTTTCTTGCCAGTGCCATGGCGAGCATCCGCGGATGAGCGAGGCGACGGGATTTCGTCGAAGAGCGAAGGTGCGTGGGACTGACTTCGAAAATATCACAAACGGCTTGCTCAATATCACTCAGGCCAACCACCTTCTTGTTGGCTTGAACAATGTCGTCGAGTGCCTTGGCGGCGAGTCCCATGGTGACGGGCTGACCGGTCGCCCTGCTGACTGCGTCCAGCCGATTGAGGGCTCCCTGCAGCTTGCGAACATCTTCGGTTAAATGGTCGGCTACGAAATCGACGACTTCTTCAGGCAGTTCCATGTGCAATGCCGCTGCACGCTGTCGCAAAATCTGCTGGCGGGCTTCACGGTCGGGAGATTCGACTCGAATCACAAGCCCACCGGTGAAGCGGTTTACCATCTCGTCGCCCAGCTCTCCCAGTTCGTTCGGCGGCCGATCCGCCGTAATGACCATCTGGCGACCGTCACGCAGGACCGAGTCGATTGTATGTTGCAGCTCAACAATGGTGGCTCGCTTGCGAGCGAAGAACTGAACGTCTTCGATAACGAGCAGGTCTACGTGGCGATAACGCTGGCGGAACGTGGGCAAGCCCGATCCGTTCAGTGCCTGAAGGAAGTAGGAAGTAAATTGTTCGGCGGACAGGTAGACGCAGCGAAGTCGGTCTGCGGAGCGGCGAACGCGGCCCCAGATTCCTTCGGCCAAATGCGATTTACCAATCCCGGTGGCTCCGTAAAGGAACAGTGGTGAAACGATGCCGGGGTTCGCGGCAACGTGTTCGGCAGATGAGATCGCGATGCGGTTCGATTGCCCTGCGGCGAACTGATTCAGGCTGGCAAACTTCCGTTTCGAGCCAACGGTTTGATCGTTGTGCGTTCGGAGTTGCGACTTGGACGAGCGCGGTTGCCGCGTTTTCGTCGCGTCGGTGCCTGGATCCGAAGGTTCGCTGTTTGTTGCGGCGTCAGGACTGGTGACACGGTGGCCTGCTGATTCGCCGGCTGGGCCAGCACTGGATTGGCCAGCCTGGTTGTCGTTCAAGTTGGCCGTGCAATTCGCGTCGACCAGAAATTCGACTTTGCAGGATTCGCCAATAACCAGTTGGCAGGCTTCTTCGATTTCGTCGCGAATTCGGTTGCGAAGAATGTTGAGCGCGAACTCATGAGCCGCAAGGATCCGGACGGTGCCGTCACGGTGTTCGATGCGTGTCTTGCGAAACCAGGTTCCGAACCTGTCGCTTCCAATGCGTTCGGCGATTGACAGCTTGAGAGCTGACACGATTTCCGTATCGCTATTGTTCACGTGTCTCTTCCTGAGTTTCTGCAGGCGCGCACCGCGAGCGGGAATTCAGAAGGGGACTTCAGAAATGGCCACTCAGGTTCGAATGCCGGAAAGTCTTTTCCCCGGGCGAACGAACGAAACGAATTACGCTATAAGAGCAAGCAGATGCCCGAACGGAGGGAATCTGGATGTTCACAAAATCATCAGCGTCCGGTTGCCCGATGCACCCGTTGGCTGAGTGACCGATTGTATTGCGACCCCAGGTGGTGTCAAACCGTCCGCGGGGTGTTGGGAGTGATAAAAAATTATTAGGAATCGTTCGCAACAACATATGCGACAACACCCGATAAATTGACCAACTCGTTGTGGTCCCGGCGGGCGATTTTCTTTTTTTTCGAATTCGCGTGGGTGGAAAAACTGTTCACTCCTGTCGTCGCTCGTGGCGGTTCAATTGGTGGTCGATTCGTAAGTCGTTACCCGGTCTTGGGAAACGCGAAGAGTGAAATTTTTACCAGGGTCGGCTTGCGATGAGGAGACGGAAAGGTGTGTAAATTCGCACCGGCTTGACAGTGAAATTTGCCGGAAAAACTTGCGCCGTTTGACCCCGTTCCGGCGTTACAGAATTCGCCGCACGCAATCATTGCGTGGCTTACCGATCTTGCTCGTTGGTAGGTTCACCTTACGGACCAGCCGCACCAGCGCCACACCCAAAATGCATCTTTTGAATTTGCACACTTTTTTACTTCAAACGGTAGGCTCCTTCCTGCGAACCGACAGCCCTCCCTTCGAGCGACAGACCTCTCCCTACGAACTGCAAGCCCCTCCCTACGAACTGCAAGCCCCTCCCTAAATCCCTCCCCACGGCGGAAAAACGACGATTGGCTCGCCTTCAATCGTCATTGCAATTCGAACCGACACGATGGCGATCCAATCCGTTTTTCCGGGAGGAGGGACTTCAATTTCGCAGAGTGTGCAACTTCAAAAAGAGCATCAAGGGTTGCACACGGGATTGTCAGGCGGATGGGCCGGTGCGGACCATGAGGGCTTGTGTGCTATACGTTGCGAACTCGGCGTCTTCGTAAATCTTCCACGCCGGTTCGTTCGTGCGGTCGACGGCAACGACCAGCCGCCGGGCGAGGCCGTTGTAGGCCCTTTCTTTTGCGAAGTTTACGAGTAGCTGACCGAGCCCGTTGCCTCGGTGGTTGGGGGCGACTCCCATATAAGTCAATTCCAGCGACTCGTTATCCATGTCGTCGGTCAGGACGAGGCATCCGGCAGGTTCCGATTCTGCGTACAGCAGAAAGAAGGACGATTGAGTCGCGAAGGTGCTGGCTCGATAAAACTTGAGCAGGTCTTTGGCGGTGAGAAGTTTGACGAGATCGGGACAGTCCAGAGACTGCTGGTACGTTCGCTCCATCAATTGAGTGAACTCGTCGTCCTGTCCAGGTCTTAACGTGTGAATCGAATATCCATCCGGCATCCAGCCGGTAGTGATCGCGTCCGGTTGCCACAGTCGGGAAACAATATCTGTTTGGTGGCTGAATCCGATTTGAGCCAGGCGACTTTGGAAGGGCGATTCGATATCGGCGAGTGCCCGAGCCAGTCGAAAGGGCGTGCTGCCGAGGTAGTTGTCGATCGCCTCATACAGCTTTGATTCCACGACCGGCGACTTAGGCCGACAAAACGCTTGCCAGATCGAATGAACACCCGGCATCGCGTGCCGGGCCCAGATGACACCAATGATCTTTTGCGGGTCGTTCGCGTTCGTGGCACAGAACAGGCCGGGAACGGCTTTTGATTCGAGATCCGCAATGCCGGGAAGGCAGGCTTCGGGCAGGATATCGTCGATGCTCGCTTGGGGTGAACGGCCGAGTAGCATCCGCAATGCGTCGGCAGAATCGGCTGCGGTTGCCGGTTCCACAACGATCTCGTCATTGGTTGCCGCATGATTCATCTATGCAGGTTAGCCGAGATTGGCGGCTGGGTCGACAAATGCGACGGGGCTGAACTTTGTCTACAGGTTTTCGAGCGGGCAAACTGCCGGCATCCAACCGATTCGTCAGCCTTTGTGGAGTGGCGGTTCGACGCCGGGCGGTTCCTGCGTGTTCTGAAATTGCGGCGGGATGGCGCGACGAAGCGGAGACGGCAGTCGCTCCCTCGTCTGGAATGGCGAGCTCAGCGAATCGGCGGGGGAGAGTGATGGCCGTGGCGGTAATGGCGCGGGCGATCCGGTGGCGTCGGGATGGTTTGGATAGTCTGAAATTGGATTGTTCACGTTGGGCGGCATTGGTTGTGGCACAGTCGCCGGTGCCGACGGCAATCCGCCCGGGCGATTCTCAATGTTTGCAATCCCCTGCCCCGAATTTCCGTTCGGCGCTTGCGAGGGCGCAACCTGGAATGAGGGAGTCGCCGGGTTGGCCGGCCCTTCTTGCGTCAATGGTTGTGGATCCGCTGGTACATTCGCCTGCGCTGGAATCTGTGGCGAACTTTGTGGCATCGGCGTCATGCTGTCGATAGTGTTTTGCGGCAGCGGAGACCGCTGCGCGATGATCCGTTGGTCTTCAGCGAGGATCGCCTGGAATTCCGGGCTGAGAGTGCCGCCCGCGCCGGGTTGATTCAACTCGAGCTGGACCTGATAACGATTGCGAGGTTGTGACTGCCTGACGATTTGGGCCTGTCTCAATCGAAGTGCACTGGCGACTTGTCCATTTTCACGTCGGGCGAAGAGCCCCGCGCCGAACTCTGGTTCAGGCTGGAATCCGTATTGGCCAGTCAGAAACGTGACCAGTCGTTCAGGATCACCGGAATTTCCCATGAATCCGATGCGCCGGAGTTGCTGGTTGGGATCAAAATAGTAAGTCAGTGATCCCGCAAGGTCGTCGAGCTGCGTGCCACTGACCATGGCGACTCGCAAGCCCGTGAGGCCTGAATCTACGGTTTGCGAAGAGACGCGTGGGAAGTTGCCGAACATCCAGTCGGGACCCTTGCTGAATTCGAAAACCTGATCGATGGAGGTCAGGGAACGCTGTGGCGGCTGCTCGCCCGGTGGCAGGTTGCCATTGGTTTGAGTCGGACTGCCAGCGAAGTTTTGCGGTCCGGTGGCGCCTACTGCAGGGTTGCCCTGATGCATTGCTGCCGGAGACGGAACGGAACCGTGGAATTGTGGCGAGAGCGAGGGGACTTGTTGCCATGGCATCGCGGGTTGGCCCGGCTGTAGGTGAAAATCTGGCAATTGCGGTACGAGCCCCGGTGGAAGGCCATCCACTGGACCGGTGACTTGCGGAGGAATCGCTTGGGAAGGAATCGCCTGAGTCGTCATTCCCTGGGAATCGACTAGCGGTGGTATGTCTCCGGCGTCTGGCGTAACGCCCGGCGGGAACGTTCGCACCGTGACCCAACCATCGGGATCGGCTGTTTGTCCTGGCAACGCGGTTACGGAACTGCTCGGCGGCACGTAACCTTGTGGCACGGGCGAGAATGATGGCTGGTTCGGCAGCAGCTGTTCAGGGCCGGTCGGGATTGCTCCCGGTTGGTTCATGAAATTCCGCGCCGGCGAATTTGGAAGCCCCGTCTGCGGAAGAAATTGAGAGTTGCCAGGCGATGGAACGAATCCGCCATTGTGATTTGGTCGAAACTGTTCGTTCGGGAAAATTCCCGACTGCGCATCGTACGGCGAGCCTTGCGGAAATCTGTTCAACGATTCCCTGGCTGGACTATGGGAGCCCTGGAACTGCGAGCCCGGCCAGTTGGATCCGGGGACGGGAGTCGCTGTGGCTCCGGGGGCCTCTGTGTGGAGCGAGCCCCACCATGCTTCCCGCGAGCCTTGGCCTGATGAATGGCCAGTCAAATTTGATCGCGGATTCATCAAGAAGTACGGCGCCACGAAGGCCGCGATCAGAATCACAACGAACAAACTACCGCGGTTGAACATTTCAAGGCTCCGGGGAACAGACTTCTCCTCGTCTGTCATCGGAACACGGACGCTAGCGTGATGAGAACGACCTGCAGTTGCCGGGAGATCGGTTACACTCTTGCTCTCGGATTCGTATTCACCGTTAGAAAGCAACATGCCTGATGCGGCATCGCGGCTGAATCTGAACAACGCAATCGACTGATGCAATTGTTAGTGCCCTTCGGGGCTTTCCATTCGTCGCTTTCCAATTGTCACCTTCCATTCCTTTTAACGCGAAAGTCGTGCCTCCGTTTTTACGGTAGCCAACCACCATGTCGGAACCCACGATCGAAGAATATGAGTGGCTGGTGAAGGAAGGCGCGGCGGCGATTCGCCAGGCGACGGATCTTCTGGACGCGGGGCGGGCAATGACCTCGGTCGTCGATGCGTTGCGAAAGAGCCTGTCGCCGATTCGGACTCATCTGGTACTCGAACAAGTCGGCTTGCGGGAGAAAGCGGCGGCGAAATTCTCCCAAGCCGCCGAGATGTTCTTCACCGACGTAAAGCTGCAGCAGTCAACGAGCGAAACGATCGCTCTCTATAAAGCCGCGTCGTTCCCGGACGGCGCGATCGCGGATTTGTGCTGTGGTATCGGTGGTGACTCGGTCGGGCTCGTGGCAGCGTCAGTCGCCGCCGCGAATGAAGGGGCCTTTCCTGCAGATGATCAGCTGTCGGAGCGTTCGTTTTTGCATGTTGATCTGGATCCCGTTTGCTGCAAATTCGCGACGGAAAACCTGAGGGCCTATGGATGGCAAACGCCCGATGTCCTTTGTGACGATGTCGCCCATGTTGATCTCGCTGCATTTTCGGCCTGGCATCTTGATCCGGATCGTCGAGTCGGAGGGAATCGAACGGCGGCGGTAGAGTTCGGTAGTCCCAATGAACAGGTCATCGCATCGATGTTGGAAAAGAATGCGAACGCCATGATCAAGCTTGCGCCGGCGTGTACGGTGCCACCAGAGTGGGAAGCGTCAGCACAGCTTGAGTGGATTGGCCATGGCGGCGAGTGCAAACAGCTTGTCGCAAAGTTCGGCAATGTCGCCGGCGATCCCGGGCAGCGAACGACAACGGTGCTCAACGACGATGGCGGCAAGGTTCGCGGGGCGGTCACCGGTTCAGTCGATGCGGACGTCGAGTTTGTTGAAGTGCATGACGGTTCCGACTTGTCGAAGATCTGCGGATACATTTATGAGCCACACGCAGCGGTGCGAGCCGCCGGTTTGGTGAATGAGCTGGCAAGTCAACTTGGTCATTCCGACGAGGCTGGCCAAGCCGGCAAATTGGGACTGAAACGATTGGCCATGAAGCAGAGTTACCTGGTGGGAGAATCGCCAGCGAAGCTTGCGGCTGGTTTGTCAGGTTCGTCAGATGTTGCCCGTACCAGTTTGGTAAATCTACTGGCTGGATTCGAGATTGTGGCGGCATCGCCGTTTGATCGAAAACGAATTCGACGAGAGTTGGAAGCGATGAAGGCGACCCATGTGGAAGTCAAAACGCAAACGAAGCTGATTGATGCGCTGCAGGAACAAAAACGACTGAACGCGTTTCTAAAATCCTCCAAAAAGTCGGCAGTCAAGTCGGCGGCCAAATCGGCACGAAAATCGGCAGGAAAATCGGCGGCCGCGGATGGATCAACGGGCCACGTCCTGGCGACCGTCATTGCCGTCAAACTTCGGGACCAGCTCGTGGCGATTGTCGGGCGGCGTATCTGACGGCAACGATAGCATTGCGAAACTGCCCCTTGGCGTTCGCGTGGTAACACCGTCCTGGCGACGTCGCAATTCTATTGCGAATCTCGCGGCGATTTTGCTACTCTCCCCGCCCTGCCCGTGTGCAAATCGCGGCGGCTGCCTCATCCACGTTTACGGCCAAAATCGAAATGAAGCGAACAGTTCAGTCCAGCTTGAGAAACGTCGCCTGCGTACTTCTCGTTCTCCTTGTCAGCATGGTGACAGGGTGTTCTACCCTGTCGGAAGCGACGGATGTCTTTGCGAACTTCGAGAACCCGTTTTCGAATGAAGTGCCAGCGTACAAATCCCAGTATGGGCCGACGCCGGCTCAGAAGGCCAACCAGTTAAGACAGTTGGCCCAGTCGGCTTCGACATTGCATGCCGAAGAGCAGACGAGGATCAGTACGGAGTTGTACGAGTTGTATTCCAAAACAAGCGATCCGATTTTGCGTCGCGAAGCCGTCAGGGCGATGGGGTCTTTTGGAGTTCCCGTTGCTGCAGCAGGCCTACAGGCTGCCAGCGAAGACTCTGAGGCTGCCGTGAGAATTGCGGCGTGTGATGCATGGACTCGTCGCCGGGGTCCCGAAGCGATCGCTGCGCTGAGCGGCATGCTGAAAAATGATGCAGCCGTGGATGTGCGGTTGGCTGCATCGGCGGCTTTGGCAACTTTCCCGCCTGAGGTTGCCTCGCAACATCTCGGCGCGGTGCTGGAAGACCGCGACCCGGCAGTTCAGTTCGCCGCCATGGACGCCTTGCGAACAACGACGGGACTCGAGCTCGGCAACGATGTCAATCTGTGGTCCCGTCAGATCCAGGGCATGACGACTTTGCCAGCAGTCAATGGTGCCGATACGACGATGGTTGCCACTCCAGGCAATTCGACAGATACGATCTATCGTTGAGTTTCCAGTGTTGAACAGTTTTTCGAATTGTTCTCGCTGGCGATGTCGGCAAATGTGATTGAATCGTGCTGCAGTTGTGCGTGAACTATTGCAGCGCAACTCGAATACATCGACGCCGATGGTCGCTCCTCCCCGTCGCTAAGGCTCCGACCCTCCTCACGCGACACGTGGTATGCCCTGCTCGTCCCTCGCATGACACCACTGCGTCGGAGGAGGGTTGCTTTGGGCGAGCAACCGAGGTCAGGCAAGCGGCTGCAATAAATCTGGCGTGAGCACAGATGCCACGCAATATTGAATTTACAACACCCCAGTTGCGCCCTGGTTTTGACCAAGGTCGAACCCTACTGATCTGGCCGTTTTCGCTAGCACGACTGTGGCTTCGAAGGGGTGCTTGCAGCCTCATGCTCTCGGTAACCGATACACATTACCCCGGCACATCCAGGGTCGTTCAAATTCCGCGACTTGACACAAACCCGCGTGAATTCGATGAGGCCGAATCCCGATACCACAGCTACGAAGTGTTGCGTCTCGCTGTGCTGCGAGATGTCGAGGGATCGCTGCAACCAGATATCGAATTCAGGCTACGATGCAATTCAAGTCAACGAATACGAAGTTTATTACCATTTCCGCCTGCCTGCTGGTCGGCGTGGGCCTGGTTGCCGGGCAACTTCAGCAGTACGGTGCAACGGACGGCAAGGTTCAGTTGCCAACGGAAACACCAAGGCGTCTGGATTCAGATCAGATTGTCAGTTCGCGATCGCTTCAGCAGCCCACGCTGCGCAAGTCGCGTGTTGCGCTGGTTCAATATGGCGAAGAGATTGCCAACAAGCTGAGCGACATTACCTTTGATGATTATTCATCACGGCAGGAATCGACGGGAGCGACCGTTGCGCCAAATTCGCCGTTGCTGAGTCCCCCCAACGTCGAATTGCCAGTTGCCGATTCATTCATCTGTCTGGCTGGTTCGTTGGACGACGATCTCTCGCTTTCTGCCGCCAGTGATTCCGGGTTTGACAGTGTGAATATCGACTTTGCACCAGGCAATGGCCCATTCGTACTCGATGTTCGAAAGGATGCGGCGGAAATTCGCGACCTGGATGCGATTGATTTCGCTGCTGATGCTCGCCCCTGGGAAACGCAGCAGGACATTTTTTCAGTGCAGCAAAAGCCGCAAAAGTCACCAGAGTACATTGCGACTGGTTCGAAGCAGATTAAGAGCAACGCGAGTAACATCGAGAAGAAGCACGGCCTCGGCAAACTGCAACCGGGAGTTGATCTCTGGTTTTCGCCAATGAGCAATGCCACGGCTCAGCAGCTGGCTCGCGGCGTTCGAATTCGCAAGTGCCTGAACTTCTACTACAGCCGGCTGTTGAATACGCGAGACGACAGTCCGTGGTCGATCATGCACCACATGATTGCGTGGGGAAGTGATGCCCAAATCTGGGTCGGCGGATTCAAGGGGCGTCAGGTAAGTGCTATTGGATGGCTTTGCGGCAACGGTCTGTGTGAGAACGAACGACTGCTCACGCTTGAAGACGGCTCGATTCAGCCGCGACTCGGTCCCGGATTGCAGGGACACGAAGGCCAGTTCCTTGCCATGTTGGCTCAGGCTCGCGTGCAGGAGCAACAGCCGATCCGGATCGACGGCTATGATTTTACCGTGCAGGATCTGATTGACCAGGAAAAGCGGACTTGTGTTGCGAATACCGAGCTGACATTCAAACTGATCGGGCTGGTTCACTACCTTGGCACGGAAGCCGAATGGGAGAGTGAAGATGGCCAGAAGTGGAACATCGAGCGGCTGATTCAGGAAGAGATACGTCAACCGATTAACGGCGTCACCTGCGGCGGAACCCATCGACTGATGAGTCTGAGTTATGCGATCCGTCGTCGGATGCAGGAAGGCCTCCCGATTGATGGTGAGTTTGCCCGCGCCGAAAAATATACCGCCGACTATCGAAATTTTGCTTACCAGTTGAGAACGCCCGAAGGCAGTTTCAGCACCGATTTCTTTCGTTCGCCACGCTACGAAGGCGACATGAATCGCAAGCTAAAGACGACTGGTCATGTTCTGGAGTGGGTGATCTTCTCATCAGATCACGAAGATCTGCTCGACCCGCGCCTGACGCGAGCCCTTGACTTGCAAACGAAGTGGCTCATCGACAATCGGTATTTTGACTGGGATACCGGCCCGCTTGGCCACGCACTTCGCGCCCTCGCTCTCTACGATGAGCGTGTCTACGGTGGTATGCCCGGGCAGCGAAACCTCCAAGTCGCTGAGAATCCACCCTGGATCGCACCGAATCCAAACAAGCCCAAGAATCGGGCGAAGGCCGCAATGGCTCGGCACGTACCGGGAACTTACGTCACGCCGACGCCCGTTGAGCCGGTTCGACAGACGCAAGGGCCGGCCAGAAGGGGGATGAACTTCTTGCGCCGAAGCATTCGGTAGTCAGTCGGTTAGTCCGTCGTTGAGCAGCGGCTCGCCGTTGGCCGGCAGGAACCGAATGCTGTTGAATGTTGGCGCTTCGTTCTTGTCGCGCCAATTCCAAACTGGAGAAACTCTTCTCCTTTTTGTCCGTCGACTCGTTCAGTCGACTTTCAATCATGCGATGGCCGCCAGGTCGGCACGCTCGTCTTGCTGAATTCTCCTGGTATTCATAAATTACTGGGAGCGCACGACGACTTTTTAGTGTAAATCTCAGGCATCACTGTCGAATCGAATGGCAAAGAAACTCCCAGAACAAGTCAAAACGCTGGTTGGGTTGGCGAAACGTCTCGCCCGCGTCAACGAAGCTGATTTGCTTTTGGTGTGGGTGGAAACGGCCATCGCCTGGGAAGAGTTGCGATCTGGCGCTGGCGAAATGACCATCGTTGTGGCCAGTGACTCGGCCGAGAATCTTGAAGGGGCGGTGGATGCCGGCCTCGATGTCGTGCAGATCGACGCATTTGACGCACCGATTTCAGAACGGCTGAGCACGGCTTTGCTCGAGAGTATTGCGGAAGGAATTCTCTCGCCCGGAGCCGGTGTCGTGGCCATCTACAGCGCGTTTCGTCGAGGCAAGATCGACAGCGTGAGCTTCATTCAACTGGATGAGCACCTTGGCCGGTTCTCGGTTCGGGACCTTCGTGAGCTGGAAACGTCGGTGCCAGTGGAAACGCTCAAGGCAGTTCTGGACCTCGCTGTTCAGATTGGACGTGAAGGTCGCGAGGGCAAGGACATCGGTACGATGTTCGTCGTTGGAGATGCGCGAAAGGTTATGGCTTCGTGTCGCTCCGTCGGTTTTGATCCTGTGAAAGGCTACAAACGCGACGAGAAGAATCTTCGCGACAAAAAGATTCGCGAGGCGGTGAAGGAACTGACGACTCTTGATGGTGCGTTTATTGTCTCTGCCGACGGAACCGTCGAATCGGCATGTCAGATGGTCGAAGCCGCCGGGGCTGATGTCGCGCTTTCCGGTGGCTTGGGGACTCGGCACTGGGCTGCGGCGTCGATCACGAAAAAGACGTCGGCGATCGCGATCACGGTGAGCGAGTCGGGCGGGAAGGTTCGTATCTTCCAGGGTGGTGAGATCATGAAAACGATTGAACCGTTTCGTCGCGCGATGGTCTGGAAACGCGATCAGGGAGGAATTGATCCTCTCGAGCTCGAATAACCATCATGACTGACCAGTCAGGTGATGTTGTTCAGTCGGTTGATTCTCAGGCCAGCCTTGAGCGGGCCGTCTCCGGCACGTTTGTTCAAAGCACCGAGTTCCATTCGTCGCTTCCTTCCACCAACGATCGTGGAATGGCGTTGGCAAAGTCGCCGGTAACTGATGACTTGCATGCTGAATTGCCAAAGTTAATTCTTGCAGCAGAACAAACGGCTGGACGGGGGCGAAAAGGTGATGTTTGGCTATCACCGACCGGAAATCTCGCATTCTCGCTGCTTCTCGACATTCACGAGCTCGGGTTTACGCGGCAAGATCAGGCGTGCCTCTCGTTGATTATGGCCGTGGCTGTGTGCGGTGCTGCACGGCGTGCTGTCGGTGACAACAGCGTTGCTTGCAAATGGCCCAATGACGTTCTTGCTGGCGACCGGAAAATAGCCGGGATCCTGGTCGAAACGACTGGCTCGAATCGAATGGTGATTGGCGTCGGCATCAACGTAAACAGCCGCCAGGAGGATTTTTCGCCAGAGATCCTGGCGACCTCTCTTTACCATCTGAAACAGACGCCGGTGGATGCCATCTCGCTGTTGCGAGAGTCCCTTGGCGACTTTGCTCGAATCGCCCGCGAAGTTGCCGGTTCTTCAGATTTACTGCCAAAATTCTGGCGTACAGTCGACGGGTTTGTTGACTTGATGGTAGACATTCGGATTGCTGACGCGAATATGACGGGACGAGTCGTTGGTATCAACAGTGTCGGTCACCTGCAATTGCTCACCGAGAAAGGCGTGAAGTCGTTTGCCGATGGGACGATCCGGTTGGTGAAATAGCTACAGGGTTTTCCCTGCAGATTCGACGAAATCGGTTTCCTTTTGCTTCATTGCAATTGCCGGCAAGTTTCTTCATTTTCTTCCCCACGAGTTCGTGGCGGAAAGTGTTACGGAGTGGTTTAATTATCGGGTGATCTCATTAGAGTGAGTTCAGGATCAACCAAAAAGTTGCAAGTCAGTTGTAAGCCGGAGAGCACCAAAGTGGATTCGAATTGTTTTGACGGATTAGACGTGCTCGTTGTGGATGATGATGATCTGGTGCGGAACGCGATGGTTATTGCGTTGGGTTCTTTTGGAGCCCGCCCAATCGAAGCCGACGATGGCGACATTGCGCTCAGGATTCTCAGTTCGCGAGATGTCGATATTCTCGTCTGCGATCTCGTGATGCCCTTCGACGGAGCGGAGGTGCTTTCGTGGGCGATTCGGCATCGGCCCTTTATGGCTGCTGTTGTTGCAAGTTCGCACGCTGGCGACCCGGCAGTGTTTAACGATCCTCTTATCGGCCAGTTCGCGAGCCTCCGAAAGCCGTTTCGCATTGCGGAGTTGCAGAATGCACTGGATAACGCCCTCAAGGCAGCAGCACAACGACGCGAGCTCTTCGGACGTTTGTACGCGTCCGATGTTGCACAATGTATGTTGGCTCCGGACGGTGAAATCTGGATGCAAAACGATGCATGGCTGGCTTGGGCGACAACCTACGGCCGGAATGAGTTGGCTGTTCAGGTTGAATCTCTTTTCGAACAACATAGCGACGGTTCGCTGGAAGATTCCGGCACGGCGCCACATTTGGTTGACTGGGCCGGTTCGGGGTTGACGTGCCTGACGCAGGAGCAAGTTGAGGCATTTGCTGGTGCAAACATTGCTCAGGCAAGTGTTGTCCATGCGAAGTAAGCCGCCGTCAAAGCAGCAAAAGAATCGTAACCGTTCACGCGGGCAAGGGTCTGGCTGGGGTGTTGTAAAGTTGGCCTTGTAGCGGATTTTGCGTTGCCCAGAACGGACATGAACTGTTGCAGATACATCGACGCGTAAGGCCGCTCCTCCCCGTCGCTAAGGCTCCGACCCTCCTCACGCGAGACGTGGTATGCCCTGCTCATTCTTCGCATGACACCACTGCGTCGGAGGAGGGTTGCTTGGGGCGAGCGGTCGAGGTCAGGCAAACGATTGCAACAAATCTGACGTGAGCACAAATGCCACGCAATATCGAATTTACAACACCCC
>CALHZT010000382.1 GCA_938040995.1 uncultured Pirellulaceae bacterium | reverse complement strand
AAAAACACTGCAGTCAAAAAAGAACCAAGCTTACGATGAATGCAAACAAGCGACCCAAACGTAACACTATAAAATACGCACAAAAACATTTTTGACAGGCCAGCCTCGCCCTCCCGTCGACCGCTCACTTGAAGCGGTATTGCCTACGCTGCTTTTGCTTTCCGATGCGTCACCGGTTCCGCCTGCATCTCGACCCGGATGCGATAGACCATCCCATCCTCTTCAAAACAAGCCGCCTCACCCCACGAGTTCGTCGTCAACGCCCGAAGCTGCTTCAACGTCTCACCAACGGTTTGTGATCGTTTCAGGTCCAGAGTCTGATACGGCGCAAGGTCCGACTTGCGATGCTCCGTGCCCTCCTCCACCTGAGGAATGCGAGGCAAATTTTTGGTAGCGATCGCAGGAATGGCGTCGCGAAACAGATCCAGCTCAGCATCAAGCACGCGTTGGTACAAACTGTCTGCCGTATCGCCGGGGCGCACCGCGACTTGTCTTTGCATAGCGATGTCACCTGTGTCGACTCCGGCGTCCATCCAGTGCAGCGTGGCACCGTACGGCGTGCCATCGACGATCGCCCAACTCGGCGTGTGCCAACCTCGGTTATACGGCAAATAAGCCGGATGCAAATTCAGGGTGCCTATGCGTGGCAAGTCGAGGACTTCTTGCGAAACGATGTAGGGAAAGTGGATGGAAATCATATAGTCGAGATGCTGATCGCCCAACCGCGAGATTCCGTCCGCTTCGCGAAATGACTTACCGGCAATGACGAGCCCGCCGCACGATCGCTCAAACAGATCAACCGTTTTCGCGGTCCACATGTCGGCTGATTTACCTTTCGGCACGAGCAAGGTGCTCGGCGTCAGGTTCGCATCAATCAGTTGCTGCAAACACATGAATCCAAGCCGCCGATTCGCCGCGAGACCGATGGCCGGGGCATTCTGTGAATTGTCTTCGTTCGTCATTGAATCCATCCTTGGGTCCGATGCGGGCTCACTCTTCATTCCCCTGAAACTCCGGCATCGTTGCATGTCCCGCCGCCGAAATTCCACTTGGCTTTACGACTTTCAACACCGTCATCGCAAGGATCTTCAAATCAACCATCAAGCTATAATTGTCCACGTACCACAAATCGAACGCGAACTTCTCATCCCACGAAATCGCATTACGCCCGTTGACTTGTGCCCACCCCGTCACACCTGGCCGCACATCATGACGGCGAAACTGTTCGGGCGAATATCGATCAAGATATTGAATCAACAACGGTCGCGGGCCAATCAAACTCATCTCGCCGCGCAGTACGTTCCACAACTCCGGAAACTCATCCACACTGCTGGCTCGCAGGAATTTCCCAAACTTCGTCAGTCGCTGGTCATCCGGCAACAGCTTGCCACTGGCATCACGACCATCCGTCATTGACCGAAACTTAACCATCTCAAACGGTTGGCCCTTGAGTCCTGGACGCCGCTGGCGAAAGAAGACAGGCCTGCCAAGCTTCACGGCAACCAGAATCATCGAAACACAAATGACCGGCGCGAGTGCAACGGACATCATGCTTCCAACAACAACATCAAACGCGCGTTTCCCCCAGCTCGCGTACCAGTCGTTTCGCGGTTCGGTCACGTTTGGCGTCGAGTTGTCGCTCGTCTCGGTTTGCATCATGGGAAAGAAAAGGCGTGGAGCATGTTGGCTAGCGAGGAGAGCGTTTCAAAAAGCCGCATGAGGGTCAATTGATATTCGTATCTCACCGCAGTGCATTCTTGCTAGCGGGCGACTCGGCCAGCGAGCTGCTGCCGGGTGATCGCCCCATCATGTCGCCCCTGCTTGCACGCAACACCAGCTTTCGCGTTGACCGCGATCACTGCGGATGACTATAAACTGCCCGCTTTTCACCTACCGTGTAACCCTCTGCAACCAAGGCAACCGGTTCGCAACAAATGAACGGTCTATCTGGCATCCTGCTCCTTGCAGCCATCCTGATCATCATGCAATTCATTGTCATGATGATTTCGGATCGCACTTCTGCGCTGCGCGAGTGGAAGTCGGTTTTGATGTTCTTTGCATTGATCTGGTGGTTCACACCGCTTGCCAAGAAAGCGTACGTCGACGACATCTTCTATCCGAACGATAGTGTCGTTCATGAAGAAGCCGCCCGCGAAATCGCTTATCTGTTTCATCAAGGCGACTCACACGGAGCATGGGAGTACTTTGGGTTCGGCAATGAAGGCTACCGTTTCGTGCTGGGAGTCCTCTATACCTGGACGGACGCTCCCGAAGTCGTTACGTACGCGATTCACGGAATGTTCGCATTCTGGGGCATGCTGCTAATCCTCGAGATGATTTGCAAACATATCTCTGCGGAACGGATACCGTTCTGGATCGTCTGCTTCATCATGCTCAACCCCTCGGCGCTATTCTGGACGACGTTCAATCTCAAAGAAGGCGCGATGCTGTGGGGTCTATGCGCCATGCTCACCGCGGCTCAGACTCTGGAGGCACGAAACCAGGCAAAAATGCGACTGGAACATCCCTCCAAAGGCGGCTCGCTCATCGGCCCCTTCGCTGGCTTACTCGTCGCCGGATTCTTGCGTCCTCATATCGTTATGGCCTACCTGGGCGCCCTCGCGGTCGGCGTCGCTATTAAGCAAAGAAAAATCAGCTTTGCCCTGGCTATGTTTGGTGGCATCTTTGCTGCCGTTTCCATGCTCAAAATCATGGCCCCCGTATTCTTCGAAACTGTCGCAGCCGCCGGACTGAGCAACACGCTCTCCGAACGATTCATGGACCTCAGCAACGACGGCGGATCGGCAATCACCTACTCGCGTGGTGCACCGATTCCGCTTCTTAGCGGTATCATCCTCCTCGCGATTCGCCCGTTTCCGTGGGAATCGAGCGACCCGACGACGTTGGCTGCCGGAGCCGAAATTTGGGTGCTGGCCGCGATCGCAATCAGCGGATGGTATCGACTGAACTTGCGATGGAAGCACGCGACGTCGGCGTTCGTGATGACGTTGATCGCCGCGTTCCTCGCGCTCTCATTGTACTTCACTTACATCTACAACATGGGACTGATGGTGCGGCAACGCGTCATGGTCTTCCCCACCATGCTCACGATCGCCGTGTTGCCCTCGGTAATTTTCGCAAATCGGCATGTCGCCGCGACTCGCCAACGAATCCAGTCAATGACATCGCCACAACCAGTACCGCAATCAGTGCCACAACCACAGCGTGTACAGCCGCGACCAGTTTTCCAGCCCGCTTATGCTCGCCGAGTCGAAATTCAGAACCCGCGGCGATTTTATCCGCCGCCCAGACAATAGCCCCTGTCAAAACCAAGCTCCCGTCAAAACTTTCATGTCGACCACATTCGTACCGACGAACAAAATCTCCACCAGCCAGCCAGGCGGCTCGGCTTTACCGTCGCTGCGCCGAAACGTCGTTTGGACAATGGGCGGCAACGCCATCTACTCCGGTTGCCAGTGGCTGATGCTCGTGATCCTTGCCAAGCTGGGAAGCACGGACACCGTCGGTACGTTCGCGCTCGCGATCGCGTTGGCTGGACCAGTCGTCATGCTGGCCAATTTACAGTTGCGATGGGTTCAGGCTACCGATCGAAATGGCGAGTTTGAGTTTAATGACTGCCTGACGTTGCGTTGCGTTTGCAGCGCGCTAGCCATCATCGTCATCCTGGGTATCGGTTTGCTCGCCGGCTATCCGGCGCAGACTTTCTGGGTCATCGCCGCCATTGCGTTCGCCAAAGCCGCTGAATCGTTTAGCGATGTCATCTACGGGTGGTATCAGCAGCATGAACGCATGGAGCTAATCTCCCAGTCACTTATGATCCGAGGCCCGGTCTCGGTAATCGCGATCTGCCTGGGGTTCTGGTTGACCGGCAACCTCGCGGTGGCCACTTGGGCGCTCGGGATTGCGTGGACGGCGACCCTGCTATTCTTTGATGTACCGCGAGCCATCCGTTTTCGTGGCGAGACCAACAGCCCGCCCTTTGCGTTCCGCTGGAACCATCAGCGGCTGAAAAAGATCTTCATCAAAAGCCTTCCGGTCGGTTTGACGTCCGGTGTGGTGGCGCTCGAAGCCAGCATTCCGCGGTTCGTGGTCGAACGCGAGCTTGGGACTGGCGAGCTCGGCGTCTTTGCCGCGATGGCTTATATCCTGATGGCGGCTTACATGATCATTCAGGCCGTCAATCAATCCGCGCTTCCGCGACTGGCAAAGTACCAGAACGAAAACAACACCAGCGGCTTTCGCACCGTCCTTTGGAACCTCGTTGGGATTGGCATCGCCGTTGGCATGGCGCTCGTGGTCGGCACGGCCCTGCTGGGCAAGCCGTTCCTACACTACGCCTACAGCCCCGAGTACGCACAACAACCGGGCATTTTGACGGCGATCATGGTCGGCTGCGCGATCATGTTTGCTTTTCGACCGGCCGAAGTCGCTTTGTTATCGATGCGACGATTCTGGTTGCTGCTAGTGCTGCACGCCTGCGGCTTACCCGTGCTTGTTGCTACGACCATTTGGATGGTGAAGCAGTACGGGCTGAGCGGAGCCGCCTATGCCATGATCGCTCAAGCCACCATGCACGGCATCGTCGTCACGATTCTGTATCTGACCATCGCCCGACGAAAACAGCCCGCCACCTGACACCCGACACCTGACACCCGACACCCGACACCCGACACCCGACACCCGACTCCCAACTTATGAATCGACCGAATACGTTTATCATCGGAGCCCCCAAGTGCGGCACGTCCGCGCTCTACTCCTACCTGCGTTCGCACCCGGACGTTTTCATGCCGGCGGTAAAGGAACCACACTATTTCTGTTACGACTTTGACGGCTTGCGTCGCTTCCCCACCGAACCCGAATACCTGAACCTGTTCGCACCGGCGACCTCGGCTCACAAGATTATCGGCGAAGCCACATCGCGATACCTCTACTCTCGCGAAGCCGTACCGGCCCTTCGCGCCTTTGCACCCGGCGCAAAGCTCATTGTGATGTTGCGAAATCCCATCGATCTCGTCCACTCACTCCATGCTCAGCTACTTTATCAATACACGGAGGACGAGACGGACTTTTGGACAGCATGGCGACTGCAGCGCGACCGAAAACTTGGCCTGTCGATCCCACCCGGCTGCCCCTGCGTCAATGAACTGTTCTACGGCGATGTTGCCTCACTCGGATCGCAGATGCAACGCATGTACGAATGGGTGCCCCGCTCCGATTGCCATGTGATCCTTTACGACGACTTTAAGCGCGACCCGCGACGGGCCTATCTTGGAGCGCTCGATTTTCTGGGGCTCGAAGACGATGGCCGACAAACGTTCGCCAAAGTGAATCCGCACAAGAAGTATCGGTCCGATCTGCTCGCGAAACTTGTCGTGGACCCGCCGTTCCCGTTGAGCACGATCAAGTCGGGATTGAAGCAGACATTCGGATGGAAAGAGACGCGATTCGGTCGCTGGGTCTACGCAAAAATGACGGTTCCGACTCAACGATCTCCCATGGATTTGCAGGTGCAGTCGGAGCTTGCTGCGTTCTTCCACGACGACATCCAATTGCTATCGGACCAACTGGGTCGCGACCTCAGCCACTGGACCAAAACACAATCCATTGCAGCGTGAAAAAACAGACGGCATTACCCTTCCGTATGTAGGGCGCTTTGCATGCCGCGTCAGGCACAGCCTGATCTACCAACAACCGACGAAACAACCAACAACATTAACCGGGCGTTAGCCACTAGAACCTTCACGGTACCAACATGCGAGTACTACACCTGATCAACGCGTTTCAGCCGGGAGGCATCGAAACCTGGCTGCTACGCATGCTCGGCGCGATTTCGCGGGACGACATCGCAATGGACTTTTGCTGCAAAGGCCGAGACACGGGCCTGCGGGCTCCGGATGCCGAAGAACTTGGCGCTGCGGTCATCCACTGCCCACTGACGATTACGCATCAGGCGTTCGTCGGCGGCACATTGCGGCTGCTGCAAAGCGGCTATTACGACATCGTGCATAATCACCTCGACGTCACCGGCGGTCCCGCCGTTTGGGCAGCCAGAAAAGCCAACGTGCCCGTCATCAGCAGTTTTCATAACACACATTTCGCGCCGCAAACGTGGACGCGGTTCGTCGGCATTCGCCAGCTGCGTCAACTCTACGCAAAGTTCAGCATCGATTATGCGCTGAAGAATTCGATGTACATCACCGGTTGCTCGCAAGCCGTCCTGTCACGCGTCGTTGCCGATTACGACTCGGATCCTCGTTGCCGTACGCTCTACTACGGAGTCGAATCGCATGAGCGAGCCACTGTGGATGAACGAACCGACTTTCGCAAGTCGCTAGGCCTCTCGCCAACCGCCAAGGTCGTCCTGCACGTGGGCCGATATTCCAACCAGAAAAATCATCCGGGGCTGCTACGGGTATTTGCCGAGACAAGAAAGTCGCTACCAGAAGCCCATCTCGTTCTCGTCGGCGATGGCGAGTTGCGATCGAACGTCGAATACAAGATTCGTGAATTGGGTTTAACGCCTGCCGTTTCCATGCTTGGATTCCGCGACGACGTTGCAAAAATTATGACTTGCTCCGATGCGTTCCTCTTTCCGTCATTTCATGAAGGACTGCCGGTTGTTTCACTCGAAGCATCGGCATGCAACCTTCCGCTGATCGGTTCCAACATCGAAGGTACCAACGAAGCGATTGTGCACGGCAAAACCGGGCTTCTCCACGAACTGGATGACGAAGCCGGCATGGCAGACTCCTTACTGCGTGTGCTGACAAACGAAAGCTTTGCCAAGGAACTGCGAACGGCCGCCGCCCAGCGAATCGAAGATCATTTCTCCGTAAAGGCTTCCGCAGGCAGTCTCATCAAGCTGTACGAAGATGCAATCTACGGCGAACAAAGCACTTCTATTCGCAAAGCCGCCTGACTTCCAGCTCGTAGTGGACGAGGCCACGAGTCCCTGAACGAGAGCAATCCAAAGGACTCGTAGGCTCGTCCACTACCTTTCCTACATCTGCGGCCACAACTCGCAACTCGCAACTCGACACTCGCAACTCAAAAAATGCCAAAACTCTTTCACGTAACAACCGTCACCCATACGCTCCATTTCCTCATCGGGCAAATCAGCTTCATGCAACAATCCGGCATGGAGGTGCATGCGGTTTCGTCGGTTAATCCGACAGGCGATGAAAAACTCGACTTCTTTCGGCAGCATGAAAACGTTGAACACCATCCCGTTGAAATCAGTCGCTCGTTGACTCCGGTTCGCGATCTGATTTCCACATGGTCGCTTTTTCGACTGTTTCGAAAACATAAACCTGAGATCGTTCACGCTCACACTCCCAAAGCCGGCCTGGTCGCGATACTCGCGAGTTTTCTCGCAGGCGTGCCAGTGCGTGTGTATCACATTCACGGCTTGCGATTTTCCACTCTGACGGGATGGAAACGCATGCTGGTGATTGCGTGCGAAAAACTGACATGCAAACTGGCGACTCGCGTTTTGTGCGTCAGCCGGTCAGCCAAGGCCGAAGCCGTCGTTGCGGGCCTCGCCAGGCATGGCAACATTCGTGTACTGAAAAGCGGAAGTATCAACGGCCTGGACGCGACGGGACGATTTGATCCTGACAGCTTGCCGCCTGATGCCGGAATGGAAGTTCGCAACCGACTTGGTATTGCCGAAGATGATGTCGTCATTGGTTTTATCGGACGGCTGGTTCGCGACAAAGGCATCGAAGAACTCGTCGACGCGTGGAAAACAGTCGGCTCAACCAGAATCAAACAACAACAAGCACACCTTCTCCTCGTGGGTGATTATGAATCACAGGATCCGGTAAGCGATGAAACAAAGCGACTGATTGAAAGCGATTGGACAATCCATCGGCTGGATTACGATCCGGAAACACCAAAACTCTACGCGGCGATGGACGTGTTTTGCCTGCCAAGTTATCGCGAAGGGCTCCCCTACGTCGCCCTCGAAGCCGCCGCGATGCGTTTGCCAGTCATCACCACAAACGCGACCGGATGTGTGGACGGAGTCGAAGATGGTATCACGGGAACTTGCGTGTCCGTCGGCCGGAGTGACGCTTTGGCAGCCGCCATCAAACGATATACGTACGACCGCGGACTGAGACTGTGGCACGGAAATGCCGGGCGACGCCGCATTCTTCAGGAATTTCGTCCAGCCGCCATTTGGGAAGCAACGCTTGCCGAGTATTGCGAGTTGCTTTCTAGTTCCAATTGCGATCTTCCGGCATCAGGCGAAGTCCGCAAGGCGACGCGTCCAGAAAAAGTCGCGTAGTTCACGCGTAAAGCCCGAACGATGGTCGGCGACGTCCATCGTACTCCAGTATGGTGAGCGAGAATGGTGACCGTTCACGCAGCCAAGGGTCTGGCTCAATTTTTCAGCGGCAAACTGACTTATTTCGCTTTGCTAACAAACGCCGAAAATTTGTGCCTGACCCTCTCGAACCTGGGGAAACGTCCATATCCGTGAACGGTTACCGAGAATGAACCATGGAGACAGTTGTGATTTGTCACTGTTAAGTCAGCATTTCTCCACGCCAGCGCCATGCTCATACGAATAGATGATTGATGCGCATCCTCGCTCTTGAACCTTACTATGGCGGTAGCCACAAGGCGTTCCTTGACGGGTGGTCCAGTCGCAGTGCGCATGAGTGGACGCGGCTGACACTTCCGGCTTACAAATGGAAATGGCGGATGCGCCATAGCGCCATCACATTTGCCGAACAGGTTACCGAACTTTGCAACGACGCACGTAACGAAACAGCACACTGGGACGCAATCTTTTGTTCCGACATGCTACCGCTTGCCGAATTCCGTGGACTTGCACCAGAATCAGTTCGCAAGCTCCCTGCGGTACTGTATTTCCACGAGAATCAACTCACCTACCCCAACCAGTTGGCTTATCAACACGGCGAGCGTGACCATCACTTTGCGTTCACGAACTTTGTTTCCGCAATGGCGGCGGACGCTATCTGGTTCAACTCGGAATTTCATCGTTCTGAATTTTTCACCGCCTTTGAATCGTTTTTGGCGCGCATGCCCGATTATCCACTGACAAGTGAACTGGACAAAATTCGAGAACGCTCCAGCGTTCACCCGCCAGGCATTGTGGCTGGACCAGAACGTCCGGCTCGCGAACCGGGCCCACTCCGTATTCTCTGGAACGCGAGATGGGAACATGACAAAAACCCCGATCAGTTCTTTGAAGCGATTCGCGAACTCAGAAAGACAACCAAATTTCGGTTGTCTGTCGTCGGCGAGTCGTTTGATCACCAGCCCGGCGTCTTTCGTTTGGCGGAGGAAGAATTCGCAAGCGTGACGGACCAATGGGGCTTCGTGCCGGACCGCGCGGCTTACAACCAGATTCTTGATTCAGCCGATGTGGTCGTGTCGACGGCGATTCATGAGTTCTTTGGAATCGCAATCGCCGAGGCCGCTGCCGCCGGGGCCATTCCAGTCGTCCCCCGTCGGCTGGCTTATCCAGAGTTATTTGAAGGAAGCGATCCAAAAAGCGACTTCTTTTTCTACGATGGAAGTGTGTCTCAGCTCGTCCAAAAGCTGCGATCGCTGGCCGAGATAGTCAGCCCCTCGAAAGGCACAACCGCTCCGGAATCCATGGCTGAACTTGCGGAGCTAAGGCGGCGATCAACCACGCTCGCCCGACGATTTTCGTGGTCCGGCCTTGTTGCCGCCATGGACGACTCCCTCCGCAAGCTTTCGGCACGATAGTCAGGATCGTTAAAATCGACGTAACCGTTCACGCGGGCAAGGGTCTGGCTCAATTTTTCGGCGGCAAACTGACTTATTCCGCTTTGCGGACAAACGCCGAAAATTTGTGCCTGCCCCTCTCGAACCTGTGGAAGCATCAATATCCGTGAATGTTTACAAATCGACGCCCTTGGGGCTGAGAATGGCCAGCCAGCGTGACATCCCAAGCTGGAATTCGGCCCATAAATCTGAAGAACCTCGAAGGACCTTGGTTACAATGGCAATCTGGCGCGATTGGATCGCGCTTTTCGGCTATTCATGTAGAAAGGAGGCACTCATCAAATAAGCAGAAGAGGAACACCATGGCATTCGATGCATGGAACTCCGGAAGTCTATTCCGTCGCAGCAACAAGTCAGTTCGTCGCAACAAGAAATCGTTGGGACGCAAAACGCGGTCGACTCGTAAACGCCTGACCGCCGAAATTCTTGAAGACAGGCGTGTCCTTTCGGCGAACGCCGGTACGGCGACTTTTGATGACACGACAGGCATCCTCACGATCTGTGGGACCGATGCTGCCAATCGAATCATTCTGGCGCAAGACGCCGACAGCACGAACATTTTGCTCAATGCCGACTTCCTCCAGGGGCAGCAGTCGTTTGTCCGTGCTGATGTCACCATGATTGTCATCACCGGCGGTGGTGGCGACGACATGATCTTCGGCGAGTCGATTACGCTCGGCATGAACATTAACGGCGATGGCGGCAATGACACTATCGTTGGCGGTTCGGGTGACGATACGCTCATGGGCGGCGAGGGCAACGATACGATTTCAGGTCGCGCCGGTAACGACATGATCACCGGCAACGCCGGCGACGACCGGTTGCTTGGTCAGGATGGCGACGATGAAATCATGGGGGGGGCCGGCAACGACACCCTCCTCGGTCAGGATGGCGCTGACATTCTGAACGGGAATGAAGGCGACGACCTGATGATTGGTGAAGCCGGCAATGATACGATCAACGGCGACGCCGGCGACGATACCGCGATTGGCGGTGACGGCGACGACACAATCAGCGGAGGCGCCGACGGAGACCGACTGATCGGTGACGCCGGCAACGACACCATCACAGGTGGTGGTGGTTCGGACCTCGTAATCGGTGGCGATGGAGACGACATTACCGAGGGCGGCGATGGCGATGACATCGTGATTGGTGGAGCCGGCAACGATGTGATACTGGGTCAGGAAGGTAATGACCTGCTCTGTGGTGACGCTGGCGAAGACGAACTCGACGGTGGCCTTGGTGACGACATACTTCTTGCCGGCGATGGCAATGACATTCTGAACGGCCGAGCCGGCGACGACATCCTTCTGGGTTCCGGGGGCGATGACACAATCAACGGAAACGAGGGCGACGACCTGCTCCGTGGCGGTGATGGTCGCGATATCGTCATTGGCGGAACCGGTGCTGACCGACTGAACGGTGTCAGTCTTGGTGATATCGTGATCGGTGGTTCATCAGGGATCGACAACGATGCTGCGATGCTGGCGTCTCTGCTGGCCGGATGGACGAACACGGATAATTATACGACTCGAGTCGCCGCGGCGTCGGCAATTCTTGGCGATCTGCCAAGGACGAATGACGACGGTGCTGTTGACATCCTTCGTGGCGAAGACGGTGATGACTATTTCGTTGTACATTCAGCCGAAGATCAAATCCTCGGCCAGGACGGTGGCGAAATAATCGACGGCCGCGCACTACTTGCTGGCAATGACGAGTACTCCACACCTGCAAATACCGTATTGACGGTCGGTCTCAACCGTAGCCTGCTCCTTAACGATACCGACCCGAACGGAGAGGTGATAACAGTCAACACGACGCCATTCGCCGAGCCAACGAGTGGAACCGTTGAACTGAATGCGGACGGAACGTTCACCTACACTCCGGATGCTGACTTTGTCGGGCAGGACCTGTTCGTTTACGAAATCACCAACGAATCGAATGAATTAACCTTCGGCAGTGTCACGATCAATGTCGAAGACGTGAATCCTGCACCAGTCGCGGTAGATGACAGCTACACCGTCGACGAAGATGAAACGCTCTTCGCAGTCGTCGGCACAAATGACTTGCTGATGAACGACTCCGATCCGAATAATGACACGCTCACGGTCACCACAACTCCCGTGGAGAACGTTTCGAATGGAATTCTCATTCTCAACGACGACGGTTCGTTCACCTACGCCGCCGACGATGACTTTAACGGAACCGATTCCTTTGTCTACGAAATCTCTGATGGAACAAGCACCGCGACCGCGACGGTAACCATCACCGTCAATCCCGTCTCAGACGCGCCGATCGCACGGGACGACGAGTACACAGTCGCTCCGGGCGCAACATTGACAACCACATTGGGCGTCGATGACATTCTGCAGAACGACAGTGATGCCGACGGTGACGCAATCACGGTCAACACGATACCCATTGCAGATCCCACCAGCGGAACGCTCGTCCTGAACGCCGACGGCACTTTCGAATACACGCCGGATGATGGCTTCACCGGTGTCGACATGTTCATCTACGAAATCGAAGATGCGACTGGCCAGCGAGATCAGGCAACGGTCGCCATCAACGTCACTGACCAGTCGTCACCGGTCGCTGCCGATGACGAATACACCATCGATGAAGACGTCGAGCTCACCACGATCCTTGGCACGAACGACCTGCTATTAAACGACACAGATCCGGACGGCGACACACTCACGGTCAACACGACACCAATCGCCAATGTTGACAACGGAACACTGGTGCTGAATGCCGACGGCACGTTCACCTATACGCCGAATGCCGACTTCAACGGCACCGACTCCTTCATCTATGAGATTTCGGACGGCAACGAAAGTGATCAGGCAACGGTCACGATCAACGTCACACCCGCCGAAGACGCTCCGATCGCTGGCGATGACGCGTACGAAGTCGACGTGAATACAACGCTGACCATCGCGGTTGGTGACAACGACCTGCTGGGCAACGATGTCGAACCTGATGGCGAAATGCTGACGGTGGTTACCGCGCCTACTATGGCGCCGACAAACGGCACGCTTACCCTGAACGACGATGGATCGTTCGAATACATCCCGGACACCGACTTCGTTGGAACGGATTCCTTTGAATACCAAGTCGAAGACACCGGTGGCAACACGGATACAGCGACGGTAACGATCAACGTACGCGAACCCAATACCGCTCCGACCGCCATGGATGACGCTTACACAGTCAACGAAGACGGCACTTTGGCGGCTGTCCTTGGTACAAACGACTTGCTTTCAAACGACAGCGATCCTGACGGCGATACCCTGACAGTCAACACCGTTCCAGTCAGTGATGTATCGGATGGCGTACTCGAATTGATGGAAAATGGAGTTTTCACTTACACACCAGATCCCAACTTCAACGGCACCGATCAGTTCACCTACGAAGTCTCCGATGGTCGTGGTGGATTTGCTGAAGCTGTAGTGACGATCACTGTAGAATCGGTTGAAGACGACCCCATCGCCGGTGACGACGCATATACAGTCAACGCGGGTGAGACGTTGACGACGGTTCTTGGCGACAACGACCTGCTCCAGAACGACAGCGATGCTGACGGTGACACGATTACAGTCAGCACGACGCCCATCGACAACGTTGACAACGGCACACTCGTGCTGAACACCGATGGAACGTTCACCTACACACCACAGGATGGGTTCACCGGCACCGATCAATTCACCTACGAGATCAGCGACGAAAATGGCAGCCTGGCCACAGCGATCGCAACGATTGACGTCGTGACACCGAACTCCGACCCGGTCGCAAGGCCTGACCGCTACAGCATCGGCGAGGACGGCATCCTCCAGGGCGTCCCCGGAACGAACGGCCTTCTGGATAACGATACGGACGCTGATGGCGATACCTTGATGGTCAATTTGACTCCAACCGTCGAACCAGAAAACGGCCTTGTCGTTCTGGAATCGGATGGATCTTTCACTTACACGCCATCTCTCGACTACAACGGATTGGATAGTTTCACCTACGAAGTCATGGACGGAAACGGTGGCAGTAGCACCGCGACCGCTACCATCAACATCGCAGCTATCAACGACGACCCGATTGCTCTACGCGACACCTACACTACCGACACAGACGTCACGTTGACTGTTTCGATAGCCGATGGGGTGCTGAGCAATGATTCGGATCCGGAGAGTGACAACCTCACAGTCTCAACGACTCCGTCGATGAACGTGTCGAATGGCACCCTGACCCTGAACGCTGACGGATCGTTCGAATACACTCCGAACCCAGGCTTCGAAGGCGATGACATGTTCATCTACATGGTCATGGATGAAGATGGTGGAATGGCAGCCGGTATCGTCGACATCGAAGTGCAGGCACCAGAAAATGCCGCCGTCGTCGATTCGGTTTTCGCCCAGCCTACGGACGAAGACGCCGAGTCAGACAGTGATACCCAGCTGATCGACCTCGTGTTTGGCGAAGCCCAATCCCGGTCAGTCTGATCCCGGTCAGTCTAATCCACGTCAGTCTAATTCCGGTCAGCCTCAGCAATCGCCGCGGGTCTTCCTGCGGCGTTTGCCGGCCATTTGCGCGAGATTTTCAAGTCGCGTGAAACCCTGCTAGAATCCTTGGCACCTTCGACCCGTGACTTTCCTGGGAGAATCCGGATGCCATTTCCACGCAGAT
>CALHZT010000381.1 GCA_938040995.1 uncultured Pirellulaceae bacterium | reverse complement strand
GGCACCGTTGCTGGTGAAGGCGCCGCCGCCCTGCTGCTGGAAGATCGTGAATTGGCGCTTGCACGAAACGCGACCATTTATGGCGAAGTCATCGGTCACGGGTCGTCCGTTGTCGTAAATAGTGACTCGGTGGCTGACATTCGCAAATCCGTTTGTAATTCGATTCGCTCTGCATTGCAGTCTGCACAGATGTCTCCCGATGAGATTGGGCACATTCACGCTCATGGCGTAGGAACAAAACACGCGGATCGGCAGGAGTCGCTGGGAATCAGGGATGCCCTTGGTACCGCCGCGGATTCGGTACCGGTCACGGCGGCCAAAAGTTACTTTGGCAACCTGGGTGCGAGCAGTGGCCTTGTAGAACTCGTTGCCAGTTTGCAGGCAATCAGGCATCAGGAATTATTCCCGGTTCTAAACTGCAACAATCCAGATCCTGATTGTCCAATCAATCCAGTCCAGAGGCGCGGAGTCTCTCCCGGCCAAAACGTTCTGAATATCAACTTCTCGCCGAACGGGCAGACAACGGCAATTCTTGTCAAAGCCGCCGGGTAACTTTTGCGTTCATCTATCCCCGCGTTTCGAGAGTCGTTGGAAAATGCCGTTGGGGAAAGGCGCTGAGTAAATCCGCCGGGGTCGACTCGCAACGTTTCGGCGGTTCGCATTCTGCACGATCCGCGAGCCACGCCGACTGGTATCCGGTGTGAACTGCTTCATAATGCCGCTTGCGAGTCATTCATCCATGAAGCTCGTCTATCCGTCCTGAATCTGGAGCCATCGTCATGCACCCGGTTTTGAATCGCAATTTGTTTTTGGTCAAAGAACAAGTCGGGATGTTCAAGGCGGCCAGCAACTACGACATTTACGATCCCGCGACCGGGGAAATGATTTTGCATTGCCGTGAAGATGCGATCAACTTCTTCGTCAAGTTGATGCGGTTCACCGAGTACAAACGCATCAGCCCGTTTGATGTTCAGATTCGGACTCCGGATGGCGAGCCAGTATTGAGTGTGAAGCGGGGGTTTGCCCTGATTCTGTCCAAAGTCGACGTTCAGGACGAGTCGGGACAGCGGTTGGGCGGCTTTCAGCAGAAGTTCTTTTCGATCGGCGGCGCGTTTTCCGTCCTTGGGGCAAGCGGCAACAAACTTTGTGACTTGAAGGGCAGCTGGACAGGATGGGAGTTCAAGTTTGTTTCGGGCGGAAACGAGATTGCATCGGTGTCGAAAAAGTGGGCAGGCCTTGGCAAGGAACTGTTTACCAGCGCAGACAACTACGTTTTGCAAATATCTGAATCTGTCCCGTTCGACCATCCTGTTCGCCAGCTGATCCTGGCGGCCGTGATGTGTATTGATTTTGTATTGAAGGAATAGCGAATTTTTGTGCAGTCATATTCGATCTGGTCGCTTTTCCTACCGATCAATATTGGACATGGATTCGGAAGGACAGGGAAATGCTCTGGAGTCCGCCCCTGAAGCTGGCGACAAATCAGGAAAGGGCGGGGGGAGCATCGGTTGACACTGCAATAGCCGACGGATATCCTTACAAAGCTGAAAAATGCATCCTGCGGGTAAGCCCGCAAGGCAACGCATTGCAGCAGCCACCTTGCTGATCAATGAAGATCGTTTGGCTGGTTAACATTACGCGGTGGTTACCAACCCGCCTCACGGCGGGCTTTTTTTATCAATATTCGATATCGATCGGTCAGGAAACGCAATGAATCCTAGCGAAGTTCTCCGAATCGTAGACGCAATCCATCGTGACAAAAACATTGAGCAGGAAATCGTTTTTCAGGCCATTGAGTCCGCATTGGCGACTGCCGCCAAGAAGAATCACGGTGAGGACTCAGAGATCATTATCAACATCGACCGCGAAGATGGGTCGATATCGGGCACCTGCGATGGCGCCCCGCTAGATCCCGAAGAGACCGTCGGTCGTATTGGCGCGCAAACGGCCAAGCAAGTCATCATCCAGCGTATCCGCGAAGCCGAGCGAGACGCGCTCTTTGAAGAATACGATGCCCAGATGGGCGACATGGTGAGCGGCATTGTGCAGCGGGGCGAAACCGGGACCACCACCGTCTCGCTCGGGAATGTCGAAGCGATCCTGCCGCGCGGCGAACAGATTCCAGGTGAATCGCATCATACCAACGAGCGAATTCGCGCTACGGTCTTCGATGTAAAGAAGCAGGGAAGTCGCGTGAAGGTGATTCTCAGCCGAACGCGCCCCCAGCTTGTTCAGCGATTGTTCGAACAGGAGATTCCCGAGATCACCGAAGGAATTATCACGATTGAGGCGCTCGCTCGTGAGCCGGGTTACCGTTCGAAGGTCGCCGTCGTGAGTTCGGATCCACGAGTCGATTGTGTGGGTGCGTGCGTTGGTGTTCGTGGCAATCGAATCAAAAATATCGTTGATGAACTGTCCGGTGAGCGCATTGACATCGTTCGTTGGGATCCGGACATGCAAGTCATGATTCCCAACTCGCTTCAGCCTGCCGAAGTCGATGAAGTGATTCTTTGCAAGATGATGGGTCGCGCCATCGTGCTGGTGAATGAAGATCAGCTTTCGCTGGCGATCGGTCGCCGCGGTCAAAATGTTCGGCTGGGAAGCAAGCTCTGCAAGTGGGACATTGAAATCATGACTCGCGAAGAGCTGGAGGAGCAGATTGGACGAGCTGTCGGCGGCTTCTCTGCACTGGACGGCGTCGAAGACGATCTGGCTGAGATGCTGGTTGGGGAAGGATTCCTGTCCTATGACGACTTGTCCGTGATCGAACCGAGTGACCTCATGGAAATGGGCGGCATCACGGAAGAGCAAGTCGACAAGATCGTCGAGCAAGCCGAAGCCAAAGCCGAAGAGGCCGAGCAGGCCGCCGCTGCAGAACGTCGTCGACGGCGTGAGGAAGAGCGGATCGCCAAGGCGACAGAAGAAGCCGAAGCACTGGAAAAAGCCAAAGAAGAAGCTGCCGAAAAAGCAGCCGCTGAAGCTGAGGCCGCGAGTGGAGCCGCGCCGGCCGAAGAGGCTCCAGCAGAAGCACCAGCCGAAGCCGCTGAGGAAGCGTCTGAAGAGGCTTCGCCGGCAGCAAACGAACCAAATTCTGAATCCACAGAGGGTGACGCCCCGGAATCCGGGGAGGTCGCGAACGACGATTCGGCTGCAGCAGCCGATAGTTAAAAAGAAGGCAGGTCCCCGCTTTCAGTTTGCCGCCGGGGAGTTCATAATCGGAGATTCTGATTTTGAGCTTTATGGCGATAAGAAGAACCGGGTTCCTCAGGAAATCAGGTGTCCACAACCGGTGGTTGCCTGTCGCCTGGTAGAATGTAACGACCAACAAAACCTGCCGCGTATTTGGCGCGGCGACGGGCAGACAATTGGATGGATTCGGAGCTGGCTTGAGCGTCACCTTGTTGGTGACTTGATCGAGCTCAATTGTAGGAGTCACTGGACATGTTTTAGTTGATTAAGAAAGACCCTTGATCGCTGACCAATTGCCCAAACGTCAGGATCATTGGAGGAGGGCATATGCCCATACGGATTTACGCTCTGGCAAAAGAGCTGAAAATTGATAGCAAAGAACTCGTGGATATCTGCGCCAAAGCCGGACTCCCCGGTAAGGGTTCTGCGCTAGCCTCGCTGACTGACGATGAAGTCACAAAGCTGAAGGCCTATCTGACTGGCGGCGGCAAAAAATCCAAGCCCGCCAGCTCTGCGAGTGCGGCGAAAGCTTCGCCCGGTCTGGATCGCGCGATCTCGCGTGACGACTATGTTGCGCCGGCAGGCACGGCGGACGGTGGCAAGCCGAAGGTGATTATTCCCAAGACGCCACCCAAGCCCGAACCAGAACCGCAAGAAGAACTGGCGGCAGTGGTTGAAGAAGCGACTCCAATGGCTCCCGCCGCTGAGGATCAGTCGCAGGCGCCAGCTGAGGAACAGCCAGTCGATCAGTCGGATGCAGATGCGGCAGAAGCAGGTACTGAGGCACCGGCAGCGCCAAAGGTCCGCGAGCAACCGCTTCGATCATCGATGTCGAAACAGCCGGTGGACCCGCTCGCGCCGGTTCGACCAAAGCCTGCTGCGATCGATAACAAGCCGACGCAGCAAAAGCCAAAGAAAGCAAAGCCGCCGGCTCGAAAATCGCCGGTCGTCAAGTTTGCTGCCATTCCTCAGTCGGAGCAGCCGGTCGCCAAAGCGGCGGACCCCAACGAGCCGGCTCCTCAAAAGCCGATCATGACGCTCCCGAAAGGTGCGATTGCTGACGCCAAAACTGGAAAGTCGGCTCCGCTCAAGCAGTTTACGAAGGACCAGGAACGTAAACGTGCTCAGGACGAGATGGTTGGCCAGCCGGCAACGGAAGCAAAAGGCGGTCGACGCGGCAAGAAGAATGAGTTTGTCGGCGGCGGTGAGGATGCGAAGAAAAAGCCGGGCCTTGCCGGAATGGCCAGTGTCCGGAATACACGCCAACGGTCGGGGCGTCGGCCTTCACCAATGCGTCGTCGTTCGCGAATGACCCGCAGGGGCGCGGCGGCCAACACGGCGGCTCCCCGTAAGGGAAGTATCGTTGTCGAAATGCCGTGCACCATTCGTGAGTTTTCCGAGTCGGTTGGTATCTCTGTAAATGACATTATGCGTGCCCTGATGGGGATGGGCGTAATGGTCAGCAACCTGAATCAGGAGATCGACTACGATTTCGCCGAGATGATGTGCGAAGAGGCGGGGATCGATGTCGACTTCCGTCAAAAAGCGACTCTCGAAGACAAGCTGATTACGCAGCTTGAAGAACAGGAAGATGCGCCCGAATCCTTGGTGCCGCGTCCACCAGTGGTCACGTTCCTTGGGCACGTGGATCACGGAAAGACGTCGTTGCTGGACTACCTTATCGGGATCAATGTGGTTTCAGGCGAAGCCGGCGGTATCACGCAACATATTCGTGCCTACACCATTGAGAAGGATGGTCGGCAGATCAGCTTTGTCGATACGCCGGGTCACGAAGCGTTCACCGAGATGCGTGCTCGCGGTGCGAACGTCACTGATATTGCGGTTCTCGTGGTTGCCGCCGACGACGGTGTGATGCCACAGACCGAAGAAGCGATTAGCCACGCGCGTGCGGCGGAAGTGCCGATCATCG
The DNA here is from genome assembly GCA_938040995.1 of uncultured Pirellulaceae bacterium. Lineage (GTDB taxonomy): Bacteria > Planctomycetota > Planctomycetia > Pirellulales > Pirellulaceae > CALHZT01. The sequence goes on along the minus strand of CALHZT010000381.1, from coordinate 9,863 downwards.
TCGCGCTCAATAAAATCGACTTGCCAGGCGTTGATGAAAACAAAGCCTTGCAGGACCTGTCGACTCAGGAATTGCTGCCGACCGAATGGGGCGGCGATGTCGAAGTCATCAAGACCAGTGCCACCAAGGGTACGGGGATGGATGACCTGCTCGAAACGTTGCTGATCACCGCCGACTTGCACGAGTACAAGGCAAACCCGGACCGCTCGGCCATGGGGACCTGCCTCGAAGCCCAGCAAGAGCCAGGGCGTGGTGTCGTCGCAAAGATCATCGTTCAGAACGGAACGCTCAAGGTTGGCGATGTCATCGTTTGCGGTCCGTCTCACGGTAAAGTCAAAGCGATGTACGACACGTTGCATCCCAAGAAGAAGCTTCTCGAAGCCGGCCCTTCGATCCCGGTCAATGTGACTGGCCTGGACATCGCACCGGGTGCTGGTGACCGTTTCCATGTGTTGGAAGATATCGCGCAGGCCCGTGAGATTGCGGCCAGTCGTGAGTTTGAGACTCGTACTCGCTCGTTGTCCGGTCGCGGCACGATGCGTGTGTCCTTTGAAGAATTCCAGGCTCGACTTGAAGAGGGTAGCCTCGGTGTCGAGAACGAGCTGGTTACGATCAACATTATTCTTCGAGCCGACGTTCGCGGGTCGATCGAGGCCATTCACAAAGAAATGGCCAAGCTCGATCACCCGGAAGTTCAGGTCAAATTCCTTCAGTCGTCGGTAGGTGGCGTGACCGTTGCGGACGTTACGCTCGCCGATGCTTCGAATGCGGTGATTGTCGGTTTCAACGTGATTCCTGACGAAGCCGCCCGGGCACTTGCCGATGAACGGGGTGTCGAGATTCGACGCTACGACATTATCTACAAGGTGACCGAAGATATTCGCATGATGCTTGAAGGTCAGCTGAAGCCTGACGAAGAAGTCGTCGAACTGGGGCGTGCTCTTGTTCAGCGAATCTTTACCATCAGTCGAATTGGAACGATTGCCGGTTGTCGCGTACTGGCTGGCAATATTGAGCGTGGCTGTCGAATTCGTGTGAATCGTGATGGCCGCGGTATTGGTGACTATTCTCTTGATTCGTTGCGGCGTGAGAAAGACGATGCCAAAGAAGTCCGCGAAGGATTTGAGTGCGGTATCAAGCTGACCGGGTTCAATGACCTGAAAGAGGGCGATATTCTCGAAGCCTACAAGATCGAAGAAGTCGCCAGGACGCTTTAGAACGCTTAGTCATTTACGATGTTTCAATGGTGACTTTGGCATGAATTGCAAAGTCACCCGCCCGCCGTCAAAACCAGGCATCATGAGAGGCCTTGAATCGCGATGAGTTCCCGCCGTGTCCTAAAAGTCGCCGAAGCCGTGCGGGAAGTCGTGGCCATGGCGATCATTACCGATCTCCGCGATCCCCGGATCCAGGGCGTAACGGTCACGTTCGTCGAAGTCTCCGCCGACCTGCGGTTGGCCAAAGTGCACGTTTCCGTCATGGGCGACGAAACACAGCAGAATCTCAGCCTGCGGGGATTGCAAAATTCAGCCGGATATTTGCAGCAAAAGATTTCCAACCGAGTCGACTTGCGATACACTCCTACGCTTAAATTCGTGCTCGACAGGGGAATCAAGAACGCCTTCGAGGTGACTCGGATTCTCGAAGAAGTCCTGCCGGCTGAGCGAGCCGAACAGGCGGCGAACGAGCCAGGCAATGAATCTGCCGATAACGAATCTGCTGATAACAATACCGCCGACAACGAATCCGCCGAACCAGATCAAGTTGAATCCACACCTGAAGAAGCCTCCGGACAGGAGTGACACTTCGATAGACGACGCTGTAGTCACTCCCAGCTTCATCAGACAAAGAAAGTAAAGCCGAGACACATGGCCAAAAACCGCGCTTCACAGATTGCAAAGACCCAAAAGGTTCTCAAGAAACATTTTTCGCCGGTTGCGACTCCCGAGAGAACGGTTCTCGAGCATCTCATCTATGGGTGCTGCCTGGAGAACGCGACTTATGAAAAAGCCGACGCTGCCTTCGAGAAAATTCGCGAGGCCGCATTCGACTGGAACGAAGTCCGCGTAACGGCTGTATCCGAACTGGCTGAGTTCATGACCGGGTACGTCGAGCCGAAACGTTCGGCGTCCAATCTGAGGAACGTGCTGCACAACGTTTTTGAATCGTATTACACCTTCGATCTTGAATCGCTGCGGAAGCAGAATCTCGGGAAGACGACCAAGGAGCTTCAGGAGCATGATGGCATGACGCCATTCATCCTCGGCTATTTTGTCCAGAACGCGCTCGGTGGTCATTCCATTCCCATGGACCGCGGTTCGCTTGACGTTCTCTATATCGGTGGTGTCATCGACGAGAAGGAGCGAAAGAAGAACGCTGTTCCCGGGCTCGAACGTGCGATTTCGAAGAAGCAGGGCGTTGCTTTTGGATCGATGCTTCATCAGTTGGGCGCAATGCTGACTGCCAGTCCGTTTTCGCCTGGCGTTCGCGAGATCCTGATGGAGATCGACAAGGACTGCAAAGAGCGACTTCCAAAACGTAAATCGAAAAAGAAGGCTGTCGAAAAGAAGCCTGCCCCGAAGGCAAAGGAAGAAAAACCGGTCAAAGAATCAAAGGCGGCGAAGAAAAAGGCTGCCGAAAAGAAGCCGGCCAAAAAAGCCAAAGCGGCGAAGCCGGCCAAAAAAGTTGCCAAAGCAAAAGCCGCAAAAAAGCCTGCCAGGAAAACCGCCGCGCCGAAGAAGCCCGCCAAGAAGGCTGCCGCGAAAAAGAAACCTGCGAAAAAGAAACCTGTCAAAAAGAAGCCCGCAAAAAAGAAGGCCGGCAAGAAAAAGACCACCAAGAAGAAACGCAAGTAATCGCGTCATTCGGTACAGCCGGAAGCGTATCGAACCGCCTGGAAGCCAATACTGCTCAATCGAGTGGCCAGCATGGCTCCTAATCAGTCCGTTGTGGCTATCAGCAAACGAGTCAAAGACCACCATTTGACAGATGTGCCTTCGCCACGAAGTGGCAAAACAAGCCAGCCTGGGGCACAGCAAAAACGAGCCTGCGAGTTTGAGCGACGCCCCAGGAATCCGGATGCCACGATGAGTATTGGTCGAGCCAAAATGCCCAACACGTCTTCATCGTACCGAGACCGAAATTGAGGTGGCCAACCTCATTGCTTGCGATCTCGGATCATCTCAAAAGTTTCAAACACGATGCTCGATCGCCCAACCTTCCGGGATTCAGGAGCATGGGGCGACTCGCGACTCGCCGAGGCTCGCCGCGATTGCCCCAGGCTGACTTGTTGGGGCCTTTCAGGGCACCGCTCGGCCTCATTCCATCCGCGACTGAACTCTTACTGAGTAGAGCGAGCGAGTCCAGCCGCGACTTCTACCCTCCCTTTGCGAAGCCGGTAGTTTCTCTCGTCTCTCAAGGCCGCGAAGCGTAGAATTGGGTCTGACTCAAGCTGACGCCGTTCGCCTCCTTTGCCATCTCCGCATCGACTGTATTGCCATGATCAGACACCTGCACTGCCTCCTGTCCCCGCTTGCCCTCCTCCTTTGCGCAGGTTCATTGTCAGCCCAACCTCAGCAGCGAGCTCCGAACGACCAGTTGCACCGGCGCGTGCGGCAGCCCAAAGCACAAGGTGCGGATTTTTCACCGAATGTTGAGGAGATCGAAAAGCTGGAGCCTGCCAGTCTTGCAGAAGAAGACAAGGCAAAGTCTCTCGCGTTGTTTGGGCAAGGCCGGCTTCACTATCAGCAGGAAGAATATGCCAAAGCGCTCGCCTGCTACCAGCGTGCGTGGCGATGGAATCAGGACTCGGGAACACTGTTGTGGGACATCGTGCCGCTCGCATTTCATCTTGATCGTCATGAGACGGCAAAGGAATACGCAATTTTGGCCATTGAGCGGCAGCCCCGCGATCCTGAATTGATGCACGGTATTGCGATGGCGATGTCGCAAGACCGGACTGGTACTCGCGTACTGGCGATGCTCGACAAGGCGATTGAATTGCAGGTTGAAAAGGGCGCCAGCGGCAAGAACGCCGCGTTGGTCGAGATGCATATTGACCGGGCTCTGGTCTGTGCACAATACGAAATTGCCGGAGCCGACACGTCCGCGATCGTCGTCGAAGATGCCATCGCGAATCCCAATTCGTATGGCATGACCGAAGAGGAAATGGAAAAGCAACTGGGCAACACCACGGCCGTTTATCAGGTACTGGGCGAATCGTACTTGAAGGCCGAAAAATACGAGAACGCCGAAAAGATCTATCGGCAGCTGTACAAGGCAAACGATGACGCAACACTGTGGGAGTATCACCAGGCCCTGTTGGCTGCGCGCCGCGACAACTGGGAGCAGTCGCTGGGACATCTGGAAAAGTGCTTTGCTTCCGAATCGACAATTCCCAGTGACGAGCCGTACAAGCTGCTGCAGACCATTGTGGAGAAAAAGTACGGTAAGGAAAAAGCCGCCGACAAACTGCTCGTGCAGCTGAAGAAACTTCTTAATCGGGATCCGGACAATCCGTTTCTCGCCGACTTTGCAGCCAGACGCTATATCGAAAGCGAACGCTTTGAGGATGCGATACCGCTCATTGAGCCGACCCTGATCAGTGAACCCACCGTCTCCGGCTACCGGATGCTGATGGAGTCGTATCGAAAAACGTCGGATGCGGATGGGATCGTTGCACTTCTCGGTAAAGCCGTCGAAGTGACTGGCAATCTGATTGTTTTCGGTGATTCGCTCGACGGGCTCTTGGAAGAACGTCCGTTGCTCAAAAAGGTAATTGCCAGATCGCAGAAAAAACTGAAAGACAGACGCCGGCCGATGAACACCAGCGAATCCCTTGGCGTTGGAATGATGTGCCTCCAGTCGAAAGAGCATGCCGCCGATGCAAAACAGTATCTTGATTTTGCGATCCGCAACGAACGAGATCCGAAGCGCATCGCGACTTTAAAAGTCGACTGGGCCGAACAGTGCATGGCGAATGAAAACTATGAGGTCGCGATTCCGATGTTTCAGGATGCCCTGTCTGATCCACCTGAATCCCTCGACCTTGCCGCGACAACGCGAGTACTCGCGATGTGTCAGGAGCTGAACGGCGATACGGAGGATGCGAAGAAAACGCTCGATGAATATTTGACCAGGGATCCCAATTCAGCGGACATATTTCTTCGAAAGGGGTGGGTGGTTTACCACAGCGGGAATCCCGACGATGCGATTCCCATTTATCAAGCCGTCATTACGCAGTTCGGCGATGATTACACGACTCCGTACATCCGCGAAACCCTTCGAGAGGCGCGGATTACACTGTCATCGCTGCACGTGAACCAGGAAGATTTCGAATCTGCGGAAGAGGTGCTTCTTCAGGTGCTCGATGAATTTCCGAATGACGTTGGGGCACAGAACGACTTGGGATATCTCTGGGCAGACCAGGATATCCGGCTTGATCGGGCCTTGGGCATGATTGAGGCAGCTGTCGCGGAAGAACCGGAAAACGGCGCGTACCTGGATAGTCTCGGGTGGGTAAACTATCGGCTTGGGAATTTTGAAGATGCGGTCAAGCACATTCAAAAAGCGGTTGACAGCATGTCGGACCCGGATGGAATAATTCTGGATCACCTCGGTGATGCGTTGTCGGCGTCCGGTAAATCCGGGGAAGCTGTCCAGCGTTGGACGCAGGCGGTAAAGTCGCTGGAATCTGCAGATCGACCGCCTTCGAAAAGTGATGACCGATTGATCGGGAAGATTCAATCGAAAATCACGGCAGCGGGGAACTGACCACGCACGCTGCCTGAGTCAGTTCCTGGTTTGCGCGAAGGGCTTTATCAGGTTTCATTTGGAACTTCACTGGGACAAAAACGGTGACGACCATCCCATTGTCTTTGAAGCGAAAGGAAAGGATGGCAAACGGCTTGTCGCCTTTCACGATCCGGTCGAATGCAGCCGGGAAGATTACGAAAAGTACCTGAGCGGAAAACTGAAACCCAAATCGGTACTCGCCGAAGAATTGGAAATCGTGAATGAGTCGTGAGTCTACTACAGTGGCAATCGTCAGCTATTCGCAACCTGCTCTTTTGTTGTGGCTGTCCATCTGTTTTTCATGCACTTCGGCAGTGTCTGGCCAGGTCACACAATCGACCTACAAAGTTCCTGAAGGCCTCGTCCGTGGGGCTGCCTTTATTGACATGTTCAGGAAAGCACCGCTCCAGGGAGAACTGCGGACGGATGTGTGGGGCGCTGATGGTGTGATTCCCAGAGATGTTGCCAACGGTATCGAAGCGCCCGACTATTCCTACTGGGGCGGAAACAGCATTCTGGGTGACGATGGCAAATACCACATGTTTGTTGCTCGCTGGCCAGAGAATAACGTTGTCGGCAAGCGTTCGGGCCATCGGACGTGGTCACAATCCATTGTCGCGCACGTCGTGAGTGAGGACCCCATGGGGCCTTATACATTTGTCAGCGAAATCGGTCCCTTGCACAATCCGGAAGTCTACCGCCGCAAGGATGGCTCTTTCATCATCGGCGGGTGGAAGGGGAAAGCTTACAAGGCAGACACGCTCGATGGCCCCTGGGAACAGATCGAGCCATCGTTTGAGTGGCTAAATGGTCCCGTCAACACTGGGAATCGAACTCATGTTGTGCGGGCGGACGGAAGTGTGTTGATGATGGCCAAGAAAGGCCAGATTTTCATCAGTGACCATGCAGACGAACATTACCGGCAAGTTACTGACTCGGTCTACCCAGCCATTCCCAAAGCGAAATTCGAAGATCCCGTCATCTGGAAAGATGAGGTTCAATACCATGCAGTCTTTAACGACTGGTACGGTCGCGTTGCCTTTCATTCGCGTTCGGCAGACGGGATAAAGTGGAAGCAGGCTCCAGGCCATGCATACGATACCAATGTCATGCAACACGAAGGTGGCACAGCAGAGAAGTGGTTCAAGTACGAACGTCCCAAGGTAGTCCAGGACAGCTACGGCCGCGCGACGCACATGAACTTTGCTGTGATTGATGTAAGCAAGAAAGATGATATTGCCGGTGACAACCACAACTCGAAGAACATCTTTATCCCATTGACCGTGCCCCGCCGATTACGACTTTTGGGAGATAAACCGCTGACAGCTCAAACGGAAAAGATCGAACTGAAGATTCTCGGCGAGCCGGGCTTTGATCCACTTCAGGATATCGACTTGAAATCACTTCGTTTTGGTGCGGCTGAAGCAGTCGATTTTGGACGCGGCTGCAAGGCAATCACGTCGAGAGCCTCCGGAAAAGATCTGATTGTTGTATTTGGCGGAAAAGGCAACGAGATCGCAGAACACAATTTTGCAGCAAAACTACTGGGTAGCGAAAAATCAGGTGACTTATTGATCGGGTACGTGAATTTGCCCTGAAGATGTCGCTCCATTTGTCGTTCGCGAGCCCGAGCTCGGCTCGGAGTCAACGGCAATGGCGACTTTGCCGTTCTGGCGGTGGGAGCAGCACAAACCAGCTACGCTTCGGCCTCAACGATTTCGATTTCGCCAAAAGTGGTTCCTCAAGCGTGACTTGTAATTTTTCACGCGATTGTAGATAGTTTCTAGAGCGTTTTTCACAATCCCGTAGCGTGGGATTCCGATCCCGTGTCGTGAAAAGTCCACGGGCTCGGAGGCTCATGCTACGGTTTTTCTGCGACAACAATCTGCAAAACGCTCTGGTTTGCATCCTGCGGCCCGTTTTGGCGTAGACAAGTTTTGAACAAACTCATGCGACCGCGCCCGATGGTGTCGACGTGCTGCACAAAACGAGAGCAGGAACCGTGGCAATCGGTTCAAATCGGGAACAAGCTTAAACGGGACGATTAGGAGTAACAGATGGCTGGCCATTCGAAATGGGCAAATATTCAGCACCGCAAAGGCCGTGTTGATGCACAACGCGGAAAACTCTGGAGCAAGATCTCCAAGGCCATCATCGTGGCTGCCAAAATTGGCGGCGGCGATCCGTCCACCAATGCCCGGTTGCGGGTTCCACTCGCCGACGCCAAAGCGGCTTGCATGCCGAAGGACAATATTCAGCGAGCCATCAAGAAAGGTACGGGTGAACTCGAAGGCGGTGATGTCGAAGAGATCATCTATGAGGGGTACGGTCCGGCTGGTGTCGCTGTCATGTGTGATATTCTGACTGACAACCGAAACCGCACGGCACCAGAAATACGCAAGGTCTTCGAGCTCAACGGTGGCAAGATGGGAAACACGAATTGTGTTTCTTACCTCTTTGAACGGAAAGGGCTTATCTGCATCCCAAGCGACCAAATTGAAGAAGAGGCTCTCATGGAAGTCGCGCTGGAAAGTGGCGCGGATGACATCGACAACCAGGGTGAACAGTATGAAATCACCTGTTCTCCTGACGTCTATTCCGATGTTCTTGACGCGCTCATCGCCGCCGAGCTTGAGCCAACAGTCAAACAGGTAACACGTATCCCCAATAATACCGTAGACCTGGAGCTCGAAGACGGCCGCAAGATTCTCAAGCTCTTGCAGGCCCTCGACGACCACGACGATGTTCAGAACGTTTCTGCCAATTTCAATATCTCTGATGAGACAATGGCGCAGCTTGCCGATTCGTAACGGCATCGATTCGTGACGGCAGCGTTTCGCATCGAAAGCGAATCACGGCAGATTCGCACCGGTCCAGACAATGGAAGCGTCAATCGCCCGCAACCTTGGCTCGTAGTACGTCGTCTGACAGGCTCGTACCGAAGGGGTTCTGCTCTACCGAGACGATCAGTTTTTCGGGGAGCGATGCCAAACGATTGTTGGCATAGGGGCTCGACTTGCCGTCGCTATCAAGCCGAAACGCTTGAGTTGCCATTGATGCTGGCCGATTGTGGGACGGCAATGGGTATCGCGTGCCGCTGTTTTGTGAGCGACTTCACGCTTTGAGTCGGTAACCGTTCACGCGGGCAAGGGTCTGGCTCAATTTTTCGGCGGCAAACTGACTTATTTCGCTTTGCGGACAAACGCCGAAAATTTGTGCCTGACCCTCTCGAACCTGGGCTGATTGGGCATCGAGTCTTCTGCCACCCTTGGTCACCTTTGCAGCGCTATTCCTTGCGCGTTCCAGATTTCGCGGAGAAACGGCTGTTGTGGCTTGAATGCTCGAAGTGCGAGTATCGCGAGCTTCGATACCGGACAAAAAACGGCTGCTCCGGTCAGCACGAAACACCACCATTGGTTCCTCTTTTTGGCGCGACGGGACTCTCGTATTCGATCAGTGTGTCCACTATTTAAAAGTCCAAGTAACGTCCTTGTTACTCATCGTTTATACTACGGGGCAAACAATCAGACAGCTTACCAACAGGACAGGCTATGAATCAGAGGCACGGAAAAAACCGAACGATGGGGCGGCGGTTGCGGCAACTGAATCATGAGCACCTCGAGCCGCGACACCTACTTGCCGGTGACGTTGGGCTCGCCGGTGGCATCGGAATTGTCGACCCCTTTGCATTCGATGCGGTCACGCTGGAACAGGTGACGCAGCGTACTCATGCCGAACCGCACGTACCGGGTGATTTGATCGTCGCGACGCAGGTGCCCTCGGGGCGTGCTGCCGCGAATTCATTCCTTGGCCACCTTGATTGGGTGCAGCTCACCGGGGCCAGCGAAGCGCACGAACTCAAAACCCTGCTCACGCATCAGCTGGATAGCGGCGAAAGCGTCTCGTTGGTACGGATTAACATTGGGGACGAGGCGGATATCGTGGCTGCGATGGAAGCGCTCGATCAAGTCGATCACGTCCTTTGGAGTTCGCCGAACTTTGTGTACTCCGGTGGAGACCCACGCGAGCTGATTCCCAACGATCCATTATTTGGCGATCAGTACCACCAT
>CALHZT010000380.1 GCA_938040995.1 uncultured Pirellulaceae bacterium | reverse complement strand
CCAGATTTATTGCAGCCGCTCGCCCCAAGCAACCCTCCTCCGACGCAGTGGTGTCATGCGAAGAATGAGCAGGGCATACCACGTGTCGCGAGAGGAGGGTCGGAGCCTTAGCGACGGGGAGGAGCGGCCATACGCGTCGATATATCTGCAACAGTTCATGTCCGTTCTGGCCAACGTAAATTCCGCTGCAAGGCCAACTTTACAACACCCCAGGCTGTGTGTGCCGATGCCTAACCCACGATCATTCCGCCAACATCTCTAGATGCTACGAAGCGGGTCCGATTCGTCTTTTGATGCCCACACCTCCGCGTCGCTGAACTCGGACTGGATGAGCTCTGCCAGCTTTTCACACGCGAACCGTTCGCTGGCATAATGTCCGACAAGAAGCATCGCGATACCCAGTGCCTCGGCCTCAAGGCAAGTGTGAAACGTGGTTTCACCCGTTACGAACACGTCGCAGCCATGCCGCTTGGCGGCACCAAGAAAGCTGCCGGCACTACCGCACGCGACCGCGCCTTTCTTGACGACGTGCGCAGGATCGCCCACGCATTTCACGCTCTCGATCTTCAGAAACGATTTCAGGATATCGGCGACTTGTTGGACTGTCGTCGATTCTGGCCACGGACCGTAGCGGCCAGATCCCGGATCTGTTTCCTGCTCGGCGTCGACGAGTGGTTTGATGTTCGATAGGCCCAGCGACTGGGCAAGCTGCTGATTGATGCCGGCTTCCGCAGAATCAAACGCCGTGTGTGGGCTGTAGATCGCGACGCCGCCTCGAATCAGATCGTAGAGCATCTGCCCCGGCACGTTGTCCGTCGTGATTCGCTTCAGCGGACGAAACGGCAAAGGATGATGCGTCACGATGATGTTGGCGTTGCGGCGAATCGCCTCTGCCGCCGTAGCCGGCGTCACGGTCAAACAAGTCATCACGCGGTCCGCGGCTGCTTTTCGGTCTCCGACGAGCAAGCCAACGTTGTCCCAGTCCTCGGCCAGCCGCAATGGTGCGAACAATTCCAGATAAGTCGTTAGTTGATTGATGGTAGGCATGCGGCAGTTTTATCATGTTTGGGTGCGTGCGAGAATCTTGGACGTCGATTCGATTCGATTCGATTCAATTCAAAACGATACGAGACCGATATCGCGAGCAGCCTGACCGCAACCGGGTTACAATCCCTTGATGGAATCGGAAGAAAACGCATCGTCCCCGCCCGTCAAACTGATCGCCACCGCCGCATTTGGGCTCGAAGCCATCGTGGCTCGGGAGCTGAAAGCACTCGGCTATGAATCAAAGACGTACCAGCCTGGCCGCTTGCTGATCGAGGCCGACGTATCCGCGATCTGCCGGCTGAACATTCATTTGCGATCTGCCGAGCGAATTCTGTTGTGTCTTGGGCAGTTCGAAGCCGACGATTTTGGCAAGCTGTTTGATGGGACCAAGTCGCTACCCTGGGAACGCTGGATCCCGGCCGACGCTGCGTCACCGGTTCGTGGTCGCAGTATCAAATCGCAGCTTTCCAGCGTGCCCGCCTGTCAACGCATGGTCAAGAAAGCCGTCGTTGACCGGTTGATGGAAGCGCATGATGTCAACGAGCTGCCAGAGACCGGCAATGAGTATCGAGTCGAAGTCGCTTTGCTCAACAATATTGCAACGTTATCGATTGATACAACTGGCGAAGGACTGCACAAACGCGGCTATCGCCCAATCTCAGGCAAGGCTCCCATCCGCGAGACGCTGGCCGCAGCGCTTGTGCAGCTTTCGTTCTGGAAGCCGGACCGGCCGTTGATTGATCCGTTCTGTGGCACCGGCACGATCCCGATCGAAGCCGCCTTGATCGGCCGCAACATCGCGCCGGGTATCAATCGCTCGTTCGCTGCTGAATCATGGCCGGCTGTGCCGAAAGAGGCTTGGGAAGCCACGCGGGCGGCGGCTCGCGCGGAAGAGTTGCCGGAACTTCCAGAGCGAATCATTGGACTGGATCTGCACGAAGGGGCATTGAGTCTCGCTCGCCGAAATGCCGAGGCGGCGAATGTTGCCAACGACATTCACTTTCAGTGCAAACCGTTTGCGGACCTGACGAGCAAGCGAGAGTACGGATGCATCATTACGAATCCTCCATATGGGCAGCGGATGAACACACCGCGTTCGGATACGGTGGAGGACGAGTCGGAAGAAGGTGCTGCGAGCCAGCCCAAAGCAGCTTCCAGCGAAACCCGGGAGCAACCACCGACCGAAAGTCGCAACAGTGGAAAAAGTCGCCGGGAGCGCGGTCCACAACCGCGGCACGCATTCCAGTACCTGCCGCCCGATGTTGCAGATCTCTATCGCTCGTTTCCGTTTGTGCTTCGCCGACTGCCGACCTGGTCCCACTACGTCATTACCAGCGTTTCTGATTTTGAGAAGATTATTGGGCAGCGGGCGAACCGTCGTCGCAAAGTCTATAACGGCCGCATCGAATGTCAGTATTATCAGTTTCATGGTCCAAGGCCGCCAAGACCTGGCGAAACTCGCGAGCGAATGGAATCGGCGAGCGAACTCGCAACCGGTCTGGGCAACGATTCGCCGAGTGTGCCAACAAATGCGCCAACGAGTGCGCCAACGAGTGCGCAATCGGCTGCGAGTACATCGCAGCCTTCGGCATTCGACGGGAATAGCGAAAGCGTTCGAGCTTCTCGCTCAGCGCCGGGCGATGCTGCGACGCCGGCTGCCAATCCCGAATCCAGACCCGCACCCAAACCGGATGGCCCCGTCTTCGGCGGGCTCAAGGAAGCGGCTTCGCGACAAGCCGAAGAGTTTGCGAACCGTTTGCGCAAACGAGCAAGGCATTTGCGTCGCTGGCCGCAGCGTGGCATCACCTGTTTTCGACTTTATGAGAAAGACATTCCTGAGATCCCACTCGTCGTCGATCGCTACGAAGACAGCATTCACATGGCGGAGTTCGCCCGTCCGCATGATCGTACGCGAGCCGAACATGCTGACTGGCTCGATTTGATGCAGCAGACTGCCGCCGACGTGCTCGACGTTGATCGTCGCAACGTTCATATGAAGTTTCGTGATCGGCAACGCGGTTCCACGCAATACGATCGTACCGCCGACAATCAGGAACGCATCGTCGTGAGCGAAGGCGGCCTGAAGTTCTTTGTGAACCTGACTGACTATCTGGATACCGGCCTGTTTCTTGATCATCGAATCACCCGCGGGAAAGTTCGTGACGAATCCGATGGCAAGAAGTTCCTGAACCTGTTTGCCTATACCGGCTCGTTCACCGTTTACGCTGCCGCTGGTGGAGCCGTCGAGACGGTCACCGTGGACTCGTCGCAAACCTATCTTGCGTGGGCCAGCGACAATATTCGCCTGAACAAATTCGCCGGTTCGCATCATCGCTTCGTTCGCTCCGACACGATGCGCTATCTCCGCGACTTGCACCCGGACACTCAATTTGATCTCGCCGTCGTGGACCCTCCGACTTTTTCGAACAAGAAAGACCTCGAATACGACTGGGATGTCCAGCGCGATCACGGCGAACTGCTCCATCGACTGGTCAGCCACATGACACCCGAGGGCGTGATCTATTTTTCAACGAATTTCCGTCGCTTCAAACTCGATGAGTCGCGGATGGCCGATCTTGGTCTGACCGTTCGCGAGATCAGCCGCCAGACTGTGCCCGAAGATTTTCGAAACCGGCGAATTCACCGGTGCTGGCGGATGGTGGTGTCGTAGCTTGAGTCTCGATGCGACTTGAGAAGTCTGATGCTGCGGCTTGATGCTGCGTTTGAATTCTTGGGGCAATACGAGCACAAAGCGCGGGCGAGTGGGACGGCAAGCCCTCACGTGAAACAAGCGAAACCGCCGCCTTTCTGTTGGAAAAATGGGCGAAATGGGCGGGCTGTGCGTTGCCAGTCGTCAAAACGACCGGTAGCATAGTGGCTCGTTTTCAAGCGAAATTTCTCGATCCTTCCGTGGGAATGATCGACCTCATCACCACGATATACCGCACAGAATAAAACCACTGGGAGGCGAACGTGAGACGTTCAACGACACACAACATCCGGGTCATCGCTACGTGGCTCGTTGTTTTCTTGATGACGATCGATTCGGCGATTGCCGGACACCTGCTCGGCCGGCTTGGCGGTGGCTGCCAAAGCGGCGGTTGCGGTGGCGGGCAAGTCGGTTGTCGCCTTGGCGGCCGCTTGGGAGCGCTTCGCGGTAAACTCGGTGGAGGCGGTTGTGGCGGTCAGCGTTGTGGAGGTAGTTGCGGCGGCGGTTTCGGCTCGCGGCTGAAATCACGACTTGGCTGCTTCGGCTCCCGACTAAAGGGTGGCTGCGGCGGTAGCTCGACAGCGTCATGCAGTTCTGAATGTGTGTCACCATCGTACAGCTACGGATCGACTTGCTCTGACGACTGGTCAAGTTCTGTTGTTGGTGGCTCTTCGTATGTTGACAGTGGTCACGTGATTAGCGAAGGCTATCCAGTTTCTGATGTCATCGAAGGCGAAGTCATTTCTGACGGCGGCTATGTGGACAGCGGTTACGTCGAAGGTGGCTATGTGGATGGTGGCTATGTCGATGAAGGGTACGTCGTTGACAGCGGGTACTCGGACGGCGGAGTTGTCAGTGAAGGCTACGTTGTCGAAGGTGGGTATTCCGATGCCGAATACGTTACCGAAGGTTATAGCAGTGGCGAAGTCGTTTACGACGGTGGCTATAGCGACGGTTACAGCGAAGGAATCGTCGAGAATTGCGAAGCTTGTTCGACGGCTTCAGAAGGATACTCCGACGGCGGCTACGTAGTGGAAGACGGGTATTCGAGTGAGGTGATCGCAGAGGGCGGATACTCGGAAGGTACAGTCGTTTCCGATGGCGGCACGATCGTTATGGACGTCATGTCCGAAGGCGTTGTTGTTGATGAGGGGACCGTTGTTGACGGTTCGGCAGGGTCTGGCACAAGGAACGCCCCGGAAGCTGTTCCTTCAACACCTGAGGTGATCTCCCAGCCCGCAGATTCAAGCCCCGCGATGGAGCCAGCAGATGACGCCTTTGGCGGCGGTGATGATCTAGGTGGCGATGATCTAGGTGGCGATGACTTGGGCGATATGCCGTCCGAAGACACGGTTGGCGGCGATGATGGTTTCGGGGGCGGCGACGACCTCGGCGGTGACGATCTTGCCGGCGATGATCTGGGTGGTGACGACCTGGGTAGCGACTTCCCTGCTGACGACCTTGGCGGTGGCGACTTGGCCGGTGACGATACGGGTGGCGATGACCTAGGTAGCGACTTCCCAGCCGATGATTTGGGTGGCGATGACCTCGGAGGAGATTTCCCAGCGGACCCTGGCGGAGCGGATGGTGGTGACGACGATGGGCTCGATGGGATTTTTGACGATGCGTCGGTTCGTCCAGTCGGTAACACGAAGCTAGTGACGGCAAAGACGGAATCGCCAGTCATGCGTACGTGGACCGACAACACGGGCAAGTTCAAAACTCGTGGTCGGCTCGTTCAGATTGCAAAGACGCATGTCCGACTGAAGAAAGAGAACGGGAAGTTTAGCACGGTGCCACTTCGTCGACTGAGCAACGGCGATTTCGATTATGTGCAAATGCAAGCCAGCATGCAGGGCCTCGCACCACTCAATCGACTGGCTTCCCGCTAGACCGCTACCAAAAACCGTTTCAAAAACGGAATTGAAATTCTCAAGAGACCTGACCCGGCGTGGTGAGGTCTCTTTTTTTGTAACCGTTCACCCGGCAAGGGGCTGGCTCAATTTTTCGGCGGCAAACTGACGTTTTGTGCCACAGGTATCAACGAAAGTCCGTTGCTCAAAGGTGTCCGTTTTCGCGGATCGACAGCAATCACGCACTCGGTCCTGATGCGAGTAAAAAGTGGTACGGTGCGATTTCTGTTTACGGATCACAATCTGAAAACGAAAACAATGCGACGTCGCTAAACCGGTAAGGATCGTTCGATCAATTAGTGTCGAATCTCCGTTCATGACGACTCGATTGATGGCCTATATCCGTCTTCCCCGCGAACGCGGGGACCCACTCGAAGCGTATTAACCTCAATGTCTTTCCCTGCATCAAAAAGCCAATCCGATTCAATGGATTCCCGCCTGCGCGGGAAAGACGGAGGAAGATCAGGCAGTAATTTCTCGAACGATTCCAAGTTCCAGTTTTGCACTTTTTGCGTCGTCAAAATCACCGTGTTTAGAGGTGTTTTTGAATTATTGGTAGGTGTGGCCATCGGTCGACACCCTCGCTTATTTCGCGATCCTCCGCCCCAGAACCGCAAATCAGCGTTCTGAAAAGTGCAAAACTGGAACTAAGGCGACTCGACTGGTCGGTGGCGGGCACGGCGGAGTTGTCACGCCGGCGTACGGAACCATGCCAGCATCAGAATCGCGTTCGCAACGCTGATACTGTGTAACCTTTCACGGACATTGACGTTTCCTCAGGTTCGAGAGGGGGCAGGCGCAAATTCGGCGGTTTGTCCGCAAAGCGAAATAAGTCAGTTTGCTGCCGAAAAATTGAGCCAGACCCTGGGGTGTTGTAAATTCGATATTGCGTGGCATTTGCGCTCACGCCAGATTTATTGAAGTCGTTTGCCTGACCTCGGCCGCTCGCCCCAAGCTACCCTCCTCCGACGCAGTGGTGTCATGCGAAGAATGAGCAGGGCATACCACGTGTCGCGAGAGGATGGGCGGAGCCTTAGCGACGGGGAGGAGCGGCCATACGCGTCGATGTATCTGCAACAGTTCATGTCCGTTCTGGGCAACGTAAAATCCGCTGCAAGGCCAACGTTACAACACCCCTGCCAGACCCTTGCCCGCGTGAACGGTTACGATATTGTTTCGCAATGCGCCGTGTCGACCGTTCGAAGCAGTTGAGAATCCGCGGTATCGCCGGTTATCTGTGCCCAACGTGCTCAACGAATGAACAGGGCATACGCGACGATCCGAGGACGTTAGCGACAGGATGAGCAGGTGCCACAGCGATGGGAAATCGCGCTACGCGCGCCATTGCGACATCACCGAAGCGAGCGACGATGACGCGCATGAAAAAAGCGAGACCCCAATGAGGTCTCGCTATTTGTCTCAGGAGAGCGGGTTGAAACGGAGGAAAGACCGTTCTCCCAAGTCTGTCTTGTATCGAAGAGCTTACCTCTTGCGACGGAAGCTCAGTAGGCCGAGCAATCCAGCACCGAGGAGTGGGAGTGAACCCGGCTCAGGAACACCGATTGTTACGCCGCTGAAGTCCTTCTTGAAAATCGAAGCCGAACCACCATCGGCAGCTGCCACGGTAAGAGTGTTGTCGAGCGAAAATTCGACCTTGGTTACGTTACCAGTAATTCCGTTAGCGGCAGCGAAACTGGCTACAGGGACGTCCAACTCGCCGTCCCAAAGAACGCCAGTTCCGAGGTCGCCGGGAAGAGCGTAGTTGCCGCCGGTGGGTGAGAACGCCAAGCTGCCAGATCCAGATACAGGCGAGATTGGAGCACCGTCGACGTGCGTGATCGTCCAGCGAACAGGGGCAGCGACAGAAGCAGTTGCTTGAGCGTTACCAAGGCCGTTCAGAGTGTAATCACCAGCTTCTCGAATCTGGACGACGTCAATTCCGAGCGAGTCGGTGTTGCTCATGACTGTGAAGTTGAGCTGGCCGTCCACGATGTCCGATGAAGAAGTACCAGTTGTGCTGGAAACGCCGGCGGAAAAACTAAGGGGATCGAAATCCAGAGTGTTGCCTAGGATCGATGGGGCACCAAAGAGGGCATTTGGCTCGTCTCGTGTGTCTTCAGTAACGTCGAGATACATGAAGTCTGTACCAAGGAAATCGCCGTAAGGGATGACCAAAGCGTTGGCTTGGGTAGCGGCTGCAAAAAGTACGAGCGAAGCGAGAAGGCTTTTGTTAAGCACTGAATTTCTCCGTTTCAAAAAGAAAGTCAAAGGTAAAAACACAAAAAAAGACATTACTCAAGCCTCGCACTCAGCGAGCCTTGAATAATGCCTCGATTATGGTTTCGTCAGTGACTGCTCTTTTCAAAATGGAGGATAGAAGTTGATTAGGGCCAATGGGGAGGAAACGCCTCATCGACAAATTTCACTTTATTCGGCCTCTCATCGCTTGCAAGCAATTTCTTTGGAAAATTCATCAAATTGCACCATAGGTACTAGATCCCGTGCAAATACGAAAAAAGCGAGACCTCAATGAGGTCTCGCTATCTAGCTCAGGAGCGGGTTGAAACGGAGAAAGTCCCAGTCTCCCGTGTCTGAATTGTCGGTTTTGACTACTTCTTGCGGCGGAAGCTCAGTAGTCCAAGCAGGCCAGCACCCAAGAGTGTGAACGATCCTGGCTCAGGAATAATGCCGATAGTTACGCCACTGAAGTCTTTCTTGAAGATCGAAGCCGAACCGCCATCGGCAGCTGCCACGGTCAGAGTGTTGTCGAGGGCAAATTCGACCTTGGTTACGTTGCCGGTGATTCCGTTAGCTGCAGCGAAACCTGCTACATCGACGTCTAGCTCACCATCCCAAAGAACGCCGGTTCCAAGATCGCCGGGGAGAGCGTAGTTGCCGCCAGTGGGTGAGAATGCCAAGCTGCCAGACCCAGATACAGGCGAGATTGGAGCACCGTCGACATGCGTGATCGTCCAGCGAACAGGGGCAGCTACAGAAGCAGTTGCTTGAGCATTGCCAAGACCGTTAAGCGTGTAATCGCCAGCTTCGCGAAGCTCGACAGTTGTAATGGCGAATGCATCGTCGTTGCTCATAATCGTGAAGTTCAGCTGCCCATCGACGATTTCCGATGCATTTGTGCCGGTCATGCTGGAAACGCCAGCAGAGAAGCTAAGTGGATCGAAATCCAGTGTGTTGCCCAAGATTGACGGGGCACCAAAAAGAGCAGTCGGCGAGTCGCGGGTGTCTTCGACGACGTCCAAATACATGACGTCGGTGCCGTTGAAATCGCCGTAAGGGATCGTGATGGCGTTTACTTGGGAAGCGACTGTTAGAAGCACGATCGAAGCAAAAAAGCTTTTCTTAAACACTGAATCTCTCCGTTTCAAAAAGAAAATCAAAGGTAAAAACACAAAAAAAGACATTACTCGAGTCTCGCCTCAGGCGAGCCTCGAATAATGCCTCAATTATGGTTTCGTCAGTGACTGCTCTTTTCAAAACGAAGAGTGGTGTTGCAATGAGTCAGCGAAGAAACGTTCGCTGGAAGACACAATATACGGCTTGCTGTTAGACCTCACAAGCCTTTTGTTTCGATTTCCTTTAAAATTCCCAAATGCTTTGTAGGGCGGCTAACTGGGAGACATTTTTCTGTCTTTTTTGGCCGTATTTGCCGCAATTCCACCCCCAAAAGGGCGGAAATTCGCAGGTTTTGGTAAGATGTCGAGTGAAAGGCCCAATTGTATGGGATGCGCTTGGTGCCTTTGGCGAACTTTTTGGAATCGGGAACGGCAATGAGCAAGCGCGGGCGAAGATCGAAAGCAAATCCTGTTTTCAGATTGAACGGGGAAATGCTGGAAAATCGGCGATTGTTGGCCGGCGATTTCCTTCTCTCGCTCGCAAATGAAGGTGCAGAAGTACAAGCCTCCGTTGAGTTTGGCTACTCAACCGACTCTGATGGGGGGGCTGTCGTCGTGGGTGCTCCATCGACTGACGCCAACGGATTTGCCAGTGTTGGTGAGGCTTACGTCTTCGACGAAGTCACTGGCGACTTAATAGCGACTCTTGAAAATCCATCGCCATCCTCGGGTGATCGGTTCGGCCATGCCGTCGCCGTTGCAGAGAACTTCGTCGTCGTTGGTGACCCACGCCATGACGATGAGGCGACGGATTCAGGCACAGTCTTTGTCTTTGACCGGGCAACTGGCGCTTTGGTTCGTGAACTCTCCAATCCCGAATCTGGGGCTTTTGATTTCTTTGGGTCGGCTGTAGCAGCGGATGGCGACACGATTGTGGTCGGAGCGTTCCTGGACAACGCCAGTGTTACTGACAGTGGAAGCGTCCATGTTTTCGACGCCTCCACCGGTGAGCTACGGCATTCGATTTCACGCGCTTCGGCGGAACCTCTTGACTCGTTCGGATTTTCCGTTGACATCGAAAATGACTTACTGGTTGTCGGCTCCCCAAGAGCTGATATGCAGTCGCGGGATGACGGAGCCGTCTATCTCTACGACGCTGTCACGGGGACCCTTCAAGCTGAGTTTACCAATCCGAATCCCGACGATTTTGACTTTTATGGTCAATCAGTCGCGATATCCGGCGATCGCATTGTTGTCAGTGCACACCGTGATGACTTGGGGCAAGTGAGCGCTGGCGCCGCCTACGTTTACGAAGTCCAATCTGGAAATACGGCTCACACGCTGATTCACACGCTCATCAATCCCACGCCGCAGTTGTCGGACAACTTTGGGATCGACATTGATATCGACGGCGACCAGATCCTGATTGGTGCGTATCGCGACGATACCGGTGCCCGCGATGCAGGAGCGGCATATCAATACGACGCGGTCTCCGGCGACTTGGTTTTCACGTACACAAATCCCACTCCCGACGTCATCGACTACTTTGGGTTCAGCGTCGCAGTCTCCTCGACCAGTTCAACAGTCGGAGCCTATTGGGACGACGCGGCGGCTTTGGACTCCGGCATGCTCTACCAGTTTGATCCTGGTACAGGTTCGTCCATTCGCGATCTGGCGACTCCTGCGGCTTCGTCGTTCGATTACTTTGGTCAGGCAGTCGCTACCTCTGGCGAATTCTTCGTGGTGAGTGCACCGCTCGACGATGCCGCCGGTACGGATTCCGGAGTCATCTATGTTCACGATTCGGATGGAGCGCTTCAGCAGACCATTCTGAATCCGGATCCTGGCTCTTTTGACCAGTTCGGAGCGACGTTGTCTATCTCTGGTAGCATTCTGGCAGCCGGCGCGTTCAACAATGACACGGGCGGAATCGCCAACAGTGGAGTCGTCTATCTGTTTGACATGACAGATGGGTCATTGCTCCATACGCTCAACAGTCCGAATCCATCGGCGAATGGCAGGTTTGGGACTTCTGTATCTATCGACGGTCTGCAAGTCATCGTCGGCGCTCCCAATGAAGACATTGGAGCCACCGATTCGGGCGCCGCGTATATTTTTGACGTGTCATCCGGGCAGCTTGTCAGCGAGGTGGCGAATCCGGCAGCGGGCGCTTTCGATCAATTCGGGACTTCAGTTGCGATTGCTGACAACACCATCGCGGTGGGAGCGTTGGCGGACGTGAGCGGAGTCGCCAAGGCCGGCGTTGCGTACGTTCTTGATGTGCCAACCGGCGACTTGGTCGCAACCTTGAACAACCCCGCGCCGCAAGCCAACGACAATTTTGGCCAGTCCATAGCATTACGCGGGAATCGCGTGCTCGTTGGCGCACCTCGCAAGGATCTGGGGCAGATCGACGCGGGTGCGGCCTATTTGTTTAACGCGATTTCGGGCGCAACAGTCGCCGAGATCGAGAATCCACAAGCGAATGCCGGAAGCTTCTTCGGATACTCGCTCGCACTTAGCGCTGATTTCGCAGGCGTCGGTGCGTTCGGTTCGGCGGGAATCGGAATTCAGTTCCCGCAAGCAGGTGCGGCTTATTTGTTTCAGTCGACGACTGGTGCATTTCATCGCGACTTGCTGCCACCTCAGGCACAAATTGGAGATCTTTTCGGATTGGCCGTCGCGGCGAGCGAATCTGATTTTCTGGTAGGTGCGCCTCAAATCGACGGATTGAACACGGACCGCGGCGCCGCCTTTTTGTTTGATGGTCATCAGGCCGCGCCGCCGATCGCGGATGCAGGTGGGCCTTATACGGTCGATGAAGGAAGTCTTTTGCAGCTCGATGGTTCGGCAAGCTCCGATCCCAATCAACCAGCTGATTCGCTGATCTATCACTGGGATCTGGACTACAACGGCAGCACGTTTGATTTGGATGCCGAAGGGGTTTCGCCGGAAGTCCTCTCTGCGGACGATGCATCCGTCACGATCGCCCTTCGAGTCACCGATTCCGACGGGCTGGAATCAATCGCGACGACGACTTTGGTTGTGAATAACGTGGCACCAACGATCGAGAGCGATGCCGCGACCCTAACAGTTACCGAAGGCGAGCTTGCCACGCTGACTGGTTCGTTTAGCGACCCGGGCGATGACATCGTTACGATCAGTGCGACACTTGGAACGCTCGTTGACAACGGTGACGGTACGTGGGCGTGGGAATTTCAGACGGCGGACGGTCCCGATGAATCGGTGACGGTGACGGTCGCCGCGCAAGACGAAGACGGAGGGATGTCGGAAGCGGCGTTTGACCTGATTGTCGAGAATGTTGCACCGGAGGTGACTGGCGATTTCGCGAGCGTTACCGTTCTCGCCGGTCAAACGGCGCAGAATTCTGGCACGCTTGCCGATTTGGGCGACGACGAAATTACGCTCTCTGCGAGCGTCGGCGCCATTGTTGACAATGGTGATGGGACGTGGAGTTGGAGTCTCGATACAACCACCTCTGACGTCTCGGGCACCGTTCAGATCGATGCTGCCGATAGCGATGGAGCCACGAGTTCGTTTACATTCGACCTCGTTGTCGACTTGTTAAATGTTGACTTGGCGTTGGTGAATGTTAGCGAAGGCGACTTGGCCGCCAACTCTGGCTTCTACGCACCACCAGTCGCTGACGAAACGGTCACGCTTTCCGCCTCGGTGGGAGATGTGGTTGATAACGGCGACGGAACCTGGTCATGGAGTTTCGATTCGCTGGATGGTCCCGATGATTCTCAGGTGGTTACCATTACTGCGGACTATTCAAACGGCGGGCAAGGCGCCGTTGATTTTGATCTCACCACGGAAAACGTTGCCCCGACAGTCACCGTCGACATGCCAACCGTTTTAGCTACAGAAGGCGAGACCGCAACAAACACCGGAACCTTCGCAGACGTTGGAATGGACGTTGTGACTCTTTCGGCAACGCTGGGCGTTGTCGTGGACAATGGCGACGGGACGTGGACTTGGACGCTGGGCACTGTTAACGGCATGGCCGATGTTCAGGTCGTTGAGATTACCGCTCAGGACGAAGACAACGCGACAACGATGGTCTCATTCGACCTCGATGCGGCCAATGTTGCGCCGACGGTAACTGCCGACGTCGCCGATGTTACCGTAAACGAAGGCGACGTGGCGGCGAACGGCGGAACTTACGCGGATGTGGACGCGGTGACATTGACGGCGTCAGTCGGCGAAGTCGTGGACAATGGCGATGGGACGTGGAGTTGGACGTTTGACTCGCTCGATGGGCCGGAAGATACGCAAGTCGTCACCATTACGGCTGAAGATGACGATGGCGCGACAGGTGTTGCCACATTCAATCTCACTGTCGAAAACGCTCCACCAGTTTTGACTGTTGATAACGTGGTGGTGCAAGCCGCCGTTGGAGGTGTCGGCGTCAACTTTGGAACCTTTGGTGATCCGGGTGATGATGACGTGACACTTTCAGCAAGTGTCGGCGAAGTTGTTGATAACGGCGATGGCACGTGGAGTTGGTTATTCAGTGACGTAACGACTGACGACAACCAAACAGTAGAAATTACTGCTACGGATAGTGATGGTGCGGAAGCTGCAGTCACGTTCGAGTTGCAGGTTGCGCTCCTTGCGTCGGCATCCGGTACCATCAACTTTGAAGAAGGGCAAACCGCTTCGAATAGTGGCAACTACTCGTTGCCGCCGAATGGAGAAACTGTCTCATTGTCTGCATCTCTCGGGGATGTTGTTGATAATGGTGATGGAAGCTGGTCGTGGTCACTGACGGATCTCGACGGTCCGAGTTCATTATTGGTGACGATCACTGCGGATTATTCGACTGGCGAAAGTGCGACGACAGAATTTACGCTGGATGTCTTCAATGCACTGCCCGAACTGACTGTCCAGTCGCAAACGGTCATCGTGGGGAAGTATCCCTTTGTCCGCAATTTTGGCACTGTCAGTGATGCGGCATGGGACACGGTTACTTTGTCGGTTTCGGTCGGCACCATCGTTCATCACGAAGATGGTACCTGGACATGGCGTTACCGTCCTTTAAATCGCATTGACGGAGCTCAGGAGATCGTCACGGTTACGGCTGAGGATGACGACGGTGGAGTCGTAACGCTGGATTTCACGCTTCTCACCGTCTTGCCGCTTACACCGAAGACAGATGGGTTTGATCCGGCGATCCAGTCTGTCTCTGGTGCTCTCGTCACGAATCCTTCCAGTCGACTAAACGCGGAGTTATCCTCTTATGGTGGCTCGCAGGACGTCGAGCGGGATGATGACCAGCCCGGATCGTCGCACATTCGTGATTCGATATTTGCCAACACCAGTCGTTGGTATCTCTAGCGGAAGTTCGATTGGAATTTTCGTAACCGTTCACGCGGGCAAGGGTCTGGCTCAATTTTGCGGCGGCAAACTGACTTATTTCGCTTTGCGGACAAACGCCGAAAATTTGTGCTGACCCTCTCCCCTCTCGAATCTGAGCTGAGGAAACGTCAATATTTGTGAACGGTTGCGAAGTTTCGACCGCGCACCTCACTTCGTGATTGCTGTTTGTGAGCGTCCCGTGTTTTTCTGAGTTATCTGTCTGCGCAATTGGCAAAGCGACATCAGAGGTTCCGGCCAGGCTGGATCGAAGCGAGCCACCAGAAAGCTTCGCCGCGATGGTTGCCGTGACTTGCCAATAACACGTCAGTCGCGGCGTTTCGACCTTGCGAACACCGAACACAAGGCCTGGCCCCTGCGGAGCTTCCCCGAGCCCACCACCACGCAGCTCTACACCCACATCAGCATCAACCACCTCAAACAAGTCCACGCCAAAACCCACTCCGCCGATCTACCATCGAAACGAGATTAGATATGCCCAAACGGTGCAATCTGGTAAGATAGATATTGAGGGCAGTAGCATTGTCGCGATGGAGATTCGATCATGAGCGAACAAATTGAAGGTACGATTCGCGGCAAGACTGTC